>NZ_CP045732.1:3002500-3174623 GCF_016864235.1 Legionella sp. MW5194
GGGGGGCAGCCGCTTGCCATTGGCCGCGACACCAACGGCAATCCTTTATTTTTATGTCAGGCTTATTTTAAAGGCAGTAAACAACCCGGCAAAACCTGGCCTGGTTACAACCACTGCAATATTTCTTATGCGGGACACGAAATCATTACTGACAATTACCGGATTCTGGGCTCGGATAGCGGACAGGCCAATTTTCACCAGCACGCCAGTCAAAACGCACAGCAACAACAGTGTATTACCGGGCCTTTCGGTAATAAAGCCTGTGGTTTTAACTGCATTAAATCCACGAATAATGTCGCCTGCGCCACCTCGATGGATCAACAATGTGTCAGTGATAACTTCGGGCGTATTGCCTGTGGGTATGGGTGCGTGCAGTCACCGTTGAAAGTTGCCTGTGCCCGGAAGCGCTCTGAAAATTGCGTCATCAATTCCTTTAACGAGATTCGCTGCGGCAGAAATTGCAGAATGGATAATTTTAACAGGATCCAGTGCGATTAACGGCGTTCATAAGAATAGAATGTAACATCATAGGGATTCTTGTCATCCGCCTGTCTGGACAGCGTCTCCAGACAGCACCACTCGTTCGCATTCCATAACGGAAAAAAGACATCCGCATCAAAAAGGTGATGGATGACCGTCAGATAAAGGCGGGAAGCCAACGGCAAGGCCTGTTCAAAGAGATCCGCCCCTCCAATAATCATGGCTTCAGGAAACTCCGAAACCTGTTCAAGCGCCTTGGGTAAGGATGAAACCGTAACCACGCCAGGAATCATGGACTCAGTCCGACTGAGAACGATATTCAAACGGCCCGGCAATGGCCGGCCAATTGAGGCAAACGTTTTCCTGCCCATAATAATCGGTTTGCCCATGGTGATTTTTTTAAAATGGGCCAAATCAGCGGGAAGATGGCAGAGCAGCTGGTTGTTTTTACCCAGGCCGCGATTTTCGTCCACCGCAGCAATGAGGCTAATTAAGGTCATGAGTAGCCCTCGCTTGAACCATGGTCAACGCGTTACGCACTGCAGCGAACAGGCTTCCTGTGTCGGCGTGTCCTGTTCCTGCCAATTCCAACGCCGTGCCGTGATCCACCGACGTACGAATGAAGGGCAAACCCAAGGTAATATTCACCGCATGATTAAAACCAGCATACTTAAGCACGGGCAAACCCTGATCATGGTACATGGTCAGGTACACATCGCATTGGGTAGCCTTTTGTGTTGCAAACAGGGTATCCGCCGGGTAAGGCCCGCTCACGTCAATCCCCTGTTGGCGTAATGAAGTCAGCGCAGGTTCGATAACATCAATCTCCTCTCGCCCCAGATACCCACCCTCGCCAGCGTGAGGATTTAGTCCGGCAACAGCAATCCGCGGTTCCCGGATACCAAAATCCCTTTGCAGGGACTGATGAACCTGTCTCGCCACGCCAATGATCAAATCCTGGGTTATTGCCTGCGGCACCTCACTTAACGGCAGATGGGTCGTCACCAGAGCAACCTTCATGGCGTCACAGGCCAGCATCATAACAACCTGGTTGACGCTGCAATAATCAGCAAAAAATTCAGTGTGGCCAGTAAAGGGAATACCGGCCTGATTTATGATGGCTTTGTGAACCGGGGCTGTCACCAGAGCCGAAAATTCACCCGTAAGGCAAGCGTTGGCACTCTTCGTCAAAAGGTCCAGCACGTACGGCGCATTGCGTACATCAAGCTGCCCTGCTACCACGGGAGAAGGACAGGGCAGTGAGAACACCGTGAGTTGCCCGGGTTGGGCACAGAGAGGGCTTTGAGGGTTATAATCCTGGATTTCAACTTCGAAACCAAGCGCCTTGGCGCGCTGCATTAAAAGCTGTTTATCACCGATTACCACAAGGGGTAACTCAAGTCCGGCCAGCGAAAGGCACAAATCAGGTCCTATGCCAGCCGGTTCACCGCTGCTGACTAGCAGCGGCTTCATGCTAAATCCTTATCCAGAATCTTAACATAAGCATCTGCTCTTAAATGCTGCTGCCAATTTTGCACCGCCTCGGTAAATTTACGTTGCTGCAGAAAGGCACGGACCTGTTGTCGTTTGAATGTTTCGGTGTCATCGACCTTTTTACGCCCAAGAACCTGAATGATGTGCCAGCCAAAGACCGATTTCACCGGCTTGCTAATGGTGTTAATGGGCAGGGCATCCATGGCTTTTTCAAACTCCATTACCAGTTCCCCGGAATTAACCCAACCCAAATCGCCGCCCTTTACTGCACTCGCGGCATCCAGCGAATATTGCTTGGCCATGTGGGCAAAATCCTTACCCGATTTCAATTGCTGGTATAAATTGTTAGCCTGTTTTTCCGCTTCAGCCGCGGTCATGCTGGCATCCTGTTTCAGCAGGATATGGCGCACATGGGTCTTTACGACTTCATGCTTCTGCTCTGCCCCGCCAATGGCAATCAGCCGAATCAGCTGGAAACCGTTCCCCGTACGAATGGGGCCGGCAATCTGGCCGGTTTTCATGTTCACCACCTGTTTGGCAAACACTTCGGGTAATTCCGCCAAATGACGCATGCCCAAATCGCCACCTTCCAAGGCAAACTCACCACTTGATTCGGCAATCGCCAACCGGTTGAAGTCCTCCCCTTTTTTGATTTTGACCAACAATTCCTGCGCCTTTTGGCGGGCTTTGTTTAATTGTTCGGTCGTAGGCTCTTCCGGCAACGGGATGACAATATTCTGCAAGTGATAGGTAAATTGGGTTTTATCCTGAAATTGCGCCGTTTTAAGATAATCTTCAACCTGCTCATTGCTGATAGCCGAGACGTCCTTGCCCACCGCTTTCTGTTGCACACGGCTGATTAAAATCTCCTTGCGAATGTTTTCACGATAACTCTGCCAGCTAATCCCCTGACGGGTTAATTCTTCACGCAACTGGGTGAGCGTCAGGTGGTTATTGGCCGCAATCTTGTTGATGGCCTCATTCAGCTCCGTGCTGTCAACTGTCATGTCGTTCTGTTTGGCCAGCTGCAATTGCAAATCCACATCAATCAAGTGCTGTAATACCTGTTTGCGTAAGGTTTTTTCAGGAGGCATCTGCATTTTTCTGGCTTGCATTTGCTGCCGCAGCGCGTCCACCTGAGTATTGAGTTCACTTGAGGTAATGACACCATCGTTGACAATAGCCACCACGCTATCTAAAGGCTGAGCTAAGGCAAGGGTTGGCAGTAACAGGGCCAAAGAGACAATCCGCTTTAACATCCAATTTTCCTCTAAATTGTTTTTTTGCCGCCATTTTGGTTTATTTATAACCAAAAAACAAGCTTTGATTAATTAACCGCCATTATGCCTTCATTGATGAAAAGTATCCACATAGCTCGGCAAATATGTGCGAATCATGCCGATGGGATCGCTGTACCCCAATGAGCCCAGGCCCTTTAACAGAAACTGTAGATAAACATGGTTGTTGTATTGAGGCTCGAGGGTATTACTCAGGCTTTGGAAAGAACGTCCTCCGACCAGCCGCACGGCCCAACAACAATTATCGTACTGCACGCCCAGAAAGGACAACATTTCATACCGTTTGCTGATGTTGTAACTGAATGCGCCCAGGGTGCTCCATCGATCATTGAATGGCCAGGCGTAGGATATTGTGGCCTGATGCAATGGATTTTTTTGTGGCTTAACCGAGCTGCGCGCCACCTGAGTAATATCGCCATTAACCAGGTAGGTATAGCCGAGATTAATAATGCGGTTAGCCTCAGGCTGATAGTGGAAATAGACATTGCTGTTATCAGTACTGCGGGTATAAGGATCCCACACGTAGTCGCCGGTCACGGTCCACACCGGATTAAAACGGTACATGGCTCTCGTGGCGACAGGGGAAAAATCAGCCAGTGGTGATAAATAGCCCAACAAGGTCGCAGGATCAATGCAATCCGGCTTGCCAGGACGATTGCGGCAAAGCTGAACCCGCCTGTCTTCAAAATAACGGATTTGCCCCACAGTCACCTGAGCTTTTTCAATCCCGGATTCATCCGCAATCCATCGTGAGGTAACACCATAGGCCAATTGATTGGCATCGCTGATGCGATCATAGCCGGAAAAACGATTCGCACGAAAGACCTGATCCGTATTAAAAATCATGTAGGCTGAATCAAAGACCGGTATCTCGGACTGATCCACAAAAGGGGTATACAGATAATAAAGCCTGGGCTCCAGTGTTTGAGTAAATGAGCGATTCATTATGCTCAGAGGTCGGTCAAAATAAAGGCCCCCGTCGGCGCTTAACCGGGGAATGGTGGGGCTGAATTCAGAATCAGGCATAACCCCGTTTCCCTGAATATTGTAATAGTTCTGAACCAGCTCAACCGTTGGCGTGAAATACCCCCAAGGTTTCATTTGCGGCAAGGAAAGCACCGGATTGAAGTGATAACGCGGCCCTTCCGGTTGCTCAGTAAAACTGTTATCCGGCCAGTGGAATTGATCAAACTGATTATGCAAAATCAAATTGCCATTAAAAGGCAGGTCGTTGTAGTTGCCCAAAGCCACTAATTGCGGCAGGCGCTCATAAATGTCGCTGACCGGCGTTTGGTTCACAGGCTGCAGGGTCTGGTAGCTTTGCAGGGTGGAACGGAACAGCCAGTGATCCGTGGTATAGATTAAATCCCCCTGACGTAACAACTGCCTTTCAGTCAGCACCGACAGATTGCTGCTGAAATCCTGCAGAAAATAATCGTCCGACACCTGCTGGTAATTAATCCGCAGGCGCAGGTTTGGAGCCAGCCGGGTAATGTCATTGTATTGGACAGACCAGCGATTACTGGATTCGTTGCGCAATGACGGAAACTCCAGTTCGTTATCGCGCAGAAACTGTTTAAACGCCCGATCCTGGGGTAAAAAGCGCCCATTAAAAATACCCGTTGAATTTTCGGTCAGGTAACGGAATTGGCCCCCCAGCATCACACCGCGGCGCGTGTAAATCTCGGGGGTTATCGTGGCGTCATAATTAGGCGCCATATTCCAGTAATACGGCAGGGCAAAATTAAAGCCGCCAATGTTGGATGAACCGAGCGTAGGCAGCAAAAACCCTGACTTTCTGTCTTTGGAGGTTGGAAAGCTTAAATAAGGCGTGTAAAAAACAGGGACATCCCTGACGCGCAAACGGGCATGGCGGGCAACACCGGTGGCTGTGGCATCATCCAGGGCAATGGAATCGGCTTCAATCTGCCAGGCTTTGTCCTGCGGAGCGCAGGTGGTATACGTCGCCTTTTTTAAAAAATAATCCTTATTGGCAAAGCGCTCAATAAAGCTGGCACGTCCCCAGGCCGGTAAGGACGCGCTTGGGCGCGGCGAATTAAAGCGGTATACCACGTCCTCTGCCTGTCCGGAGCGATCCAATGGATTGATGTTCACTTTTCTGGCAATCATCAGACGTCCGGGCTCAAGGTAATTGACCTGACCCAATAATTCAATGCGATTAACCTGATTGGTTTTGGCATCACGGTACACGTGAGCGGTCTCGGCATTGACGATACGTCCGGTTTGATGGACTTCAACCTTGCCTGTCAGTGTTGAGCGACCCTGATTGTAAAAGGACACTTCATCCGCCTGTATGCGGATTTCATCGTCTTCAGCCAAGGGTTCAACATCCACCGGCCGGTAAGTACCCCGGCACATCGGCGACGCCGAACTGTCCTCCCAACCCAAACAGTGGGCAATCCTGGCCCGAAGCAGGGGGTTAAGCACCGCCTCGCGTGGAATGATGCAGGCCTGAACCGGTTCAAGCCAGGTTTCGGCTGCACTGGAAACATCCTGATAAAGCAGGATCCCAAGCGTTATCAGGGCGAAACCCGTCGCTGCAACCGGTTTTAAACCGCGCCGCATTAATCGATAATATCTAATGTTCACCGTCACCAAAATACCTTATGATCCTGGTGCACATTGTGCACAGTCATTTAACGCCCCTGATATTTCAGGCAGGCAATGGGTTTGGAGTATAACATGCAACATCGTCAAAGCGCACTGAGCAAATGGCTGCAGAGCGTGCTTCCCCGGCAAGACCATGAATTAATGCCTTTAACCGGGGATGCAAGCTTCAGACGCTACTATCGTCTCCGTTACAACGGAATCAGCCGCATCGTCATGGATGCGCCCCCGGATAAGGAAACCATACGGCCGTTTTTGCTGGTTGGCGAGTTATTACGACAGGCCGGGGTCAAGACACCCACGGTGTATGCTTGCGATGAAGCCCAGGGATTTGCCCTGCTCGACGATTTTGGCGACACCCTGCTGCTGTCTCAGTTGACGCCCGATCGTGCGGACGCCCTTTACCGTCAGGCGCTTGCCAGTTTAGTCGTCATGCAACAATGCCAAACAGCAACACAGGACTGCTCGCTCCCGCCTTTTGACCCATCCTTCATGCGGCAGGAGTTAGGGTTATTCTCCACCTGGTTTCTCGGCAGCTATTTGAAACTTGAATTGACTTTGGCTGAACAGACCATGCTTGAACAATCCTTCGACTGGTTAATGACTGAAATCAGCCGTTTGCCCCAGGTCTTTATCCACCGCGATTACCACTCCCGTAATATCATGATCCTTGAATCGGGGGAATTGGGCATTATTGATTTTCAGGATGCCATGAAGGGTCCGTTAACCTATGATTTGGTATCACTGCTTAAGGATTGCTACATCCAGTGGTCCTGCGAGCAGGTCCGTGACTGGGTCCACTGTTTTTACGCCCAATCCACCATTGCCCAGCAATTGCCGTTTCATGATTTTTTTCGCGCTTTCGAATTGTGTGGTCTGCAGCGGCACCTGAAAGTCCTGGGTGTTTTTTCGCGCCTGTTTATCCGCGACCACAAGCCAGGCTACTTAAACGACCTGCCGCTGACCTTGCATTATACCCTGGCCTTCCTGGAATCCTGCCAGGAATTGCAGCCCCTTTACCAATTCATGCAACGCAGGATTCAGTTACCATGAAAACAGCGATGATTTTAGCCGCTGGACGCGGGGAACGTTTAAAGCCACTGACACTTTATACTCCCAAAGCCATGTGCCGGGTTCAGGGCATACCGCTCATTGAACGCCACGTAGTGAATCTTGCGCGAGCGGGATTTGAAAAAATCATTATTAACCATGCCTACCTGGGTGGACAAATTCGCCATCATCTCGGCGATGGCCGGCGCTTTGGAGTCACTATCCATTATTCCCCGGAGCCTCCAGGGGGGCTGGAAACCGGAGGCGGCCTTCAGAATGCGCGTCATCTGTTGGGCGATGAACCCTTCCTCACGGTGAATGCCGACATCGTAACCCATTACGATTTCACCCGCCTTGCTCTCCCTCAGGATTCTCTCCTGCACCTCGTGCTGGTCCCCAACCCCGCCCATAACCAGGTGGGGGATTTTGGTTTGACCGCAGAAGGCCGAGTAACCAATGATCGGGTTTACACTTACCCGGGGATTGCCTGCTATCATCCTCAAGCGCTTACGTCTTGCCTGCCAGGACGCTATTCGATAGTGCCGCTGATGCGTGCTCTGGTAAGAAACCAGCAGGCTACGGGTGAATTGTTCCAGGGTGCGTGGGTGGACATTGGCTCGATCGACAGACTCAACCAGGCCAATACCCTGGCCTGTGATTAAGCTGACTTGCCCCGATTAAGGGGGGCCCATGGACAGATGATTAACCGCCCATGCGCCCGCCACTTGTCGGGGATTCAGCCGTGGAAGGCACTTCCGGACGGGTTTCCTGCGGAGCAGGAACCGCTTGTCCTTTTTTGGCTTTATCCTGGGCTACGCGCTGCTTATCGGACGCCGGAGCTTGCTCAGGATACTGATGCTGCTGCACCACGACTTCAAGGCCCCGGTCTTGAAGAAACCTGCCAAATCCTTTTTTCTCATCCCCCATCAATTGCATGATTTTTTCAGCATCGGCCCTTAAGGGGTTACCCTCCTTGTCTTTGACAATATCACCGTGTTCATTGGCTTGATAGATAACGCTGCCCTTGCTTAAATAATTATTTTCAGCCAGCCAGGCATTAAACAATTTATCGAGAGACTCTACCGGCACGCCTTTCAAAGCCACGCCTTCTTCACTGTACCCGCGAAGCAACTGCGCCGCCCTGCCGACCGCCACATCCATTTTGACCATGCCTTTGATGATGGCCGTAATCGTTCGGACAGCGGCCTCGGCCAGATGATGCTGCAGGTTTTGAAAATCGGTGCGCATCTGCGTGTCGCCATCCCAGGGAAAGCCGCGGGCATCACGCTGGTAATGGGTATTTTTAACAAAATCCCTGATTTTATTGAGAATGGGCTCTGACTTTTTGTAAACGTCGCCACCCGCTTCTTTCAGGATATTTTCAAATTGCTCCAGAAAATAATCGGCTGCCTCAGGGAATTTAAAGCAGGCTAAGAGGGCATCCTTGTCAGGTAATGGTGTTACTTTAGGCATTCTTACCTCTCGCTATCTTTACCAATGCAAAATGCTGGAAAGGACGTCCCGCATTTTTGTTAATTATTAATCAATTATAGCAATCGGTACTGGCAAAGCAGTACCGATTAGTTCAAAGAAATGGTTAAAAGAACGTAAAGTTTAATCGACGGGGTTGGGTAAATTATCCGCCACAGAGGTGAATGTTTTGTTTTTCATCGATTCGAACGTGAACTCATCCACCTGCATGGCATCCCATCGCGCTTTTTCAACCGCGACCAAGTCATCCATTTCCTGCTGTGTCAATTGCCCCTGGCTGACTTTTTCCGCCAGCTTTACTTTCATGTCATCGAATTTGAAGCGGCGCAGATCACTGACTTTTTTATACAGGTCAGCGCTTTTCAATACCATCTGCAGCGTCTCTTCCATTTTATCCACAGGTTGTCGCCGATCGCCTGAAAGGTAGATGCGTTTTTTAATGCGATCACGGTAATGGTTATTGGTCATCATCCGTTTGGCCAATTGATGATCGGCCTTGTCGCTGGGGTAGCGCATGGTCTGTCCCAAGGGGAAAGCCAGCAGCCGCATGATCACACCCAGCGTACGGGAAGGGAAATTGGCACAAAAAGCAATCATTGCCCGTTGGGCATGATAAAAGCAGTAATCCACCGCCCATTGCGCGTGCAGTTTCTCATCCACATGTTCTTCGTTCTGCTGGTAAGTAAGAAGAACACCCATGGCCATGTAGAGATAAGAAAGGCCGTCAGCCAGACGAGCTGACAGGCGCTCGCGGCGTTTTAAATCCCCACCAAGATAAATCAGGGATAAATCGGCCAACCAGGCGTAAGCATGGCTTAAACGCGCCAGACGTTGATAGGCTCTTTTCATGCCGTTATTGGGGGCACTGATAAACAGCCCACCAGTCCAGCCAGAACAAATGGTTTTGGCAAAATTTTGCATGAAATAATGGATGTGTTTCCACAGCAGGGTATGAAAGGCCGGTTTGTCTTCACGTGAAATGGCATAAAATTCATCGCGAACATAGGGGTGACAAGCCATTGAACCCTGACCAAAGATCAGCAGGTTGCGGGACATGATATTGGCCCCTTCCACCGTCACCGACACAGGAATGCCCAGGTAAAAGCTGGTCATGTAATTACGCGGCCCGACGACCACCGCACGGCCGGCATGGATGTCCATGGCATCATTAATGACAATGCGGGCAAGTTCGGTATTGAAGTATTTGGTGATCGCTGAAGCCACGGAAGGCTTTTTATGTTGGTTGACCGCGGCCACCGTCAGCAGGCGTGTGGCATTGATGAGGTAATTCAAACCAGCCACTTCCGCCAGCTTTTCCTGAATCCCTTCAAACTGGCCGATGTCGACATTGAATTGACGGCGAATGTGAGCAAAGGCCCCGGTAGCCAGATAGGCGATGGTGGACGACGCAGCGCCCAGTGCGGGCAGTGAAATCGAGCGGCCAATGGACAGGCACTCCACCAGCATTTGCCAGCCGCGGCCGGCATTCTTTTGACCACCGATAATGGTGGTGATGGGGACAACAATGTTTTTGCCACGGATGGTGCCGTTCATAAAGGGTTGATCGGCAGGCAGATGACGATTGCCGATTTCGAGATTTTCGGTATCGCGCGGAATCAACAGGCAGGTGATGCCTTCTTCGCCCTCACCCTTTAACAAACCATCCGGGTCTTTGAGGTTAACCGCAAGGCCGATGAGGGTGGCAACGGGTGCGAGCGTAATCCAGCGTTTGTTTAAATCAATTTTTAAATACAATTCCGTGTTGTTGCCCACCTTTTTCTTCATCACCACCGCCTCAGACTGGATGGAGGTCGCATCGCTGCCGGCGCCCGGTTCGGTTAGGGCAAAGCAGGGAATGTCAACGCCTTTGGCAAGATTAGGCAGGTACTGTTGCTTCTGTTCATCCGTACCGTAGTAATGCAACAACTCGCCCGGGCCAAGCGAGTTGGGGACCATCACGGTCACTGCGGCAACACCGGATCGACTGGCAATTTTCATGACGATGTCAGAATGGGCGCGCGCTGAAAAGCCCTTGCCGCCAAATTCCTTGCTGATGACTAAGCCGAAAAAGCCATTCTTTTTTAAGTAAGACCAGACTTTCTCCGGTAAATCACCGTGTTGAATAATTTCCCACTCATCCAGCATGTCGCACAGCGTTTTGGTTTCGTTATCAAGAAAATGCTGCTCTTCGTCGGTTAAGGAGGTGGATACCGCACTGAGTTTCTGCCAATCTGGCGTGCCGGTAAAAATGTCTTTTTCCAGCCAGGTTTCACCGGCATTTAAGGCTTCTTCTTCGGTTTTGGACAGTTTAGGAATGGCTTTCCCTGATCGGGCATAAAAAAAATCAGTGAGAGCCTGGCGCAAGGGTTCCGCCCGAATAACCGCCACAGCCGCAAGAATGCCCAAGGCGATAATAATCGTGGGCAACCAATGCATATCCAGATACACAGTCGCGATAAGCAGGTACACAATACTGCCGGCTTCCCAGAGGATGGGACTCATCGCCCGATAAAGGACAATCAGGGTAAATGCCAGGTAGGCAATCAACAAGAACGTAGCGGCCATAATGGTCTTCCTTTTAACAGCCAAACAGAGTCGAAATGAAACCTAAGTATATACTGTTAATAGCAAAATTGGCGAGATGTACGATTTAAATCCTGATTAACTGTCGAGAACTTTGTTCAGCGTCACCTCAGGAACAACCTCAGGAGCGACCGGTTTGGGTTTGCGCCAGAAATTAAACCAGCCGGTGGTTGGCGATTTTGGTGGCTCTAAAGGTTCGGCTTTGACCACATCCGGGATCACGGAAATACTGGTTAATAATGCATCCACTTCCTCGCTTACGACAACCTTGGGTTTTTCGGTTTTGATGTCAAGCAGGATAAAACTGGACTCACCAAGATGGCTGCTCTCATCCAGGGATTTTTTACCCTCCTTGCTTAAAACGTTCTGCTCATCCTGTTTTTGCTCCGGCTTTTGCCAGCTAAATAGCCGCCCGACATAGTCCATTACACGGAAGAAACCGCTGACTAAGGTCGCCGTATAACCCGAAGCATCAACACCCTGCACGGTTTCCAGCGTCTTGGGATGGGTTTTTTCATAATAAGCCTCGAGATCAATCGATGCGCTTTGCTCGGCAGGTAGAGGATTTACTTCCTGTTTTTTTACAGGTTCGGCAGGAGCAAGAGGGACAGGCTCGTCCGGGTTTTGCATGGCATCAGTCATCTTTTGCACCACATTAAAAGACGGGTGTAATTGTTTAATCTCGTTAAACATGGCCTTGTATTCGGCCAGTTTCTGCTCATAGTCATCTGTGTTTCGCACATCGTTGCTGGACAATTCGAGGACTTTCTCCGCCTCGGTGATTGCCTTATCCAGTTCCTCCAGGGCCTTTTGCAGGTCACCCTCTTCGGTTTGGGCAATCAGGGCCTCAACCCGACTCATCGCCCGGTTAACGTCATTCAGTGCGGCCAACTCCACCTCGACTTGGTCTTGAGCAGGATATACCCGAAAGGCATTGCGCAACCGCGCGATGGGTCCAAAGGCAAAGGCGTTGGCAATTTTGGCCACCAGAAAATCGGTCAACAGGGTTTTAAGCAACGCCAACCCTAAACATTTCAAGACAACCACCGTGATTAATCCCGCTTTTTTGGCATTGGAATAATCAGGGTGATTGCTGATGTCATTGAATTCCTTGCGGTGTGCGAAAAGCTCTTTACCCAATTTGATGGTGAAACGCACCAGGGCCATGACGCCAAGAACCACCGCGCCTGCGATTGTAGCCGTTCCGCCCACCGCGCCCCCGATACCAAGCAGAACCAATAAGGATTGTAACGCGCCAGATGCGCCCCCGATGGCCGTCAGCGGCGCAATGATGGATACCCAAAGAGACGTAAAACTCACTGCTTCGTAAAGCCATCGCAGGACAGTTACCGCCAGACGGGGGTTATTGCCTTTATCAAGGTCGTATTCCACTGCCACGACGCTTCGTCCAAGACGCGGCGGTTTCGCCGTTTTCAATTCCTCTCGGGCATTGATTTCATTCTGAATTTTAGCTTTTGCGGCCCGAAGCCGCTCAATAGCTCGCTGCTGTAGTGCGGCGGCTGCTTTTTCTTTCGCGGGTTTTAACAATTGCATCAGTCTGGCGGCTGATTGAGTCACTGCTTTTTCTTCCTCTTTTTTAAGAGAAGCTTCATCCATTTCCATTTTTTTAAGGACGTTGGCTAAGGTTTCTATCGCTTGTTGCTGTAATTTGTATTTCTGATCGGCATCGAGGTTTTCAGAGGCCTCCAGTGCCATCAGCAGGTAGCGGTTGACTAAAGCGATGCGGATAACGTTGTCATTGTCCGGATCGCTTAAATCCAGGTTTTGAATTAAAAATAAAAGTTGATCCTGTGTTTCTTCTACAGCTGAACGCTCACGAACCGGTTGGGTATTATCCTGCAACCGCTGATCCAGGGCAGTGAAGGCCCCCATGAGCAGGTCTTTTTTATTTTCTCTTTCGTCAGCGTCCTCTTCTTCTGTAAGAAAAGCATTAAACAGGTAGTCGACGCAGGTGGAGGTCAACTCCGGACCCGCCTTGGGGTTTTGCCGTTTCAGGGCCTGGTACTGGAGGTAATAATAAGCAAAAGCATCCCTGTCAGCCGATGAAGCGGCTTTCTTATCCGCGCTGATGGCGTAAGCGTAGGCGCGACTCTCCATGGTCTTCTTCAACTGCACGCCTAACAGCATGTAGAGTCTTTCTTTGGCAATATTAGCCACTTGCAGGGTTTTGTCAGCAATCACATCCCCGTATTCCGTGGCCATTATAGCAAGAAATTGTCCCAGCAGTTCTCGCATTTCCTCACTCTGCATCATCTGATAGGCAATAATGCCCATGAAAGGATACGGGAACAAATTCATTAACGTGTCCCTGTTAATGCTGCTTATTATTTTTTGTACCGATGTTTTAAGGAATTGGCTGCCCCAGGCCAGGAATGATTGCTCATTGATGCCAAGCAGGGTATTTAACAGCTGATCCATCTGCGCTTCTTCAGCTGGAATAAGATGGTCGACACTTAAAGGATCCGTCAGCAGGGGCATTAATTCAGGAATAGGTTTGGCGTTTAATTCATCCGAAAATGTTTTTTGCGCCCGGTAAATCTCACTGGCATCCGAATCCTTAAAATAGTAAGTCAGGAGATTATGGAGAAAATTATCATCCGGTTTGGGTTCATTCGCCGGCCAGACCGTCCAGGCAAAGCGAACCAGTTTTCCACTGAGGGACGTAAAGGACAACTGTTTAATCCCTTCCTCCACTTTTTGGCCGCTAAGCCAACCATCAAGCGCCTGAGCCATCGTATCGGGGTGGATGGTAATCGCATTGTTGAGTTGATTAATGCTTGCTTTTACGCTGTCGATGTACGCAATCTTTTTTAGACAGAGTGCATGCAAGTCGCTTCCTGCATCACATAAATTCAATAATCTGTTGCATTCCTGTTTTTGCGCATCGAGTCCGTTGAGCAGGTATTGCAGGGTTATTTTAATGTTTGGAAACGCCTGGTCCTTAATAAATTGAACACGTGATTGATGCGGTGTCGGGCAAGGCTCAGGGTTGGCCATGCTGGCCGGGAATACTTTGCAAAATGATTTTTCCAACGAAGAGGCCGCAATAAACAAGTCATGACAGGCAGTGAATTCAGCCGTATCAGCAAAGACTGATTTAAGGGACTCATAATCCTTTGTCGATAATCTCTGTCTGGATTTAAGTTTGGCGTAAATCACAGGCAAATGATTCGTGTCCGCTTTATTGATATGCGCCACCCTCGGCTCATCATAACCAATGACACGCTCCAGCAGAGGGACAAACTCATTGTCCATGGCATCAAGCAGCATGGCCTCAATGGCAGGTTCCAGAAAGCGCTGGCTGTATGCTTTCAGGGTGGGATTGTCTTTCCTGCTGTTTATCGCATCCATCGCCAGTTTCAAGGCCGCCAGGGTTTCCGATAAGCCTTTAAGGTCTTTAGCCTGCAATGCCGCATTAAATTGCATCTGCAATTCCTTGAGCTGATGCACCATTAACACCACGTCAAAAGCCCGGAAATCCTCACTTCCCAATATGGCAGGCGTCGGTTTGTCGCTTTTTTGGCCGGCAAATTCGTTCAGACGTTGGTGTAAGGGAATAGCCAACTCGCTTTCATGAAGGCTTTTTCTGAACGCTTTAAACTCGGAATAAGAGTATCTGGTTTGCTTGTCTTTATATAAATCACGGATGTAGGCGTTAAAAAATCGCTCAATCAAGGGTTCCTGAATATCGCTACGGGCAGCCAGTTCATAAAAGGCAAGATACACCAGTGCAGCTTCTGCCCCGGAAGCCTTAGCGCCAAAGGTATGGAAAATTTCGGCAAAATCATCCTGCCGGTTGGTTAAATACTGTCTTACGGACTCCGGGATAAAGTAGGTTAAACGGTTGTAAAATACCCCGAATCCCTCATAAGCCGCCTGCATTAAATTCTGAATACCATCCGCCTTCTGGTGCAATTCCTGATAATAGCGGCTGGTTTCCCGCAACCAGGGCGGCAGCAGGCTTTCATCCACCTGGGCGGTGACATCGGCCATCTGATCAAGGTTAGCGAAGATTCTGCCAATCTGGGCGGCTCGGTCGATGACATTGTCATTGGCAATGGCTTTTCCGGTGGCCTCCGCGGCGCCCAAAAGACCGCTCGCCAATTGCTGGCACTGGTGAACGGGATTGAGCAGGGTATTTTGGATAACATCCTGCAGGGAATCAAAATGGATGCCAAGATGGGACAATAATTTTTGACGGGCAGCGGTTTTTTTCGGATCATCGACAGGGAAAATTTTACCCTTGGCCTTTGAAAGGCGTTCGTTATTCTGCATGACCTGCACGATGAAGGGTAAAAGCTCATCTTTGATCTGATCAATTAATTGTTCATCGATGGGTAATTCAGGCAGGGTAATCTGCACAGCCAGTTTCAATGCTTGCGTCAGCTGATGCTCATCCAGTGACAAACTAACCACGTCAAGTACCCGGGTCAGCATTTCCGCGCTTTTACGGGGAACGTAATTAATGCCCTTGTTATTGGCTACACCAACACAGAATTTTTCCAGAACAAAAGGCAGAGTCAGCAGGGTATCCAAATAATTACGGTGTGCATGCAAGGCATCAAGATACTCCCTGCTTAAGGTTTCGCCGAGTTCTCCGTGGATAATACTAACCGACATGTCCTCCGGGGCATTAGCCAGAGTCCGGATCGCCGTCTCGGTGTTTTTACGGGCTTTATCAAGTTCGCTTAAATAGCCGGTTTTCAGTAATTTCACGCCCCAGGGGTCACGATTGGCCTGCTGGACCTCATCGACAATGCCTTGGGCAAATTCTTTAAGCAGAACCATCGTGCCGGCACTGGCTTCATCATGCCATGCCAAAGGCATTGCCTGGCATAATTTGTTCCATTTGTCCGCTTTAAGCACCATTTGCCGCCGCAGTGCGATGTGCAGGTGAAACGCATAAGCGGTGGGATTGCAACCAGCTTTGTCTAAAGTAAAACCACATAAATCCAGAATGAACTGACTTAGTCTTTTTTTATCGTCAGCAATCAGATTGCTCTCTGTTTTGGTCTGCATAACGGCTCAAAATGCCCAACTATTATTCACTGAGTATAAAACGTATTTATTAAGGAAATATGATATGCGATGAAGAAGGGTTTATGCGTTTGAAAAATGGCGCCAGCGTCAAACCCTTTTTTGCATACGAAGAAAAAAAGGCTTTTAATCGTCAGCTCCGATGAAATAGACTAGCTTAAGAATCACCCAGTCAATCCGCCTATGAAAAAACGCCTGGTTTGGAATTTTGAAATTGACCCTACGCATGCCGAGCAATTCCCAACCCTCGTGCCTGCCGCCAAAGAATCCCTGCGTTGGGAGGCACGTTATTTCTGGATGGAAAATGACATTGCCGTCCTTAACGGCTTAAGCGATTACTATCTTGATTTAACCCGCTATGAGAGCAAACACAGGGAAGACACCTATCACCTGCTTCTTCCCTTTGATTTCAATATTAAAGTCAGGCGGGGGGAACTCCTGTACAAGCCGTTACTCGATCAAACCCCGCTGTTACTGGGGTTTGGTAAAAAAATACCCCTCCATGAACAACCTTCTGAAGCCGTTTTACCCGGCACCGATGGGCTTTCAGCACGGCAACTGCTGGAATTAATTGAAAAAGAGTCCCTCCTCATTACCGTGGAGAAAGATGCGTTGATTCATCAGTTGACCCATGAGCCAACCATTAAACTGGAATTGTCGCGGCTTAAACTCGGTTCGCGCATTTTTTTCAGCGCCTGCCTGGAAGGGCGATCGCAGGCCCTCGTTCAAGCCCTTGCTCGCCATCTTTTCCCTGATCTTAAGCCCTGCGATTATGTGCGCTTTTTGAAACAGCAGGTTGATCATGATTAATACCCTTCTCGCATTGATGGCAAGTTTCGGCAAAATTGGCTTTATCTCGCTGGGTGGCGGTAATTCCATGCTGAAATTGATTGAATACGAAGCCGTGGTCTACCGGCATTGGATTAGTCCTGAAGAATTTGTCAACATGGTGGGTACCACTTTTCTATTTCCCGGCTTAACGGCGGTGAAATTGTCAGCGGTCATCGGTTACAAAGCGGCCGGCTTCTGGGGACTTATCCTCGCCGTTGCCAGCATTAATTTACCGGGTTTGATTTTAGCCGTACTGGGTTACCGTTTTTTAAGCAACAGCACCAGTATCATGGCTCATAAAATCATGGTTTCAGTTCAGTATGGAGCCCTGGCCCTGCTGGCCGCTGCGTCGTTTTCGGTGGCTCAGGGTGTAGTCAGTATGTATTATTCTCTTTCCATCAGTATTGCGACGGTGTTATTTTTTATTGCTCTGGTTTATTTGCAGTTATCGCCGTTTTGGGGATTTATTGCCTTTATTGGCATTTGCTTTTTTATAGTAAGATAAACAGGCGAGAAATTTGCTTGTATTGGCGAATGAGGCCATCTTAATGGAGGAGATCGGTGTGAGCGAATCTCTGGACAATCCGGAATATTACATCAACCGCGAGTTCACTGCCCTGGCATTTAATGAACGGGTTTTACAACTGGCTAAAAACGAACGCGTCCCCTTGCTGGAACGCATGCGATTTTTATGCATATGCAGCAGTAATCTTGATGAGTTTTTTGAAATTCGCGTCGCCGGTCTGAAAGAAAAAATCGCCCTGTCGTCACGCAAACCCAATATCGATGGCTTAACGGCCGATGATGTATTTAATCATTTAAGCCGCAAGGCCCATCTTCTGAGCGATGAACTTTATGAGATTTTCAATAGAGAACTGATGCCGGCGCTGCGCAGAGAAAACATTTATTTTCTCGAAATTGATGAATGGAGCGAAGACATCCAGTTGTGGGCCAAGCATTATTTTAAAAATGAAATTCTCCCCATCGTCAGCCCCATTGCGCTGGATCTGGCGCATCCGTTCCCGCGTTTATTTAATAAAAGTCTCAATTTCATTATTGCCTTGCAGGGCCGGGACGCATTCGATCGCAGCATCGATTATGCGGTGGTTCATGCCCCCCGTTCTCTGCCGCGCATGATCCACCTGCCATCTGAACTCTGTACTTCAGGCGGCAGTTACTTTGTTTACCTTTCATCCATTATTCAAACACACATCCACAGCCTGTTTCCGGGCATGGAAATCAATGGCTGCTACCCTTTTCGTTTAACACGAAACAGTGATTTGTTTTTGCGCGAGGAAGAAATTGAAGACCTGGCAGTCGCTGTACAGCGTGAATTATTCTCCCGCCACTACGGCCATGTGGTCCGGCTTGAAATCGACAAAAAATGCCCGCCGCACATCGTGGATTTTCTTTTGCAGAAACACCACCTTCACCATGAAGACAGTTATTATTGCGATGGACCGGTTAATTTGCAGCGCTATGCCAGCGTTATCAATCAAATCGACCGCCCCAACTTGAATTATCCGCCGCTGCATGTCCAATACCCGACGTTTCTTACCCATAAACGCAACCTGTTTAATGTCCTGGATGAGCAGGACATCCTCCTGCACCATCCTTTCCAGAGTTTTGATGTGGTCATTGATTTTGTGCGCCAGGCCGCGGCCGATCCAAATGTACTGGCCATTAAACAAACCTTGTACCGTACCCGCTCCGATTCCATCATGGTCAAAGCACTGATTGAAGCGGCGCGCTCAGGCAAGGAAGTAACTGCCGTCGTGGAATTGCGGGCCCGTTTCGATGAAGAATCAAACCTTAAACTGGCCAATCGTCTGCATGAGGCCGGGGTGCTGGTCCTGTATGGTGTAATGGGCTATAAAACCCATGCCAAAATGACACTGGTGGTGAGAAGAACGCACGGCAAGCTGAAACGTTATGTTCATCTCGGCACAGGAAATTACCACGAGCAAACCGCAAAACGCTACACCGATTTTGGCTTGTTAACCAGTGAGTCCACCATCACCGCCGACACGCAGATTATTTTCCAGCAACTGACCGGTTTGGGTAAAACGGTCAAACTCAAAGCCTTGTGCCACTCACCGTTTACTCTGCAGAAAAACCTGCTGCAATTGATTGAGGATTGCGCTGTCACCGCCAGGGAAGGCAAAGAGGCTGAAATTATTATCAAAGTGAATGGCCTGACCGACAAGGTCATGATCAAAGCGCTCTACCTTGCCTCCCAGGCAGGCGTAAAAATTACGCTGCTGGTACGAAGCCTCTGCTGCCTTAAACCGGGAATACCCGGCATCTCGGACAATATTCGTGTCATCTCCATTGTCGGGCGCTTTCTTGAGCACCATCGCATTTATTATTTCCGCAGACAGGAAGAAGAATTTTATTTCTGCTCCAGTGCAGACTTGATGGAGCGCAATCTTTATAACCGCATCGAAATCATGTTTCCTATTCTCGATGAGGACTGCCAGCGCCGCATAAAAAATGAAATTTTTAAAAATTACCTGAAGGACAATCGCAATGCCTGGGAAATGCAGGCAGACGGCAGTTACAAAGCCTTAACCCATGGCGCCTACAGCGCTCAGGAAAAATTAATTGCTCTGTATTCTCATGGCATTGAATAGCGGTTACACCAGCAGGGTTTTGTGTTTTTTCCCTGCCTCTTCTCTGACCAGACGGGGAACCAGATAACCTGGAAGCAGGGCTTGCAATTGGCGATAAATGGCCAAAGCCTCATCATCCGGCATGTCAAAATGCGCGCCTCCCTTGACCTTATCGAACACGTGCAGGTAATAAGGCAAGACATTACAATCGAACAGGCGTTCGCTCAACGCGGCAAGGACATCAGGCTCGTCATTAATGCCCTTGAGCAGAACCGATTGATTGAGCAATTGGCAGCCTGACTGGTGCAGGGCAAGGCAGGCTTTCGCCACGGATTCGTCTATCTCCTGGGGATGATTGCAGTGAATAACAATGACTTTGCGCAAGCGCGAAGCGGCCAGTTGGTCTAATAACGTCGCATTGATGCGCTCCGGCAGGACGATGGGAATGCGAGTATGAAACCGCAGAGTGCGTACATGGTTTATCTCACCCAGTGCCTTAATCAATTCGCCCATGACCAGGTCCGCCGCCATCAATGGATCGCCGCCGCTCAATATCACTTCATGAATGGCTGAATCCTCACGAATATAGTCTATGACACGCCGCCAACCTTCGCGGCCCGGATTGTTATCCTGATAGGGAAAATGTCGACGAAAACAATAGCGGCAATTGACAGCACATGCACCGGTCAATGTTAACAGCACGCGGCCCTGGTATTTATGAATTAAACCCTGCATCGGATTAGCAGCCGCTTCCCCCAAGGGATCGACACTGTAGCCTAAGGTCTCATGCAGTTCCTGCTCCACAGCCAATACTTGAAGCAGTAAGGGGTCGTTCGGGTTGCCTGCCTGCATCCGCCTGGCAAAACCGCGTGGGACACGGGTCTTAAATTGCTGCTCGGCCCCCTCACTGCCTAGCGTGTGAGGCAGGGAAAGGTAATCCAGCAACGCCTCTTTTGTGGCAAAACCTTGTGCCAGAATTTTTTGCCAGCTCACAGAAGCATCTCGCATTAATTGTACAAAATTGGTAAACTGCGTGAACTTTAGCGAAATTACGACAAAATCTCAACTGTGGAGAACGAATGGCTATTTACGGCAGTAATGATTTAAAAAATGGTTTGAAGGTCATGGTGGACGGTGCGCCCTGCAACATTGTTGAATGCGAGTTCGTCAAACCCGGCAAAGGCCAGGCTTTTACCCGCATCAAAATCCGCAATTTAAAAACCGGCCGCGTCGTCGAGCGAACCTTAAAATCAAACGAGACTTTATCCTCTGCCGATGTCACCGATGTGGAAATGCAATACCTTTATAATGATGGCGAACAATGGCATTTCATGGTACCCGACAACTTTGAACAATATGCAATCAGTACCGAAACCCTGGCAGACTCCGCCCAATGGTTAAAAGAACAGGATATCTGCATGGTGACACTGTGGAATAACGAACCCATTCAGGTGACACCTCCGAACTTTGTTATCCTAACCATCACCGAAACCGACCCAGGCTTAAAAGGGGATACATCAGGCGGTGGCGGTAAGCCTGCAACGCTCGAAACTGGCGCTGTAGTGCGTGTTCCGCTGTTTGTGCAAACGGGTGAACTGATTAAAGTGGATACGCGTAAAGGCGAATACGTCTCTCGCGCCAAGGAGTAATGGCGCCTGGTGCGGGAGTCTTCCCGCACCGCTGTCTTGCAATCTCTTCCACTGTCCCTAAGTCATTTATTTTAATCATTTTTTTTACCTATTGAACAAAAAAAATTCATGTGTTAGCCTAGCTTGTTTAATTTATCAGGCAGAGCATCATTATGGTTTATTATTTTGGCACCCCCGATCAGGTTAAAGCCGATGAAGCTTACGTCAGCGGTGATTACCACGCGGCGCTGACCCATTATCACCGCGCACTCGAAACCCTGAACCGGTACGCAGCTCAACCCCATTTTCATCCTCCTTCTGCATTTTATGACGCGTTATGCTATGTCAATGCTGAAATTGCTCACACGCAGTGCATGATCATTCAGACCGCTATTGAGGAGGATCGTTTTTCACGGGAGGAAACGGAGATGCTTTGGCAGCAAATCCGTGGAAAAATCCCTGAAATTATCCAGCTCTTTGAACGAATCAGAAATCATAGCCACGTCAAATGCAATCAGGCCTTCATTCATGATCTTTTAAATCTGGCTTCAGAAACCTGCGAAAAAATCAGCGATGAACTGCTCGATTTACAAGACAATCAAGCGTCTTTACCGACTCGGATAATGCTTTTGCAGGCCGGCAACTCCTGGATAAGAGAGGCCATTCATTACCGCCATCAAGCGGGCTTAAGCGCAATAGATCAGCACTTAAGCTATCTCAATACGCTGGAATCACTTTTTAAACTGGACGCAAACCCTGAAACAATGAGCGAGATGCTTTCGTACACGGAAAGCAGCCAGTTACTCATCACCCCCTTACCCCCCACCATGGAACTGGAAGTCTGTTACTATCGCGCACTGGCTACCTTTGAATTGAAAAAAGAGGATTGCGACCTGTTCATGATGCGTTGTCAAAGGCTTATTGACGGGCTCGATTCCTCTGCCAGTGACTTGATCGTGGTGGACGATGCCAAGGCACTGCTTCATCGCTACCGGGAGGCATTTCCTGCCCCTGACGCCCCTGACCGTGTTGATGATCACCTCGATCCCGATCACATGGATGCCTCTGGATTCGAGGAGGAATCAATGGATGATGACTCAAACGTCGTGCCCCACGTTGCTCAGCCCAACACCCTGCCGGCTGCCGCCAGTTCGTTGATTGCAGGCCAGCCACCGTTGTTTAACACGCTGAGTCCGAGGTTATTTTTTCAGCCTCCTGTAAACACAGGAACCATGCGGCTTGTGGCCGCCATGAGAGCCATCACCGATCATGCAACAAATGAGAAATTTTTTGCCAATATCCTGTCGATAGCAGGCGATTATTTCTATAAACATTGCCAGTTTAAATTTAAAAACCGCATGCTGATGGCCAATGATTTGTATGCAACGGCTTTGTCTATTGATGCAAGCCACAGAGTGGCCAGAACCAATCAAAAGCAAATTCAGCGTTTCCCCGAAGTGCGGGATAACTGCCGGTATGCCACGAAAGGGAATCGATATCAGGAGCCAAGAAGCGCCTTTGTTCAGGCAATTGAAGACATCGGCCTGCAACTGGAAGTGCTCACTCCCGAGACGATGCAGAAAATTCTTAACGAGATGGTTCAATCCGTTGCGATGACCATTGAATCAAAAAACATTGCCGGACCCTTATCGCACGCTGTCGCTGACACGTTAAGGAATCATTTTAACCAGGAGGCCCATCAACCGCTCTCTATTCCCGGCCTCTAGCCGCTGTTGCTGCCGCAGGGATTACCACCTGCGGCCAACTAAACCGACTCCATAAGAACTGCCATAATAACCGCCATAAAGTGAACGATTACCGTACCAGTAGCTGTTTCTCCAGGTCACACCAGGATAATAGGAACTGTAATAGCTTCCCCAATAGGGCCTGTAACCATAATAACCCACGGAGTAGACGTAATCGCTGTTGTACCCGGGTGAATACGTGCTGCTGGTAACCGTGCAACTGGAGAGCATGAAGGCGGACAAAGAAAGGCTGCTTACTAGAATTAGTTTTTTCATGACGTTGTCCTTGTCTATAGACGTGTATAAAGTATACGACAAGAACAAATTATTAACAAATTGACCTTATTTATCACCAAAATTCAGCCCGGAAACCGCGCTATCCATGCCATCATTGCTTTTCATGATAAACGATAAGAGTAGAGGAATTGAAAAAGAAAGGGAGGGTCTTCGCGATACAGGTAACGACTTTCCTGAGTTCTGAGCCGCAACTGCTCTTACTGTGGCGATCTATGAAGGACTTTAGGTTTCCTTAATTCACAAGGACGCACACCGCTCTTCAAAACCAATCTCCGTATTCGAAATTTGATTTAGGTTCAGCCAGGGCAGTCATCACCTATATGTCTAATATAATAGACCATTAAGCGCCAGTTGTGCATAATTTACACAAAATTACTTATGAAAAGAGGCTGGATTTGAAGTATCCGGTTGATTTTTTCTATTTTTTTTCATTGGCTGCTCAGTGACTGCATCGATGGGGGCGGGGCCCTGAAAGCCATGATCATTTTCCAGACGTTCTTCCTCTTCGTCATTGGTGAGAGGAATCGCTGTCGGATTGGTGTTTCTTTTCCCTGAATGCTTAAACGTTGACATCGCATCACTCCTTTACTTGTGACAAAAAAAGCAAAAACCACCCGAGGGTGGTTCTTTGCTGTCGGTAACTAAGCGAAATTCTCATTTCGTTACTACCTACATCTTAAGCATAGTAATGAATACCATTTTTTTCAAATTTTTTGATAATAAAGAGATTTAAATATAGTGGAAAATTTTTAAATATCAAACGATTGCTCTATGTAAAAATTTTTATAAAAAATGTTCGCTATTTGCATAATACTTTCATATGTTCTATGGTTACTTAAGCTTACTTCAATTTTGGACAAGCAATGATAAGGAGAATTATCATGGACAATAATCAACAATCCGGAAAAAACCAAACCCAGAGCAATATGGGAAATAATCAAACCCAAACTCAGGGGCAAGGCCAAAAACAAGCTGGCATCAATCAAAAACCGGGTCAAAATCAAACAGTTAAAGGCGGCCAAGGCCAATCCACTCAATCTCAAAACCTGGGTAAAGGCAACAACCAAAATCAGGAAAAAATTAGTCAGGGGCGCAATAACATTGATGATCCCATGCGACGCTAATCGCCAAATCCACTCAAAATTCTGCCAGATTCCTGGCAGAATTTTTATAAAAAACAGTTGATTTTAAGATTAAAACATCTTCATCTGATTGCGAATTTTAATCGCGGAAATTATCAAATTGCAGTGGGATTTTAATGTCTGATTTCTTCAATAAGGCAATTATTTCCTGCAAATCATCGCGTTTTTTTCCTGTTACCCGCACCTTGTCTCCCTGGATAGACGTTTGTACTTTTGCTTTACTGTCCTTAATGATTTTAACGATGTCCTTGGCCATGGGTTGATCAATTCCCTGTTTAAACGTCATTGTCAAAGAGAAGGTTTTTCCACTGTGTACCGGTTTGTCTTCCATGTCCACACCGGACGCATCGACACCACGTTTGCTGCAATGGGTACGAAATAAATCTTCAAGTTGTCTGACCTGAAAATCCGATTCTGATTTTAATGTGACCGTCATTTCTTTTAATTCAATGCTGGACTCCACCCCGCGAAAATCAAATCGCGTCCCCATTTCCCGTACCGCATTATCGACAGCATTTTTAAGCTCAACTTCATTAATTTCGGAAACAATATCAAATGACGGCATAATGGACCTGCAAACAGTTAAAATACGTGGACTTACGATTGTAACTAAAAAAGGGTAGCAGTGAAATTGCAGAAGGGTTACTGGTTGAACCCGGGGAAATCCTGTATAATTTTACAGCATTATTGCCCCTCCCATCTCAAACAGGGGCAGATTTTTTTAATGGCAAAATGGTAATATGCCGGCAGTCGTTGCTTTAACTCCAACAGGTAGGATTATGAATTCGTTTGTTATTATTGCTTTCTATAAATTCACCCCCATCGCCAACCCCGAACAATTGCGTGAAATTCTTCTTTCGAAATTAATTGAGCTTGACATCAAGGGTACCCTCATTCTGGCAAACGAAGGAATCAATGGCAGCTTCAGCGGCACTCGGGAGCAAGTGGATACGTTCATTGCCTACCTTAGCGCTTACCCTGAATTTAAAGGCATTCATTTCAAGGAAAATTACGACAGCACCAACCCCTTCGACAAGTCCAAAGTGAAGTTACGCAAAGAAATTGTTTCCATGGGCGTGGCCAACGTCGATGCACAAAGCAATGCCGGTGACTACGTGAAACCGGAAGAATGGAATGCCCTTATCGACGATGAAAACGTGCTGGTTATTGACACCCGCAACGACTATGAAATTGAATTAGGCACGTTTAAGCGGGCCATTAATCCTAAAACGGTTAATTTCCGCGATTTTCCAGACTACGTTGAAAAAAACCTGCTTGAAAATAAAGATAAGAAAATAGCCATGTTTTGTACCGGCGGGATACGCTGTGAAAAATCCACCGCTTACCTGAAGCAACTGGGCTTTGAAAAGGTCTATCATCTGGAAGGCGGAATTCTTAATTACCTTGAAAAAATCCCCGCACACGAATCGTTATGGCAAGGGAGTTGTTTCGTTTTTGATAACCGCGTCGCCGTCGATCAGTCGCTGGCCTCTCTGCAAAAAGGCAGCATTGATCTCGAGTGGAAAAACAAACATCGTCAAAAAAGCCTTGATGACATGATTGAGTCTTAATTCATCGTGACAACTGCATTAAACAGACTCATGGCCATTCGTTTTGTCAAAATTCTACTCGCAGATTAATATGGATACAGTAAAGAACGCCGCGGCAATTTATCTTGCCAAACCCGAATACCACAAGGAGTTGGCAAAAGAACTTGGCAAGGATAGTCTGACAATTGGAGACCTTTTCTTTTCCCCACGTCAGTCGCAGACTGTTTGCTTTGCAAAAGACAGTTGGCTCAATCCTCAATTTATTGAATTTGAATCCATTTCCCAAGCGGCCGCTGCATTAAAAAATGCGGGCAAATTCTGGTACCTTCATCCCTTAACGCATGTTCGCCGCGGTCGATTAATCGAAGAAAAATTGCGAAAAACACCGTCTCTGATGCGTCATTTTCCACTGACGCATGATCTGCCGCCAGTGAATGTCTTTTTTCTTCTTGATAAGAATACGCTGGTGTACAGCACAGAGCGAACGAATCCATGGCCGGACGGTGAATGTTTATTCATTGAAGACAAGGTCAATCCACCCAATCGGGCTTATTTAAAATTATGGGAAGCCCTGACCCTGCTTAACCATTATCCCAAAGCAGGGGAAAAAGCCCTTGATTTGGGAGCCTCACCCGGGGGGTGGACCTTTGTCATGCAAAGCTTGGGCGCCAGCGTCACGGCAGTTGACAAAGCGCCCTTGGCTGATCCAATCGCAGGTTTACCGCGCGTTCATTTCCTAAAGCAAAGCGCTTTCGCACTTGAGCCCGATAAACTGACAGAGTCCTATGACTGGGTGCTGTCCGACGTGGCCTGCTATCCCGAGCGGGCTTTTCGTTTGATTAAGCAATGGATAGCTTCAGGTAAAGCAAAGCAATTGATTTTTACCATTAAACTGCAGGGAGAAACGGATCTGCAAATTATCAAGGAATTGCAGAACATTCCCAATTCCCGGGTTTTAAATCTGTTTTATAACAAGCATGAAGCCACCTTTTTCCATCCCTTTCCGGGTTAGGTCGCTGGTTGTAATTTGACTCGGGCTAATCGCGTACTCAAAACATTTATCATTAAACCGCAAATAACCAGCATGCCGGCTGCCACCTTCCAAAGCTCAAAGGGCTCGCCTAATACAATGATTGAACTGAAAACGCCCACAACGGGTACTAATAACGTATAGGGAACCACCATACCTACCGGGTAACGGCTTATTAGCCAGTTCCATACCCCATAGCCCACCCAGGTGGAGATGTACACAATATAAAACAGAGAACCAATACCCAACCAGTTGACATGATGGTAGGTGTAAGCCATGCTCGCCGGCCCTTCCAGCAGGAGGGATAAAAGCAGCATCGGAATACTGGCTACAAAGCTGCCCCAAACCACCACCGCCATCATATTGACGCCTTGAAATTTTTTGGTAATCAAATTGCCAATACCCCAGGTGGCAGCAGCAGCAAGAATGAACAGGAATCCGGTTAAGGTGATGTGGCTATCAAGATGCAAGGCGACAAGGCCGATGCCGGCAAACGAAACGATGGCTCCCATGATCTGCAACAGATGAGGCTGCTCTTTTAAAAATACGACGGCAAAGAACAGGCTGAAAAAAACCTGCACCTGAATAATCAGTGACGCCATTCCTGGGGTCATGCCGGCATGCATGCCTAAAAACAATAAGGAAAACTGCAGGGCAAACATCACCAGACCATAGGAGGCAATTAAGGTAAAGGGGACCTTTGGCGGTTTAATAAAAAAAACCGCCGGCAGGCTTGCCAGCACAAAGCGCAGGGCGCAAAGCAGCAAAGGGGACATTTCATCCAGAGCAAATTTAACAAAAAGGAAATTAACACCCCAGACAAGCACCACAACCAGGGCTAATAACACATGGGCAAAAGGCATAATGGAAAACCGCTTGAAACAGTACCCACTATTTTAACTTAAAAAGACCATAGTTTTTTAAAATCCGGTGAAAAAATAGTGTTAAGTTTAAAATCACACGCAGCTGCAGGCGAAAGCCTGCAGCCTGAAAGACAGCGGCTTAATTGCAACGCCTTTCTATCCAGCATTCATCATAATAATTATCGCACACCTCATACTCCTGGCAGCGTGGAACATAATAATTCTCCACAGGCACATTGATAATGACATTGGGCACAGGAGGACCCCAATAAGGGCCTGGATCGTAATAATAAGCGCGCGGCCCATACCCGGGGTGATAATGGGTATTGCCGCCATACCAGCCCACACCAACGCTTACCGCTGACCAGGCCTGGCAATTAAAACTGGCAAGGAGGCTTACGAGAAACAAGCCAATACAAGCGGCATTGCCTTTACGTGTCGTCATTTTATTATCCTTGGGTAATGAATCGTTATTTGAACGCGGAGAACAATAGAATCACTCGGTTGGAGGTATTTTAAATTTGTACAACTTGTTCCGCAATTACCTTTGAAAAAATATTTTACTTCGTTTCAATTCATTCGACGGTTAATCGTCTTGCTAACTGCCGTCGTTATTCGCAAAATGCTGGTCACCCAATTCAACCATCAGGCTACTGTATGAAATCGACATTTGATAAATTCCTTGATTTTTTTAAGAAAAAGAAAAATCCTAAACCCAAAGCCTTTTCCGCGGACAATACCCCCCACCGGTTAAGTCTGGCTGAGGCGAACACCCCGGTTGAAAAAGTGAATAACCGCCCCAAAATCCATACTTTTTCAGAACAGCAACCGCATTCATACAGCGTCTGTGCCGTTCGCATTACGTCCGGGCGCCTGGGGGTCAAAATAGAGTTTGAAATTAAACCCGAAGCCTTGTCTAAAGTGTATTTTCGCCTGACTCAAACCAAAATACCCCTGAAATGCAATAAACACAACGAAGCCTATCATCTGGCTTTAACATTATCACAAAATCGTTACATTCAGATTGTCACTAATGATATGTATGACATTCTTAAAAGCCTTGAAATATTATCCCCCGAGTACCTAAGCCCTGAACTGCTGCAACAAATCGTCCAACATTTTCCTGCCGTGTCTGGCGAGATTGATCTCTACAGCTTTCTTCCACCTCCGTTAGATGAAGCGCCTGAGCCGCCACAGGCAGGGAATACCCCCCTTCAGACCAACGCCAGCTCTTCTGCATTTTTTATCGTCCGCCCTGTAAAACAGGCACCGAACCCGCCAGAAAATCAGCCCTTGAAATACCAATAAGCAGAATCATCTGCCCTTAACTATACTGAGAGAAACTGCTGCGTTACCCTGACCGTCAAATAAGGAAGAAAAATGAAAGGGACCAGTCAAATCACGCTCTCAGTGTGCTTTATAGCCTTTCTCAACCTGCCTGCCTTCGCCTCAAACTCAGAGAAAACGCTCCATTACGGTGTCGCGTATGAAGGCGGTGTGGTTGCTTGCCTGCAGAGCAATGGCGATCTTTATAACCTTATCGCCGCAAGCCAGGACAACAGTGATGGCATCAGTTGGGGTGGGCAGGGAATTGCCATTGGCCCTGCAGCCCAAAGCGAAACGGATGGTTTGGGCAACAGTCAGGCGATTAGAGAAAAATTAGGCGACGACTCCAGTTACGCTGCGAAACTCTGTCTTGATTATGAAGTCGATGCGGCAGGCAATACTCCTTGCAAAGAGGGTCAACCCTGTTACCGTGACTGGTTTCTTCCCGCAAAAAAGCAACTGCACTGTCTTTATAAGCATTACAAGGAAATCGGCGGTTTTGCGAAGGACTATTACTGGAGCTCAAGCGAATTTGCCGGTTATCCCGAATACAGTGCCTGGGATCTTTATTTTTCAGACCAGGATCACCATGATTCGGGCGAAGATGATTTTGAGAGAGTGCGTTGCGTACGCTCTTTTACTCCCCCAAAATCCTGATTTTCAAGGATTACTCCTCGGTGGTGACGCTTAATTTGCCAGCGGCGCTGTAAGCCTGAACATTGGGCTGATACATCGCCTGGGCATACACGGGTGGTACGATGTATTGTCCATTATTAATCGCTTTAATGCGATAAACAATTTCAGTCGCCTCAGAGCCAAGCCCGGTGAAGAAGATGACACGATCTTCACGGACATCGGCATAATCGAGGTATTTCATATTCACGGAATCCCTAACCACCTCAAAGCCGCCGGGTAACAGATCGACAATGGCTACGTTATTCAAATAACGATCATCCAATGCCCTGACCTGAATATGGACTTCCATCTCTTTACCCAGGGCAATGGTGTCGATGACATTGCCATCCACATTGCGGTATTCACGGTCAATTTCTATCCCTTGCTTCAAGGCCTCCGTGGGTGCCTGTTGATCAAAGCCCGCTTGAATCAGTTGATAAAAAATAGACTGCTTTCCTGGATTATTGAAAGTAATTTCCTTAACCCCGCTTTCCAATAACGCCTTCTGGAAAACGGGATTGCTGGCAGGTACGGCGTTGGATGTATTATCCGCCAGGGTTTCGGTCATTGAGAAGCGTCCTGAACCATCCGCTTCCACGGCCTGTGCATACGCGCCGAGCGCCAAACTGGAATAACCGGCCAGCAAAGTGTTAATTTCGCCATTATTCATCGCCGATACCAGTGGGATAACGTACTGATCAGTCATTTTTCCGAGTCTCTCCGGGAAATGACTGGCGACTAAATAAAGGTATTGGGCATTGGCAATCGATTTGCTGTAAAAATCAGTGGGTGAGGCATCGACAGGCGCCTTGTAGCGGCCGATCAGTTGCTGCGCTTCATCCTCGCTTTTCAGCAATTGATAGCTGGCAGCAATGTAAGCCCCGAGAATGTCTTCACGCCAGACTTTTGCCTGCTCTTTTTCCAGATAAAGTTGCAGGTTGGTTAAATAATTGGTTGTGACGACTTCATTGCGGGTTAACAGATAAATGGCGTAGGCTTGTAATCGCGCCTCTTCGAGGTTTCGGGGATTTGGAGCAGCCAATTCCTTTAAAAAGGCGATGCCCGCATAATACAGTTCATTGGGGATGTTATAACCCTGCGCCTTAGCTTCCGTAATAAAGTGCATGGCATAGACAGAAACAAAACGATCGCTGTCACTGGCTGTCATACCTGGCCAGTAGCTAAACCCCCCGCTAGTCATCTGACGTTGCCCAAGCATCTGGAAGGTCGTTGTCAACCGATCGGTAATGGAGGCGGCGTTGCTGTTAAACCAGGGCTGCTTACCCATGGCCAGCAAAGGCAGAGCCTTACTCGTTAATTGTTCCGTACAGCCATAAGGATAATCATTTAAATAGCGCTCCAGGCCGGTGACGAGGATCAGTGGGCTGCTGGACATCGCTGCCTCGACATGCCTGTATTCGGGATACAGGTTTCTATCCAGAGTCAGGCTTTTGGTTCCACTCGTGGTGCTGCCGCTTTTAACCGAGGTGAGGAAGGCCGTAGGAGGTCTGATACTTAAGGTCGCATCCATTTTACTGGACTTAGCCCCTGCACTGGTTACGAAAGTCAGCGAGGCGGAACCAAGAACGGTCTTTGCCCGTAATTTATATCTGACCGTCTTTTCCTTGCCTTCACCAATGGTCAGTGAGGTCTTGGCATCACCCATAATCTCCAATCCGGGAGTAACCGTCAGCGCAACATCAATAGCCGCAGCGTCTCCTGAGTCTTTGATGTTATTGGCAATGCTTGCCGTCACCTCAAACTCATCCCCGGGAGCCACGAACGCAGGCACATTGGGATTGATGACAAAATGCCCGCGCACCTGCGATTCCTTGGTTGCGCCACCCACGGCATCCTCGGCCACGGCAACCGCCATGACTCGTAACGTACCGCTGAAATAATCCGGCACCTGGTATTGCACCTGCCTTGGAGTTTGATCGGCGTCCATAATCCCTGACCAATACACCACGGGTAAATCGGTTTTGCGTTTGAATGGGTTTAAGTGATTCGCCAGGAACTCTTCGCCGCCATCGCCCCCCACCGTCGACAATTCACGCTCTTGAACAAATTTAGGCAGAATCTGATCGACTGTTTGCTGCGTCAACACTTCGAGTGCTCTTTTCTGAAAAAAGAAGCTTAACGGATCGGGCACTTGATAGTTAGCCACCTGCAAAATGCCTTCATCGACAGCATAGACGATGATTTTTCCAGGCTTGTCCGTCTGGTATTCAATAGTAAACGGTTCACCGGGTCTTGCCAGCTGCGGTGTGTTGAGCGCAATTTTCACCGCATGATTGTCATGGCTGACCTTGAAAGGAATGACGCTGTAGCTTAAAGGGCTGATAACGATTTCGGGCGAATTCCAATCTCGTACAAAGGCGACATTCACATAACCGTTGCCCTCAAAATCGGCAGGAATGTGAATAGTCTGGACCGAACTGGTTGTCTCCGTTTTAAACCATTGGGTTGCATAGACTTTGTCCCGCTCAATGGTGATTAATCCGGCACCAGTATAGGGTGCAGTAATCTGCAGCTCAATGTCTTCATCCGCATTATACTCTTCCTTACTGAGCTTGACTGTTAATTCGGCATTCTTTGCCAGCGGAATTTGACTTTCGCCAACCACGCTGAAATTGAATTGGCTCAGCACAGTATTGTTTTTATCCGTTACCTGAACGGAAAAATCACCGATTTGATCCGTTGACAACGGGTATTGAATCCCCTGTTCAGCAATACCAAGCGGCTGGCTGCTCACCAGCGTGGATTGAACAATCGATTGGTATTGATAAGTGCCATCCGGTTTTTTAACCAGTGTTGAAACCGGCCTTAAGGAGTAAAGGTTCAGTTTCAAGTCATTGACAGCCATGGGCTTTAACTGAGGATCGATGGCGATAAACTCGACTTGCCGGGTACTGTTCTGCTTGATGTACTTTAAATCGCCATCCGGTTTATAACCGATAAGGTAGCTTAAAGGACTAACCAGGGCCGTCAATTGCGTAGCAACACTGCGGCCACCCTGGGCTTCAAATCCTTCGGCAAAAAAGGTCAGCTGATAAGTCGCCTTGTCAAATCGCTCCAGGTCCAGATTGAAAACGGCCAAGCCTTCCGCATCCGTTTTAGTCTCCGGCAAATTATCCGTAAACACTTTCGCAGGTTTGTCAGAATCAAGCAGCGGATCAGCAAAAACATAATCAGGGTATTTATCAAAGGCCACGCGTTGCGGAGTCAGTAAAATTTTGGCGCTGACAGTGCGCTCAGCCGCGGGAGCGCCATACAGATTCCAAAGACCCACTTTAGCACTTAAATCGGCAGGCGACATCCAGCCTTCCGAGCGCGGTTGTGACCATTGCGAGGTGATGCGCATGCGATCCGGTTGAAACTCAGACACGCGGAAATTCACCGAGCCCAGGTAACTGTCGGCCTGGTTATCCTTTACGATGTAGAGGTTAACATAATACGGCCCCGTGGGAGAGGTGGCATTGGTTGCGACATCAAAACTCATATAACCTGACGCATCCAGAGTGAATTTTTTATCCAGAATGGTGGTGCCTCGCGGATCAGTGACCGTGGCCTGGAGGGGTAAACCCGCAGGCTGGGGTTTGGCAAAGGTTTGTTTGACAATGACGCCAATGTGCGCTTCGTCCCCGGGACGATAAATGCCCCGGTCGGTAAACAGGAAGGCACTGAGACGGTTTTTTTCATCGGCATTGTAAACCCCTCCGACATCATAACGGGAATAATTCAATTGCCGACCGGGATTATTGTAGGGAATAAATGAGACATCACTGCCGAAACTGGCTAAATAAGCCACGGGCTCCCTGTCTTCGATAAAATCATTGAGGGGAGGGAAATTGGCGCGACCCTGTGCATCCGTGAAACGCGTTAATACCGGCAGCCCGTTTTTACCCAAAACCGCAACCATGGCATTCACCACAGGCACTCCCCCAGTAATCGACTGCACAAAGACATCATGGGATTTGTCGCTGTTGTCCTTCACAATCAAACCCAGATCCGTCATCAAAATCAAACGGCTGTTTTTGACATCAAGCGGGGTATTGTTGTTCATATCCCAGCCCGTAGCCTTGAGCAGGAATAAACCCTGCGGTCCCTGACTGTTGAGCTCGGTGTTGACGTATTTACCCAAATCCAGGGCGGTATACTGCTGCCTGCTTAAATCGGAGTTATCGAACTGGCGTAGTTCAGAAAAAAGCTGACTGATGTTCTGCTGATTAAAGCTTTGATTGATGAAATATGGATTATTGAAATCCCCTTGTGTCTGGGTTACCAGCTGATTGATGTTATCCGGCATAACCCGGGCAATTTCAAATTTAACAGCAGAAAGCCCGCGCACCGTCACCGACAGTTTCCGCTCGCTGTTTAAAGCCAGCAGAGCGCCTTTATGTAAAAAGCCGATTTCGCGCGGGAATTCCGGCACTTTGACAATGGTCGCGTAGTCACTGCTTAAGACGAAATCGCCAAAACTCTTGATGCCTTTATTAAGTTTGACGTACAGGTAACGGGGTTCATTCACTGTAAATTGATAACTGTGCAACGTAGCGAAATGTTGGGCAGCAGGAATGGTGGTTTTATTAAGTGGCGTTGCCAGAGCCAGGATGTTGGCTGTGACCTCACCGGGATTCTGCCACTGATAATTTTTTATCTCCCCTTGTGTACGCGTCGCGGGATAATCCTCAGGCAGAAGGTAGACATGCAGGTATTTGTTTAATTCCGCCTCATTAACACCCACGGACGTTTCCAGATTGAGAACCTGTTCCGGTTGATCTTTGTTGTTCCGTACAATGGCGGCATCCACTTTAACCACTTTAAAGTAACTGCCCATGTCAGGAAGCAGCACATTCCTGCTGACCGCCACCTCCGTTTCACTGGATTGACTGGCTGACTTAACCCCGGGACCGATGGATAAGACGAGATAACGCGAGATTTCAGGCAGTTGCAAGGTCTCTGAACGCAGATACGCCACGCGATTGTGCTTGCCATACGTGACTGTAAATTGATACTGTTGTGCGGCCATATCCAGTTTGTCTTTTTTAATGGCTTCCAGTATCAACCGGGTGTTATTCTCAAAACTGGACGTGTCCACAGGATAATTAAAACGCACGGTGGCTACCACCTGCCGTACATTGGGTTTCACCGGATCCTGATAAAATTTCAATTGACTGATTTTGACGCTAAACGGTTGGGTTGCAAATTGATACGTCAGGGTCTCCATCCGGCTGCTGTCAGCAACGGCCGTTTTATCCAATGTTACCTGATAGGTTTGACCAGCAGGCCAATCCTGACTGGGAGTAAAAATCAGGCGATGATCATTTTCCCATTTCCAAAGCCCCGGGATCTCAGGCGACAGCGTAATGCCTTCAGTAACTTCCTTGCCGATGAGCTTTAAAGGGGCCACCGATTGGCTCAGCAACCCGCCATCCCGGTTCACACCAAAATCAAAAATCACCGGTTCGGGAATTAATTCATCCGCCACCGGGGTTATTTCAGGGGCGGTAATCCTTGCGATAATCCGTTCGGGAACCGGGCGATTTTGATACCATTGATAGGCATAGGCCAGTGCGGCCACCAGAATGAGGGCCGAAATCACGGTACCCACGAATTGCGCGGGTTTTCGGCGGGCTCGCTGACCTAATTCCCGGACCCAGGGCGGAGAGCTCCAGCTGATACGACCAACGAGTCGCGACAGGACAGAGCCCAGTGCTGCAAAGAAACGTGAAAAGGGATTGTTATTCATGTTGGGTCCAATGAAATGGTGGCACTTAATAATTCAATTTGCTTGAGGTATTTAAAGTCCATTTTTTTATCTTTTTTTATCGAATTCGCAGGAAAAAATAACCCACTCGCATGCGGTTGCGGTATAGTAGGGTCATGAAATTCCTCAGTCCCTCTAGAATAATATTTGTTTTGCTGTTTGTCAGTGGATTGGCTGCTTATTTTTTTATTCCCAAACCGCCGCTGCTTGAGGGAGTCGATTATTCGCGGGCTTATTTCGATGAACAGGGTCAACTCCTGCGGCTGAGTTTAAGTCATGATGACCAATACCGTCTCTACACCCCCCTTTCGGCCATTGCCTCTCCCTTGATTGAAGCAGCGCTGCTGCAAGAAGATCAATACTTTTATCAGCACCCGGGCATCAACCCCTTTGCCCTTGGCAAAGCGATCTGGCAGACGTATGTGATGAGATCACGGCGGCTGGGGGCATCAACCATTACGATGCAACTTGCTCGCATCCGCTTCCGTTTAAACTCCAAAACGGTTTCCGGCAAGCTGATGCAGATGGCCCGCGCCTTACAGCTTGAACGACATTACAGCAAAAACGAAATCCTTGAGGCCTATTTAAATCTTGCACCCTACGGCAATAACATCGAGGGGGTGGGGGCCGCGAGCCTGATTTACTTTAACAAACCGGCAAAGCAGCTAACACTGCCGGAAGCATTGACACTCAGTGTGATACCACAAAATCCTGCACGCCGTACCCCTGATAATCGTCAGTTACAAAACATCCGTAACAAGTTGTTCCAACGTTGGCTTACCCTGCACCCGCAAGACCACACATTCAAGGCAGCCATGAGCCTGCCTCTCTCAATGCGCAGTATTCGCCAAATGCCTTTTTCAGCGCCTCATTTTGTCAACTCCCTGACAAAAAGCCACCCGCTGCCCACCACCGTCACGACCACGCTGGATAGTCGTCTGCAGCGCATTGCCGAGCGTCTCTTGCATCACTATTTAACCCGAACCAAACGGTTTGGGGTGGACAATGCCGCCCTGCTGCTGGTGGACACCCGCAGTATGGGCATTAAAGCCATGGTTGGATCGGCTGATTTTTTCAATCAGCACATCGGCGGACAAATCAACGGCACGGACATTAAACGCTCGCCGGGCTCTACCCTGAAACCCTTTATTTATGCTCTCGCTCTGGATCAGGGCTTAATCCATCCAGCCACCGTGCTGAAAGATGTTCCTCACCGGTTTGGCGCCTATAACCCTGAAAATTTTGATTATGACTTCATGGGCCCGATCAAAGCCAAAGACGCCCTGGTCTTAAGCCGCAATATCCCTGCGATTGCATTGGCCAACCAGCTCAGTCATCCTGATTTGCATCAATTACTGGTTGAAGCTCAGGTCACTCAACTCAAGCCCGCCTCCTACTATGGACTGGCGCTCAGTTTGGGCGGTGCGGAATTGACGATGAAAGAACTGACCGCCCTCTATGCCATGCTGGCCAATGAGGGGGTATGGCATGAATTGCGCGCACAGACCAACGACGGACGGGATGGCGGCAAACGCCTGTTAAGCCCGGAAGCCAGTTTTCTGGTTTTGGATATGCTGACGCAGACACCAGCCCCTGGCGTGTCCCATCCTTTTAATCAGAATAAGCTTAAAATGGCCTGGAAAACCGGCACTTCCTCGGGTTTTCGCGATGCCTGGACCGTCGGCGTTTTTGGCCCTTATGTTCTTACCGTGTGGGTTGGCAATTTTAACAACAAAGGCAACCCGGCCCTGGTAGGCAAAGACATCGCAGCCCCTTTGTTTTTTGAAGTAGCAGAAGCGATTCAACAGGAATACGGTCCTCTCCCTAATCTGCGCCAATCCCCCCAAGCCATGAATTTACGGCAGATTGAAGTCTGTAAGGCCTCAGGCATGTTGCCGACCCGCTATTGCAAAGAGACGGAACAGACCTGGTTTATCCCGGGCAAATCACCCATAAAAAGCGATACCATTTACCGGGAAGTAGCGATCGATAGCCGCACCGGATTAAGGACTTGCCATTTTAATGAATACACGCATTTCGAAGTATACGAATTCTGGCCGTCTGATCTGCTCAGAATTTTTAAAAAAGCCGGAATTCAACGACGCTCTCCCCCGGTATACGAACCGGGCTGCGAACGCATCAGCAGTTCAGGCTTGGCGCCGCAGATCACGTCGCCCCAGCACGAACTGCGCTACATGATTCAGGCCCACTCCGCACAAACAGCCAGGATTCCTTTAAGTGCGGTGACCGATGCCGATGTGGCCACCCTCTATTGGTTTATTAATGACACGTACCTCACCCGGACATCCCGTGATGAAACCTATTGGTGGCAAGCAAAGCCCGGGCATTTTATTGTACGCGTGGTGGACGACCACGGGCTGTCTCATGCGCAGGATATAACCATCTCTGTTACAGATTGATACAGTTGACCAAAAAACAGCAATTGTTGTGCTATGTTTTGATTATGGCCGATAACGAGCTGCCCCATGAAGCCCTCGCTTTCTGAGTATTATCAATACGTCCTGGCCGGTCATGCCCGTATTGATCTTTCCCAGGTACCCCCTGCCAGGCAGGCGCAACGCAGGCATTTCATTATTGCCTGCATTAAAGAAAAATTTGAGATCATTACCAGAGATAGCGAGTCGTCTCCGCATTTCAGGCGAATGTTGCGCCAGACAGGCTCCGAACTTGAAGAAGTATTGTATGGCAATCAGGACGATCCATTGGCGCCTTTAATGCCCGGGTATGAAATACCGGATGAGGATACGATTTTTGCCTTTTTTCAGCCGTTAAATGCGCGTTATCTTTTTTTTGAAAAGAACGATGACGAAGCGGCTCAGCATTTCAGCCTTTTTTTTAAAATAGGCAAAATGGTTAACCTTTACCTCGAAAAAAGCGGGGCAGACGATGACGCAATCGGTTTACAGGCTTACAAGATGCTTGTCTGGCACGGGTATACTCCCGGCCGAAATCCGTTTGCGCGCATGGAAAGCCATGTAAACACGCATGGCGCATCGCTTGAAAAACCATTTTCTGACAGCCTTAAGCCTGATTTGCCTATCAACGATCCGCCCATTATCAAATTGGAACAATGGCGCAAACTCATTGCATTGCATGGTCCGATCGCCATCCTGCTCTTACAACAGGCTCAGGCCATTGAACAGGGCTTAAAAAAAACCAGGCTGACATTGCTCGCTGCCATTCAACAAGCCGCTGCCTTGCGTTATGAACGCGCCAGTGAATACCCCGAACTCGCCAGCCTTTGCTACCAATACAATCGTCCGCAAAACCTGTTTAATCAATGCCTGACACTCAGGCCGCTCATTAAAACCCGTGACAGGCTGCCTGACCTTGTGATTGAAGGCAGGGATTTTGGTTACAAAGGGTACAGTCTCGTCAAATTGCCTGCGAATGATCCTAACGCGTACCTGCTTGGTGAAATCAACCACTGCTGCCAATCCATGGGGGCAGCCAGTGAATCCATCGTCCGTGACGGCTTGCTTTTTGAAAACAATGGTTTTCTGGTGCTGCTTAAAGAAAGGAAGCCTGGTGCAGGTCCTCCTCGCGATCTGCAGGGTGTGATTCGTTACTCGGATTATGAGATTGTCGCCCATGGTTACCTGTGGAATTCCACCTCAGGATTGGTGCTGGACTCCTTCGAAAGCCTGCGGGCCGCTGATGAACCCGCTGGCATCTACCTGTTGCAGCAATACGGTCGAGCCGTGTTGCAGGCATACCCGCAATACCGACTTTTTTCGCTTGGCGCCGGTGGGAAAACACCGGCAGCCCTCGTGCATGAGGCAAACCTGCCGCTGCTGTTTTTAACCGATCCCATGCTTCAAGGAAAACAGCACCTCGATTCGTTCCTGCAATTTGTTTTGGCAGAACATGATCTTGACCAACGCCGCGACGCGCTAAGGCGCCGCCTTTCCGATAATAAACTGGGATGGGATCCGGATGACCTTGCCCGATTGGTTGCCGTTGACTCGCTGTATACCGACAGTCAATTTGACAGCATTGAATCCACGTTATTTGATGAGAACGTCTGTCAATTATTGCGCTTGTTTGAGGCCGAAAATCCCGAAAAATTTTCACAATTTTTCCAAAAAAAGACAGGCATTTTTTTGGGCTTGGTTTATACGCTAAAACAATGCCATCTGACGACCGACCATACCCTGTGTTGTCAGGCGCTTGCTTTCACCAAAATAACCACCATTCATACCCTTAGACTCCTGCAACAAATACCGGCTCTCGAAAAGGGCATTTTCAAGCGGCTTTTTTCCTCCGAAGCAGAATTTAAAAAAGGATCAGCGATTTGCCATTTCCTGGCGGGCTGGAATGCGCTGAACAACAGCACTTTCAATTTACTGCTGAATGCTCAAACCGTCGCAGCGAGACTTGCTCTTCAGGATAAAATTCAGCGTTTAGCCAAAAAAAATCAGGTGGTTCCTGACGATTTTCTGGCCCTTGCGACGTTATCGCCCCTACAGCAACAAGAGACGATGGAGCACTTGTGTTTACTGAGCGAAATGGGCTTGTTCATTCCGCCCATCCGCCGTTGTCTGTTGAGGCATCCTGGGCACGGCAATGCTTTACTGCTTTTCTTACCGCGCTTAAACCATCTTCATGCTCAATTCACTGAGAGTGACTATGCCTTCATTCAGCAACACATCCATCAGTTGCCGGCCTTGCAGGTGGCAGCGGATTTTTTAGCCGCTAAAAACCAGTTAACACTCTTCGCCTGGCGGGCCTTGACTCCGGTCATGATAAAGAGAAAATCAAGTACGGATCAATTAAAGCAATGGCTTGAACACCATTGGAAGAAAGAAACCTGCACTGTCACTACCGCGTCGGGAAAACACGGTTTGTTTATTAGTAAAACACCCGTATTCAATGAGCAGGAAATTGACACCGCCACAGTCCGAAATTCTTCACCGCCCGCCTGAATAAATAAAAATTTGAATACAAACAAGGCGATAAAAAAAATGCTTCAATTATTGGAAATAGTAAAGAACAGGGACTACTATTAATTTTGCTGTCTTTATTAATTAATCCATAAGGAAATGAACATGACACAAAGAAACGATCAGGGACATCATGGCCAACAAAAAATTAATTCCGCATCAGACAATGCCCGATTCCACCCGAATCATGATAAAAATAATGCGGAAAAATCAGAAAAAAGCCATGACTCAAACTTCTCTCGAACCGCTCGAGACAGCAAAGAAAGAGCTGACACTCGAGACAATAAAAAGCAAGAAAAACAATCCTATAGCCGTGATGAATCGTCTCAAAGAAATGTTAATTCACGTCAAAACAACACTCCAAGAAACTAAGAAAAAGATATCGCCAGAATATTGATTCTGGCGATATTTCATTCGCGTGATTTTTTAAATAAAAACAAACATCTAATTGATATATATAGCTAAATTTTTTGCCAAAAAGCGCGCAATGGTCTAATCTTAAGACAAGCCATATTTTTTATGGATTAATATAAATCCTGTATAGATTAAAATTTAAAGCGGTTTTATAGTTGGATATGGCTCTCTGTTTAATTGAAGCACCTAGGAAATGACGCTTCTTTTAATCTCTGATTTATTAAATACCGCTATGCATAAAACCGGGACATTAATAGAGGTAAATATCATGGATAGATTACGTTTGAAGGCAACAGCCCTTCTCATTCTTGGCGGCCTGTCGTTCAGCCCATTAGTGGGCGCGAATGCCGTACCGGCAGACACGACGACGACCACAACCACAACGCCCGTAACTACAACCACGACGACAGAGGGAACGACGACCGAAGGCACGGCAACGGTGAAAACCAGCGACGCTGACTTTCAACACGCCGTCGAAGCCGCTTTGGCGCAATACCCCGATGTCAAAGTCACTGTAACCAACGGGATTGTCTATTTGGACGGGCAGTTAGCCTCCGATACTGACTATGAAAAAGTGGTTATGCTTACCGAATCCGTGGAAGGGATTGGCGATGTCAACGCCGATAACCTGACCGTAAAAGACAGCCGGGCTCCCTTGGCAGATACCTACATCACTGCCAAAGTGAAAGCGGCGATCTTAAAATCGGACATTATGGGAAGAGACATCCCCAGCTGGTCTGTGAGTGTTGAAACCAAAAACGGAAAAGTCATTTTATCCGGTGAGGTCGCTTCCGCCCAGCAGAAGCAAGCCATTATGACTGTCGTTAACTCTGTCAAAGGGGTAAAAGGGGTTGACGATCAGCTAACGCTTTCCGGGGATGATTCATTAACTGAATAACAGTCGTTATTCATTTAACCCGGAGTAAACGGAAGTACAAGGAGAATCATTATGACAAGCTTGATAGTAAACGCCAATGATGTCATTGGCGCTGAAGTAAGGAACCTTCAGGACGAAGACCTTGGCAAAATTGAAGCCCTGATGATTGATAAACTGGACGGACATGTCGCCTATGTCGTATTGTCTTTTGGAGGCTTGTTTGGCATGGGTGACAAATTATTTGCCCTGCCCTGGTCCACTTTTTCCTATGATAAGGAAAATGAGTGTTACATCATCAATATCAGTAAAGAGAGACTTAAAAACTCTCCGGGCTTTGATAAAGATCATTGGCCTGATATGTCCAGTCCCAACTGGAGCACGACAATCCATAATTATTATGGGACTACTCAGCAATAACAAAATGCAAACACCAAAGATGCACTGGCATCTTTGGTGTTTTATAGGGAGAAAAAAAATGTTTAAATACCTGATTGCCTGGTTACTGGGCGTGCCATTGAGTGTATTAGTGTTGATTTGGTTAGTATCTCGCGTCTTTTAATTTTAACCGCACTTATAGACAAGGAAGCTATCATGATTGAACAAACCATCCCTGTGCAAGAAGTTCATGAGGAACACTGCACGATACACCATCATCATTTCAAGCGTATTTCCTGGACAGCAATCTTTGTCGGTGCGCTGATCGGGGTAGGGCTCGGCTTTTTACTGACCCTGTTTAGTATGGCCATTGGTCTCAGTCTCTTCACTTTAAGTAGTAATGGCGCCATCGTTTTGGCCATTGGCGGATTTTTGGGGGTAGTGATTGGCCTAATCGCCTCCATGCTGGCCGCCGGTTATGCCGCAGGCTATCTAGGCCGTCTTTACTGCCCCAAAAGAAATCTTGGCATTGTCTATGGTTTTACAACCTGGACGGTCGCTTTGTTGTTAAGCGCCGTAGCCATTGGCCACATCAGCCAATACGTCGCCAATTACCCGACCGCCATTCCTCATTCAGTGAAACAAATGATTCCCGTAGTCACCGCCAACACGGAAGCGGTGAAACCGAGTGCATCAGCACCTGAAGCTCAAAAGCAAGCCACTGCGGATAATACCATGCGAATTGATACAAGCCCCTCCAACTTAGCCTGGAATGGGTTTGTTATTTTCGTGCTGTTCTTTATCGGTGCCTTATCCACCTGTTTTGGCGCCTGCTGGGGCATGACCTGTAATCGTTGCGATTAATCAGCCAAGGGGGTATCCCGCTACCCCCTCGTGGTCACATCACGCGTCCCCGAGAGTCAGCTAAATCAGGGGCTCAGCCCAACGTTGACATTGTGCTGCCACCACTTGCGGATACGTTCCTTTTTCCTTGTAAATGTCTCTTAAGTACAGTGCATCGCTTTGATTTGTCTTTACCCCATCAAGCAAACGCTCAATCGTTTCCCGCGTGTTTAATTCATCTGCTACATCCTGGATGTTTTCCCAGGTTTGCAGAATATCGTCATGAATGGTTATTTTAGTCTGCGAATCAGGATGGATGAATTCACCTTCATAGCCGTAGCGGCTTGCCTGAAAACGGTTGTAGTTATAGAGGTAATACAGATCGTGGGAAATGGTGACGGGTTTTTCACGCAACAGATAAAGCACCAGCGCCTGGACATAAGCCGTGATATCCACTGCCTTTTTCATGCAAAGCGGCGTATCACACACACGGATTTCCACGGTGCCGAACTCGGGTTTTGGCCGCACATCCCAATAAAAATCCTTCATGCTTTTAATCACACCCAGGCGCCGCAACTTATAAAAATAGTCGGAAAATTCTTCCCAGGTCAGGAAATAAGGAATGACACCGCTCATGGGAAAATTGGTAAATATCGTAGAGCGGGACGAAAAGTACCCTGTATCCACCCCCTGATAGAAAGGGGAACAGGCACTTAAAGCGATAAACTGAGGCACATAACGGCCTAACGCATGCGTGAGATAAAGCGCATCCCTGGCACTGGCACAGCCCACATGGATGTGCTGTCCAAAAACCGTGGAACGCTTGGACAGGTATCGGTATTTCTGCGATAAGCTTTTATAGCGTAATGTTGGAAATATTTTTTGCAGATTCCATCGTTGAAACGGGTGAACCCCGCCCCCACAGAATCGAATGGCTAAGGCCTCAGCCTTGTGCATTAAAAAATCATGGATTGCCGCAAATTCCCGGAGCAGTTCGGCAGGGGAATGATGCACAGACGAATTGATTTCAATCATGCTCTGGGTAATTTCAGGAATGATTTGTCTGCTGAAATCACTTTCACGGATGCTGCGAATAAGGTCCTTCGCCCGCGGAATCAAAGTATAGGTCTGTGGTGAAACAATTTGAAATTCGAGCTCCACACCGATAGAGCCCACGAGTGACTTTTTAAATGGTACTCGCCTCATGGTTGTTCCTTCAATCCACTGGGTGATATGTTAATTATAAATCAGCGGGACATCACTGGAAAAACTTTCACTGTCTAATCATAAACCTTATACTATAAAACTCACGTCGTGCCTTCATTTAAAGACATCAATAAGGGACAATCAGAATAAGGATTATTTTATGCATAAGAAAAAGCAAGGTTTGGCTTTCGTACTGCTGGGCGCCCTTTCTTTAACGATTCAGGCCGATCCGCCCACCAGTTATATGCCGGTTATTATGAAAGAAGACTTCCAAAGCGTGGTCAAACGCATGCAATCACAAAAAGAATCCCTGGCCAAACAACACAACGAACTCTTGAATCAACGCTATGATTTGAGCAATAGACCCTCCAAAACCGCGGCCATGACCGGCGGCAAACCGGTACAGGAAGGGGTGCGGGTCAAATTGCCAGCCGGCGTCACCTGGGAATCCCTGTCAAAAATGACCCCTGAGGAAATCAGGGAAAAAGGCGTATTCCCCAAAGGCTTTTTACCTCTACCCCATCCGCACCATGCCGAGGGCGGCATGCTGTTTCCACAGTTTGTTATCGATGAGATTAAACGTCAGGAGCAGCGGGATCTGACCCGTTTCGATCTGGATTTCGATATCCCTGATCACTTTCTGCCGCCGTTTCCTCCGGCCATCTTTTTGACCACACGTCCGGACCTGGGGGATGTCTCCAAAGGCCAGCTGGTCACTATCAATAATTATTTTGACTTGTTTAACGGCCTGTTAAATCCCAAACAACTGGAAGGCCTGCGCCTGCTGGTGACGCCTTTCCCGCAGCAACAGTTTAACCAGACCGATGATCGCCGCACCCTCACCCCTAGCCGCGGCGTTGCTTGTCTTGACTGCCATGTAAACGGACACACCAACAAAGCCACCCATCTGGTAGGCGATATTCGTCCCCAGGAATTCAGGCACCGCATCAATACCCCCAGTTTAAGGGGAGTAAACATCCAGCGCCTCTTTGGCTCTCAGCGTGCCTTAAAAACCGTTGAAGATTTTACGGAATTCGAACAACGCGCCGCGTACTTCGATGGTGATCCGGTCATTGCCACGAAAAAAGGAGTGAATATTCTCGAACGCGGCAGCCAGGTTCATTTCATGGCGGAATTTCAGGCCCTGCTGGATTTTCCACCCGCCCCCAAATTACGATGGGATGGCAAACTGGATCCTAAAAAAGCCACTGACGCTGAATTACGCGGACAGGCTTTATTCTTAGGCAAAGCCCAATGCGCTACCTGCCATACACCACCCTACTACACGGACAATACCATGCATAACCTCCACACCGAGCGTTTTTTCAAGCCGGAACTGGTCAATGGGTTAATGGAAAGTGCGGACGGCCCGATTAAAACCTTCCCGCTGCGCGGCATTAAGGACAGCCCACCCTATCTGCATGATGGCCGCCTGTTGACGCTGGATGATACCGTTGAGTTTTTTAATCAAGTGCTGGAATTGCAGCTTAACAGTCAGGAAAAGCAGGATTTGGTTGCCTTCATGCTTACCCTGTAACCCCGTAATCCGCTCCTAGGCAGGAGCGGATTTATTTGCAGCAAGCAAAGCCAGAACTGCATCAAAAACGGCGTCCACCGAGATGGCCTGCAAACCAAGTGTTGGGTTGTCCGTGTCTTCAGCGCGCAGAACCTTACAGTTTTCTTCAGGCATATAAGGACCGCAGTCACCAGGATGCAACTCGGAAAATAATGCCACCAAAGGGGTGTTCAGAGCGGCTGCAAGATGCATGACCCCGGTATTGGCTACCACAAGGCCATTTAAGCGATGAAGAAAACACAGGTACCGCTGGAAATCGGGCTCAGTCGGCAATAACACCGCGCAGCCCTGACTGGCCTTTTGTATTTGCAATCCCAAAGTTCGTTCTTCAGGAAGCAGGTCCATTACCACCCGAATATTCATCCCCTTGTTTTTTCCATACTCAGCGAGCATCACAGCCAGTTTGGCAAAATGTTGCCAGGGCCACAACCGATGAATACTCTCCCTGCCCTTACCCCATTTATTAAATCCGCTGTAGGTCGGGTGCAGTCCAATCAAAACCGTACTCGATATTATGCCCTGTGCCTCTAAAAATTCATTAAGCAACGACGCTTTTTTAGCATCGAAGGGCAGGTAATGGCGCTGGTAGTTCGTTTCAGGCGAGGGGGTAACCAATGTCAAACAACGCCAGGCGTAATGCTGCAACTGCGGGCTCTCTTCTATTATTTTAGCCTGCGCGGGCAGCCAGGAAATCGTGCGTTTTTTTCTCTCAAAACAATAAATCAAATCAAACGACTGTTGGCGAATGAATCGCCTGACTTTGTAGAGTTCCCACCAGCGATAAAGAAAATGATTGTTGTATTGAGCCATTGTGTCAGGATTCAGTCCAAAGGCTTTCAGAAGACGAATGCCATCCGGACTGGTAATGACATGAATCCTTGCTTGAGGATACAAACGCTGGATTTCTTTCACCGCGGGCAGGATCATCACCATATCGCCCAGACGGCCAATTCTTACAAGTAAAATATTCATACGATCCGTTACACTGCCGATGTTAGTTAAAGCACGCTCAATAAAAACAGGTCAGTATAACTTATCCCGGAAAGAGCCGTTAGTTTTATCCACCGGATAACAATCACTGGATAATTCTTTTTCTTGCACTATTCTTAAAGATGCCGGATTAGAAAAGAAAGGAAGCGCACCATGAATGACACGGAAGCCCCAAAAGTGAAAAAAGCAAACGAGGAAGCCTCTCTGGTTTTGACTCAGCATGAGCTTGAAGAATTTTTAAAAACGCTCATTAACAGAGACGTGGATCTATATGAAGAGTTTGATGTTGTCCGCTCCATTAATTAAAAGCCTTTGCTCACACACCGGTTAACCTTGAGCAGTCATCCAAGGTTAGTCCAGGTTGTTTTATGTCAGGCCTGATAATCGTATTGCAATTCCAGCGGCATTAATTCATGCAATCGCTGAAAAAGCCGCAGAATATCGATGCAAAAAACATGCTGCTGCTGGCGATTTTCCCACAATTCGTAATCAATTCCTTTGCGAAAAGCCACCTGACGCGACAGTTTTTTCATGAGCTGAATGTCCTGATTGGAAAAACCAAGCTCAATGTTTAACTCCACCAGTTCCTGTAAATTTTTATGTTGTTTAACCGGGCGGTGATCATGCAGCAGGAACGCTTTAAACATCATTTCAAACGCGGTGTACATCAGGGATGAAATGGGTGCCAGGGCGTCGCTGACGCCATAACGGGCAATATTGACTTCTGCGTCATTCTCCAGCAAATGCTGCGCGCAATAGGCATGCTGGCTTGCAATCCTAAGCATCTCAATGGGCGAGTAATAGTGTTTGTCCATGGCATTCCTCGTTAGGTTGTGTGCCTTAAGCGGAGCAATCATGCATCATGATAATGGATGTGTATAATACTCTCAATTCATGATTGTCTTATTTATTGTAACTCATGCAAGCCTTTCTCAACACACCACTGACCATCGGGACCTTGTCTTTAGCCAATCGCCTGATCCAGGGGCCTCTGGCTGGATTCAGCTGCGCGGCATTTCGACGCTTGTTTTATCGTTTCCTGCCACCGGCTTACTGTGTCAGCGAAATGATGTCCGCTCATGATGTCGTCTATAAACATCAGTTTAGCAGCCGCTACCTCTTTCGTGCCCCGGAGGAGACTCATTTATGTTATCAACTTGCCGGTAACGATCCGGCGCTGATGGCTGAAGCGGCGGCCAAACTGGCGGCTTTCGCCCCCGATTTACTGGATATTAATTGCGGCTGCCCTAAAGCCAAGATTCGCAAAAAAGGGGCTGGCAGCGCCCTGCTGCAACAACCCGGCACGCTAAAAGCCATTGTTCGCGCCGTGAAAAACGTCAGCCCCTGTCCTTTAACTGTCAAAATCCGTATCCAGGGGAATGACCAGGACTTCATGCTGGCAGAGCAACTTGCCGAAGCCGGCGCCGATGCCCTGATTGTGCATGGGCGCCGCTGGGTGGATGATTATGACATTGCCTGTGATTTTAAACAGATTGCGCGCATTAAACGCCACATTGCCATACCGGTTATTGCCAATGGCGATATCCATGACTTGGCCAGCCTGCAACACGCCCGATTGCAAACCGGCTGTGATGCGTTCATGATTTCCAGAGCCGGCACTGGCAAACCCTGGCTTTATCAGCAATTGCTGCAACAACCGACGCTGCGTGCGGACACGAACCAGACAAGCGAATTATTTCTGTTGCATCTTTCCTATTTAAGTGAGCAGGACACTGAATACCAGGCGGTTTTACAAAGCAAATCCCTTATCCACTATTATTTCAAAAACCGTCTCACGACCTCGGAGCTGTCGTCTTTTTATGCCTTAACGAGCCTCGCTGCCATCAATGACTACATGCGGCAGTGGTGTTTAAGTCAGGCTGCGGCCACCGTCGACATTTAAAATCTGGCCCGTGATAAAAGCATTATCCGCTAAGGCCAGCACCGCTTGAGCAATGTAATCCGGCTGGCCATGACTTTTTAAGGGTGTGCGAGCAATGATTTGTTCGCGGGCATGAAGGCTTAAGCTGTTTTCATGCTCTGGCCAGGCAATGGCACCCGGAGCTACCGCGTTAACGCGCACAAGCGGCGCAAATTCACGGGCCAGCGATCGGGTCTGCATGGCTAAAGCCGCTTTGGACTGGCAATACAGAGCATAGCCTTTTAAAGGTTTATCCGCATGGATATCGGTGATATTGACGATGCTTCCCTTGTGTTGCTGTAACCAGGGGAAAGCGGCCGTACTTAGCGAAAAAGGGGCAAACACATTAACCTGAAATAATCGATTCTGCTCAGTCACATGCCATTGCTGAACATCGGTACGGAAAAACAGCGACGCATTGTTCACTAACAAGTCAAGACGGCCTGCCCAACGGGTTACGTCGTCGACAATCACTTGTCCGGCATCGTCGCGTAACAGGTCATATTGGATGACGCGGGCACTGTCGGCTTGCAAATTGTTCAATAATTTTGCTAAATTAGCAGCCTCGGTCGACGACTGATGGCAATGAATGGCCACTTTAAACCCTGCCTGATGAAGGAATTGGACGATGGCTGCCCCAATACGACGAGCAGCCCCGGTCACCAGGGCAACACGGCCTTCTTGTTTAGTCATTTGATTCAAGGTATTTTCCCCGTTTTTAATGGTATTTTCCTATGAGTAACCTTACTTCGCTTCATCCCATTTTGCAGGCATGCGGTGAAATTCCCTTTGTTGAATTCATGCAACACGCCCTCTATGCGCCAGGCAGCGGTTATTACAGCGCCGGATTGCAGAAGTTTGGTGCAGAAGGTGATTTTATCACAGCTCCCGAATTAACCCCGCTTTTTGCTCAAACACTGGCGGTACAGTGTCAACAGATTCTTAAGGAACTGGACCGCCCGGTTTTGTTTGAGTTTGGTGCCGGTTCAGGACGTCTTTGTGTGGATTTACTCAAGGCGCTGGAAGCACTGCAGTGCTTGCCAGAGCAATACCTGATCATGGAAGTTAGCGGCAATTTACGCCAACGTCAACACCAACTGATTCAAACGGAACTCCCTCATCTCCAAACGCACGTTCAATGGTTAGAGCGGTGGCCAGAACAGGGCTTTGATGGGGTCATGATAGCCAATGAGGTACTTGACGCCATGCCCGTTCATCGCTTTTTGCAAACGGAACAGGGCTTGCTGGAGAGCTGGATAAGCGTTGATGAACAAGGGCAACTCAGCGAGCGTTTCAAGCCTTGCGACAATTCCCGCCTGATCAATTACCTGCAACAAGCCTTACCCGACCTGCCCTGCCCCTATCAATCGGAAGTGAATTTATTCACAGAGGACTGGCTTAAAGAATGCAGCCGGATTTTACATCGGGGCGCCATGCTGCTGATTGATTATGGTTTCCCGCGCCATGAATATTACCATCCCGATCGCAATCAGGGCACCTTGATGTGCCATTTCCGCCATCACGCCCACAGTAACCCGCTCATTCATGTCGGCGAACAAGACATTACCGCACACGTGGATTTTACCCAGGTGGCCGAAGCGGGGCACGACGCGGGTTTTCATGTCGCCGGTTACACCAATCAAGCCTCTTTCTTGCTTGCGAACGGTTTGCTAAGCTTACTGGAGCGTATAGCCGATGGGCCGCAACGCATTCGAGCTCAGCAAGCGGTAAAACAGTTAATTCAGCCCGAAGAAATGGGTGAGCTTTTTAAGGTGATTGCCTTGACCAAAGGCATCGATTTTCCCCTGCAGGGCTTTCTACTTCATGATAAGCGAGTGAGTTTGTGATATGAGCAAATATTTAACCACGGTGGAATTACAAAAAGAATCCATGAAGTTTTCCGCAGGCCACACGACCATCTTTTCAGCCACCGAGCGCGAACCCTTGCATGGCCATATGTACAACGTTTATCTGGCACTGACAACCTGGGTTGAAGAAAATGGCATGACCTTCGATTACCGCTACTACAAGGAGCGCATTCACAAACTGTGCCGGCAACTGAATCAGACCTTTCTAATGCCGCAATTCTCTCCCTTTCTGCAATACGCTGAAGACGAAACGTACCTTTATTTCACCTTTAACCACAAAAAAATTCCTTTCCTTAGGGAAGACGTCACGCTCATGCCCTTAACCAACATCACTGTGGAAGAGCTATCCCGCTGGTTTGTGCAGGAATTGATTAAAGACACCGCCGAGCTGGACCGTCACCGCATTGAAAAAGTGGTGGTTAAGGTTTTTTCAGCCCCCGGGCAATCCGCCAGTCATGAATGGCAACGCATTTAACAATGGCTCAAATCGTTAAGGTTTGTATTCCACACACTCACCGCGATTATTTCGATTATTTACCGGCTGACACGTTGCCCTTAGCCGGTTCTCGTGTACTTGTACCGTTCCGTAATAAAATTCGCGTTGGCATTGTCATCGGATCAGGTGAGACCGAACAGGAAATTACCACCTTAAAAACCATTGAGCGGCTTTTTGACGAAGATCCACTGTTGACGCCATCATTGCTTGAATTGTGTCACTGGGTGAGCCGCTACTACCAGTCGCCTCTGTCTGAAGTACTTCCCCTTGCCCTGCCTAAAAATTATCGCCTCGGTAAAGAAGCACAATTGGCTTTTGTCGATTATTTTCAATTGGCCCTTCCTGCAAAGGAGGCGTTGCATCGCCTTAATCCAAGGGCGCGAAAACAGCAGCAATTGCTGGCCCAATTCACACCCAACGCCAGGGCGGTCAGCAAACGCGAATTGCAGAAAGCCGGATTTACTTCCACCCTGTTAACCTCTCTGTGCGAGCGTGGCATTCTGGAGTGCCGTCAGGAAGTAGCCCTGCCAATGGCAGGTAATCGCAGTCCCGAGGCGCCGCTTGCGTTAAATGAGGAACAACAGTCAGCGGTCGAAAAAATTACCGCCAACACGACAGGGTATCATTGTTATCTTTTACAAGGGGTAACCGGTAGCGGTAAAACAGAAGTCTACCTTCAGGTGATGAGTACCTGGCTGTCTTTAAACCGACAGATTCTGGTTTTAGTCCCGGAAATCGGCTTAACACCGCAATTGATTCATCGTTTTAACCAGCGACTGAGCGTGCCCATGGCTGTGATTCACTCCGGTCTCAATGAGCAGGAGCGTCAGCAGGCCTGGCATCTGGCTAAAATCGGAGCTGTTAACGTTGTCATCGGCACTCGCACCGCCGTGTTTACACCCATGCCCCACCTGGGCTTGATTATCATTGATGAAGAGCACGACCCCTCATTAAAGCAGGGGGAGGGTGTGCGCTATTCCGCCCGCGACACCGCCTTGATGCGGGCGCACCTTGCAGGCATTCCCATTCTTCTGGGTTCAGCCACCCCAAGCCTTGAAAGCCTGCAAAACAGTCTGCAGGGGAAATACAGCCTGCTGCGTTTAAACCAAAAAGCGCTTAATCAATCGCCACTGCATATTCAAATCACCGATTTACGCAATGTTCCGCTTAACGATGGCCTGGCTGACTCGACCCTTAAAACCATGGCTGCCCATCTGAACGAGGGTAATCAAGTGTTGGTCTTCATTAACCGCCGCGGTTACGCACCGGTTCTGCTCTGCCATCAATGCGGCTGGATGGCAGATTGCCGCGCCTGCGACAGCCACCTGACGCTGCACCGCCAACGCCAGCAGTTGCTTTGCCACCATTGCGGCTTAAGCCAGGCTATTCCCTCGGCCTGCAAACAATGCAAAAGCCGGGAACTCGTTCCTGTCGGTGTGGGGACTCAACGACTTTATGATTATTTAAGTCAGCACTTCCCAACCACCCGAGTATTACGTATTGATCGGGATGAAGTGCGTAAAAAAAATGAACTGGATGAACGGCTGGCCCAAATCCATCGAGGGGAGGCCCAATTAATCATTGGAACGCAAATGTTGGCGAAAGGGCATCATTTCCCCGGTTTGACCCTGGTCGTGATTGTGGACGTGGATGCCGGCTTCTACAATCAGGACTTCCGTGCCTTGGAGCGCCTGGGTCAGTTGCTTACTCAGGTGGCAGGACGTGCAGGACGCGCTGACAAACAGGGGCAGGTGATTATCCAAACCCATTTCCCGACCCACCCCTTGTTAAACACGCTGGTGCAGAAAGGCTACGATGCGTTTGCCGAAGCCTTGCTGACCTCCCGCCAGCAAGCCGCCCTCCCACCCTACCATTACCTTGCCGTGATTCGCGCCCAGGATAAAAAACCGGCGTCACTGCTTCAATTTCTGCATGCGGTCAAGAACCAGTTACAGGGTCAATCCATTGACATCATGGGACCGGCCCCGGCCCCGTTGCCGCGTAAAGCCAATCAATACCGCATGCAATTATTATTGAAGTCATCCTCCCGTAAATTACTGCAACAGTCATTGACGACCTTAAGGGAGTGGTTAACAATAAATAAATCACACAACGTCCGCTGGAATATCGACGTGGATCCCATGGATTTAACATGACCGATGCCAAAATTGCTGTTCACCAAAAAACCTTTTCCATTGCCTGGGGCGACATGGACGCGCTGGGTCATGTCAACAATGGCCGTTATTTCGACTACTTTCAACAGGCGCGCATTGACTGGCTGCAGGAATTGAACCTGGACATGCGGCAAGCGCTTGGTCCGGTTGTTATTCACATTGCCTGCACCTTTTTAAAGCCCGTGGTTTATCCAGCCACATTAACCTTGACCAGCAGCGTGCATAGCCTGGGGCGTTCCAGTTTCGTAATGGATCACGATTTGTTTCAGGATGAGCAACTGATGGCTCAGGGCACAAGTAAAATTGTCTGGGTTGATTATCAGAAAAATCAGTCGGTTCCCGTACCGGAACGCATTCGCGGTTTTTTCAACAAAAATAAATGACATCCTTAAGCTTTCCTTAACGCTATTCTGCCTATAATCCGCTCTCCTTGATTAAGCCTGTACGGAGAAACCATGGCAAAAAAAGAAGAACTGCTTGAATTGAGCGATACCTTACGCAGCAATTACATGTCCTATCAAAAAGACAAAAGTCAGATGGCCCGGCTAAAAGCCGGCATTGAGGCATTTGAAAAGGCGGTGCCGGACCGTTCAAAGGTAAAACACCTGCTGAGGCACGTCACCGTGCTTGATTTGCCGGCCTATCTTGATGTCCTTCTGTTGGCCGCACAAAGTTATGTGGCTTTGGCGCTTGGAAATAAAGACGAATTGGCAAAGCATCACGCATGGTTAGATTGCGCCCTGGGCTGCTACCAATTGACTCTCGAACTCATTGAACCGATCGGACCCGCCAGAATGACACCCACGTTGGGCGATATTGAACTGGACGCCACATTCTGCGTATTAAAAATGGCTTATTTTAAAGCAGAAGGCGAATTACATGCCCTTAAGAAAGAAATGGCTGTAGAAAACAATCCGGACTCAGGGATCAATGCACGCCTTCAGAAAGTCCAGACTGAACTCAGTGCATTTAATCAAACCATCAAAAAACAGTATAAAAACACGTATTACCGAAAAGTCTCAAACATTACCCCCGAACTCGAGGCCGAGGTACAAAAAGGCCTGGATGAGGTTAACAGCCTGTTGAAGGCACCCAAACGGAAGATAAAGGACGTGGCAGAATCACCGTCAACAGAAGAGACCGTCTTTAAAACGCCTGTTTCCCTCCCTAAAAAGAAAAAAAGCCAGGCTGTACAGGTCATGCCCGAGCAGCAGGCAGCCGCTGCCCTGCTGGCATTGTCTTTTTTTGGTAAACAACCCGAACAGGAAAAACCCGGCAATATCGCCAACACCCTGCAATTCTCCTGACGGTCTTAACTGCATTCAGGTTGAGTTTCCTGACCCAACCTGAAAATTTGCCATACTCCCTGTTTTCCATTACTTTAAGCGTCTATTCCCTTTTACAAGACAAGAATGACTGACGCATTAATCTCTCACCAACAGGAAACGGAAGCCTTGTCCGTAGTGGTAGCACGTGTCACTGAGAAAATTAAACAACAGGGCAGGCAAGATGGCTTTTCCGTTGCAGAGCAGTTGGAACTTCTTCAGGAATTGCAGTCTTTTGACTTTGGACGTTTTCTTTTACAGAACCAGGGCATCAATGGGTTCTGGACGCATTACATGTTGACGCACCCCTTTCATGGCCGGCTAACGGGAAAGAATAACCGAGGCCACGCGTTTTCGTCGCTGGAAAAATTTATCCTTGATGACTCCCCCTTAATGTTAGCCACCCAGGAGCGCTTCACATTTTTCCTTAAAGAAAACCAGGCCCGCGTGCGCCCCGAAGCCACATTGGCCTGTATTCCCTGTGGCATGATGGGGGAATTGCTTCATCTTGATTTTCAAGGGATTTCGAATTGCCGGCTGGTGGGTATTGATTACGATGCCGACACTCTGACGCATGCGAAGCAATTAGCCGTTGAGAAAGGCTTAAACCAATGGCTTGTCTTAAAACAGGCGGATGCATGGAAAATCACCGTCGAAGAGGAATACGATTTGATTTCAAGCAATGGCTTAAGCATTTACGAGCCGGGCACCGAACGGCTCCTGCAGCTCTATCAACGCTTTTATACCGCATTAAAGCCGGGCGGTAAGTTAGTCACCAGCTTTGTCACCCCGCCGCCCACAGAAACTCACGCCGGCGAATGGGATTTGTCGCGGATAAACCCGGAGCACCTGCGTTTACAGAAACTGTTATTCACAACGCTTATCGACAGCAAATTCCGCTGCTTTCGAACGTCGCAGGAAACAGAAACCCTGCTTTCACTGGCCGGGTTTTCATCCATCCAGTTTATCTATGACAACGCCCGCCTTTTTCCTACAGTGACGGCATTTAAGCCCCAATGATACCGCACGCTTCCTCAGGTTTTATTGCTATAGTTAATAAAACCAAGGAGGAATCATGTGTCGACTTGTTGCTTATCTCGGGGATGAGGTGTTACTGGAAGACGTGCTGGTGAAGCCCACCAACTCCATTATCATGCAAAGTCTTCACGCCCGCGAATCGACCATCCCAACCAATGGCGATGGTTTTGGTTTAGGCTGGTATGCCCATCACCTCAGCCCTGCGCCGGCCTTGTTTACCTCCATTTCACCGGCCTGGAATGACAGAAACCTGCTGCACTTGACCGCAAAAATTCAATCCACCTGTTTTTTTGCGCATGTACGCGCAGCCAGTGCGGGAGGTGTGACCAATTACAATTGCCATCCCTTTATTCATGGTAACTGGATGTTGATGCACAACGGCGGCATTGACAATTTCATCACCGTTAAACGTCACTTGCGCCACATGCTGGAAGACGACATTTATAACTGGATTCAGGGGGAAACCGATTCGGAGCATTTTTTTGCTTTGTTTCTGCAATTGGCGAAGGGAAAAGATTTATCGCAATTATCCACTGTCGCTGACATTTTTCAGGCGACGGTGACCGAAATCAATCGGCTGGTCAATGATTTCGGTGTGCAAGAAGCGTCTTATTTTAATGTTTGCCTTACGGATGGGCAGCGTTTACTGGCAAGTCGTTATTGTTCTGACAAAAAACTAAAACCCGAATCCATGCATTATTTTTCCGGTCACTGTTTTACGCCGCATAAACACAATCATGGTAAGGCTACAACCGAAGAGCATCATTGCGTGCTGGTGGCGTCCGAAAAATTAACCAAATTCAAAGCACAATGGCAGGACGTGCCGCCCAATCACCTGCTGCTGGTAGATTTTGACCGGGAAATCAGGCTTTACCCCCTGCTGTAATTAAGCGTGCAGTGCGTCTGTTACCTTGGTAAGGCTGGCAGGGGAGGCGCCGGTTTGTTTGCCGAGGTAATTCAGGGCTAAGGAAATGCGCTCCTGACTGACAATTTTAGGCCAACAATAAATATCGTTAAAACATTTCTGTTGTTGTTTAAACGTTTCCGCGAAGGCGCTTCGCATCATTTCCGAATCAGTCCAGGCAATGACAGGCAAAGAGGGCTTCAATTCCCAGAGCGCATCCGCCAGGGCAGGTCCATTACACAATAATCCATCGCTGGCACCCAAATCGCCATCGACAATCACTAAAGACACATCATCTGATTCGATCACATTTAACGCGCTGAGACTGTCATTGACCACTGTCACTTGCACTGCAGGTTGCACGGACTGCAACAGACGTGTTAAGCAAAAGGCATTAAATGCATTGTCCTCGACAATTAATACACGCATGAAAGCTCCTTGAATCAATGCCTGCAGTATACCGAGTAAACCTTAAGAAAAACTTAAGAATTATTGCAATTTCATAAATATTTTTAGTGGCCTTTGTAATAACCAATTGATTTTCATATTATTTTTTGAAAAGCAGGCTGCGAGACAGCCTGTTCGTGTGTTAAGAAAAATTACCTGATGGTAAGGCCATGCGCGTGAGCGGCAATGACTTTGTTGGCCCGGCGTTTAGCAAAAAGACCACACTCCACCACCCCGGGAATGAGCTTGATAGACTCTTCAAGACGGATGGGGGTGGTTATATCCAAATGATAAACATCAAGAATAATATTGCCGTTGTCGGTTTTAAATCCTTCACGGTATTCCGGGTCGCCACCCAGCTTGACCAGTTCGCGTGCCACGTAACTGCGAGCTAAAGGAAGTACCTCGACTGCCACCGGGAAAGCAGCGCCTAAACGATGGACGATTTTTGATTCATCCACGATGCAGATGAATTCAGAAGCCACGGTTGCAATGATTTTTTCGCGGGTTAAGGCCCCGCCGCCGCCCTTTACCATTTCGTTCTGTGCGTTAATCTCATCCGCCCCGTCAATGTAAATGGGCAATTCACCCGCGGCATTTAAATCAATTACCGGAATTCCTGCGGCCCGCAAACGGGATTCTGTGGCCACCGAACTGGCAACACAGGCGTCAATGCGATGTTTAATGCCCGCCAATTCCTCAATAAAATAATTGACTGTTGAGCCCGTGCCTACGCCGACAATCATGTTGTCCTCAATAAAGGCGAGAGCCGCTTTGGCAGCCTGTTGCTTTAATTCATTCATCTTGCACTCACAGGGATAGAAAGCCGCATTCTAACGCCATAAGCTGTTCTTCACCAAATCAAGAATTTCCGTTCCCTGGCCATTGATAATGGCTTTCATCATGTAGAGGCTAAATCCTTTAACCTGTGCTGTGGTAATGGTCGGCGGCATGACCAGCTCGTTGCGGTTAACCCGCACGTCCACCAATGCCGGGCCGGGGTGACTGAAAGCCACCTGCAAAGCCTGTTGTAATTGTTCAGGCTCCTCCACCCGAAACCCCTTAATCCCTATCGCTTCGGCCATGTCGGCAAAATTGGGATTTTGCAACTCGGTGGCATATTCCATCATGCCGCCCACGTGCATTTCCATTTCCACAAAGCCTAAAGTACTGTTATTAAAAATAACAATTTTTATGGGCAAATTCTGCTGCACCAGGGTCAGGACATCCCCCATCAGCATGCTGAATCCGCCATCGCCGCATAAAGCGACCACCTGACGATTGGGAAAGGCGGTTTGCGCCCCGATGGCCTGAGCCAACGCATTGGCCATAGAGCCGTGATTAAAGGAGCCCAATAATCGACGCTGGCCATTCATGCTGAGATAACGCGCTGCCCAGACTGTCGGCGTGCCGACATCGCAGGTAAAAATGGTGTCGACATGCGCCTCCTCATTAATAAGGCGCGTTAAAAACTGCGGGTGGATAACTTTTTTGCCGGGGTTATAATTGGCAAGCGCATCCAAATCACGGCGTGCCTTTTTATAATGGCTAACCGCCTGTTCCAGGTGACTGCTGTCGGTTTTCGTCTCAATCAAAGGCAGCAGGGCTTTGAGGGTGGCGTCGCTATCGCCAATCACCCCAAGCGCGAGATCGGTGCGTTTGCCCAATTGTTCGCCGTGCAAATCAATTTGAATGATGTCCGCTTTACCCGGATAAAATTGCCGGTAAGGGAAGGACGTTCCGAGAAGCAGCAGGGTATCGCAAGCCTCCATTGCATAATAACCGGAAGAGAAGCCAATCAGTCCAGTCATGCCGACGTCATAGGGATTGTCGTATTCGACATAAGGTTTACCGCGCAGGGTATGAACCACCGGCGCACGCAATTTTTCACACAAGGCCATCAGCGATTGATGGGCGTTGGCCGCGCCGATACCGGCAAAAATGGTGATTCTTTTTGCGCTGTTTAACCGCTTTGCCAATTCATTCAATAACTCCGGTTGCGGAATCACCGCGGGTTGCGGCATAGGCATCCACGCCGGCATCGCCTCCGCCCGCATTTCATGCAAGGCCAAATCGCCCGAGATCACCAACACCGCCACACCCCGTTTTGCCAAGGCGGTTTGCATGGCAATTTTCAGCAAACGCGGGACTTGTTCTACCGAGGAAATGACTTCACAAAAACAGCTGCATTCCTTAAATAAAATATTAGGATGGGTTTCCTGAAAATAATCCCCGCCGATTTCCGGCGTTGGGATATGCGCGGCAATCGCTAAAACGGGGGCATTGCTGCGCTGGCAATCATAAAGCCCGTTAATCAGATGCACATTGCCCGGCCCGCAGCTTCCGGCACAGACCGCAAGCTCGCCGGTCAACTGGGCCTCGGCGCCGGCAGCAAAAGCCGCTACCTCCTCATGGCGGGTATGCACCCAGCGGATGTTTTTGCGTTTTTGCAGGGCATTGGTAATGCCGTTTAAAGAATCGCCAACAATACCGTAAATGCGCTTGATGCCTGCCTTTTCCAACGATTCCACAAAAACATCCGAAACAGTAGCCATGTTCAGTCCTTAGCGCCAGGCGTTAGTGTTGATTACTGACCGACAGTGGGTGCTGACATCGGCACCGCCGGCTTGGTCGTTATGGATTGACCTGACGGTTTGGGCGCGTTGGCAGCCGCTGCGGAGGAAGAAGACGAATGTGCGGCTGTACTGGATCCGCTGGTCGGCGCATTCGTACGATCATAGGTCGTAACACTGCCCGAGGAGCTGCTATGATACGTGGTGTCATCCCTGCCGCTGGAGCCGCCCATTAAGCTTTGCATGGTGTCACACCCCGTCATTAATAACGGTGAAGCCAGTAACAATGAGGTCATACAGACAGTGCGCAATTTCAGTTTTTGCATATCATCATCCTTGAATAATTGGAGATACAGTCGTATAGATTCTAGCGGGTGCTCCGGGCGTTGTAAAACGTCAACTTGTTAATACGACAAAATTGGGATAAATATGTCTTATGCGTGCAAAGCGCAACCCAATCATTAAAAGGATTCATTCATGATTTACCAGACTATTCTTGAAACCATAGGTCAGACCCCTGTTGTCCGCATTAACCGGATAAGCCAGGAATTGGACTGCGAACTCTATGCCAAATGTGAATTTTTTAATCCCGGCGGCTCAGTGAAGGATCGTATCGGCTATGAGATGGTTAGAAAGGCACAAGAAGCGGGACGCATTAAGCCCGGCGATACCCTGATAGAGCCTACGTCCGGAAATACGGGGATAGGCATCGCCCTGGCGGGTGCGGTATTGGGCTATCACGTCATTATTACCATGCCAAACAAAATGAGCCAGGAAAAACAGGCTGTACTGGAACGCCTGGGCGCCACCATCTACAGAACCCCGACTGAAGCAGCATCCAGCGATCCGGACAGTCATATTTCCCTGGCTAAGGATCTGCAGCGGCAAATTCCCAATTCCCATATCCTCGATCAATACGCGAACCCCGACAACCCCAATGCCCATTACTACGGGACCGCCCAGGAAATTATTGATGATTTCGGAAAAGACTTGCACATGGTGGTTGCCAGTGTAGGAACAGGAGGCACCATTACTGGCATTGCACGCCGACTGAAAGAATACAACCCGGCCATCCAGATTGTCGGCGTTGACCCCGTCGGTTCAATTCTTGGCGGCGGTTCAGAAATTAAACCTTACCTCGTTGAAGGGATTGGCTATGATTTCTTTCCCGATGTGTTAAACAATGACTTGATAGACCACTACATTAAAACGACAGATGCCGATTCATTCGCCATGGCAAGACGTCTGATTCGCGAAGAAGGCTTGTTAGTCGGCGGCTCCTGTGGCGCAGCGATGTGGGGGGCCCTTAAAGCAGCAAAAACACTCGGGAAACATCAGAAATGCCTGGTTATCCTGCCCGATTCCATCCGCAACTACATGTCTAAATTCGCTAACGATGAGTGGATGAAAGAGCAGGGTTTTCTGTAAGGCAATGGACTCCCCGAATGGGGAGCCCTTTATTTGATGGCCGAAATGGAACTGTGAGTATTTTCCTGATTGTCGTTTTCAATCATGTCCAGTACCAGTTTGGAATCGAGCTGACCAATGCTGACCGCACGGGCAATGGCATGGATAAGTTCCTTAACCACCTGCGCTTCATTGGATTCTTTGTTCAAGGCAATGACGGCGGGTTTGTTCTGAGCTCTGGCGGTGATTTCAGCAAAGAAATGCTCATTACCGTACTCAAGACCTACCTGACAAATGCGCCCGCGCAGGTAATCACTGCTGCCTAATCCTTTGACATACATGGAAATCAGTTGGTCTTTGTTCAAATTGCCATACTGAACCATGTTGGCCAGCAGGCTTTTATAATAATCAAACTCCACCAGCAGCCGCTTGTCTTCCGCTTCAATGCGCGCCAGGATGACCGGCATTTCCGGATCGGGCTTGCTTTGATCAGGGTTTGGTTCAATGGGTGGAACGGGTTGATTGGCAACCAGTTGAAAACGTTCGGGCTGGGATACGCGAGGAATGTAATGTTGTCCCTGCAACTGGATCACGACCTCACTCACCCCTTGGGATTCCGCTTGACCATGGTACTTCATTGCGGGTATTTCTTTGTTGGGCTCAACCACTTTCACGGTAACCGGGATGTGCAGGGCATTGGCTAAGGCAGCAATGGCCGTTTCGTCAATCCAGGTGGCTTGTTGGCGCATTTCAGCAGGTGACGTGCCTTCCGTGTTATCAACGAAAGCACCACGATAGTTTTCGGGATGGGTCACCATTTCATCGACTGCAATCTGGCGAAGGGTATACGCTAATTTATCAATAAATTCAGCCATTTTGGCAGGTGAATCGACCATTCTTGCCGGTGAATCGACTAAATCGCGAACACGCTCGGTCACGGTTTTCAATCCAGAGGCATGCTTCATGGGGAATAATTTAAAATGACGTGCCAATAAACGCTTAAACAAGTCTTCGATGCCCCGGGGACGAGCATTCATGGGGAAATTGTTTTTAGTCAGCAGCTTATCAACCAACGCCGCTGCAATCGCTCTAAAACCGCAATCGCCGTGACCGCCGACATCGACAAACGCCGGTTCCTGAAGTTTGACTATTTTTTTTGAATAAGTCGGGGCCACACCAGCCTGGATGGGCTTGACCCTGGCCGGGTCTCTAAAAAAACTTGATGTACTCATCGCACACCTCTGTGTCGGGTTATTCTTCCATTCTAATCAAACTTGATTAAGGAAATATTAAAAGGAATACTGTTTCTTCAATTACCTGAAAGGTAAAATTTAATCACTTTTCGGGCAATGGGAGTGAATAAATTGCATAAGCTGCACAAAAAAATCCTTATCCCACAAATTATTATGATCTTTATCTGCAAATTCAATCAATTTTTTAGGTTCTTTGGCTCTTTTATACAAAACCTGCGCCTGTTCAAAGGGAACAATCCTGTCCAAACGCCCATGCAGAATAAGCAGTGGCGCACCAATGTGGTCAATCCGGGATAGGGAATCGAACTTATCCCAGGGCGGCAGCAGAAGCCAGGGATAATGAAATCGAGCCACCGCCGTCATGGATGTGTAAGGGGATTGCAGGATCACGGCGCAAACGCGGTATTGTTCAGCCAGTTTGGTCGCGACACCGCTGCCTAAGGATTCGCCATAAAGAATCATCTTCTCGCTGGTCACCCCGTCGTTGCGTAAGAAAGTCATCGCCGCCTCCCCATCGCGGTACAGGCCTGCTTCACTCGGGTTGCCAGAATTACCGCCATAACCGCGGTACTCCACCAGCAATACCCCGTATCCGGCATTTAAAAACCCCGTCACCAACGGCATGCGAAAACCAATATGACCCGCATTGCCGTGTAAATAGAGAATGGTTGGTTTTCCTTTCGCCGCTTTTTTGTACCACGCGTTTAACTGGAGACTATCTGACGTGATTAATTTAACATCCTGCATACTTTGTGCATTGAAATGCTGTCGACTTGGCATTTGTTTTGCTGGAAAATACATAAGATGCCGCTGTAGAAAATACAGAAGTAACATAACCAGAGTGAATACAAAGGCTAGCGCCCAAAGAAACTGTTTCATCATTGCGTCCTTAAAAGGCGAAGTCCTTTACTTTAAAGCAGGGTCTCCATTCAAACAATACACGACCCGGGAGACACTGTACCCAGCAAGGAGATGGTATGGACCGTGTGCGGGAAGAAGATTTGCTGAGAATAAAGGAATTGCTGCGACATGCCAGTGAATTCATTGCCTATTTTGAACTGGCAGAAGTCAAAATGATGGAGTGGCGGCAGGACATTGAATCGCAGACGCAAACGCAGCAGCAACAGACACAGGAACAATTACAAAGCCTGCACAAGGAACTTAAAAATTTACACGAGGTATTGACTCAGGCAGGGCTGCAACGCCTTCGCCAGCATAGTGAACAAACGCTGAAACAGGGAGAAAGTCACCTCCATTCCCTGCAGAAAGCCAGTCAACAAATGCTCGCCGACATGCAGTCTCAGCATCGGGAATTCACTAAAACCGTCGAAAAAAGTTTAGCACAGCTCGATGATTATGCATTGACAGCAATCCAAAAGATCGGCACCTTGCTGGCTGACTATGATGTGCAGCATTTCAAACGGGTAGCGAATGAAAGTTGTGAATACGTGGAAAAGGCAGCCAGTCAGGCTATCACTCAAAGCACGCGCCTGCTTAAAACCTTTCAATGGCGCGCTGCCGCGTTCGCCTGTTTAACGACCCTGCTAACGGCTTTTGCCGTAGGGTTGTATGTCAACAATGAAATGCCCTGGGAAATGCACCAGCAGGCGCGCAATGAGCGCGAAGCGGGTAAATTACTGATGAAAGCGTGGCCCATGCTGTCGCAACAGGAAAAAGACAACATCGTTGCCGGCGGCAAAAGGAACAAATCTTGACCGGCTTAGTCTTTGCCGGCATCACGTCCCTGCTCGCCTTAGCCTGGCCTGCATTCAAACGCCGCCGGCGGCTTTGGCGATGGCGTCAGACGCTAGCCCTTCACCATCATGCCAAACGATTTAAGGCACTCTACCAGGATGTGGATGGCTTTGCGTTATCCCGCTTAAGCCGAACCCATCAGGATGCAATGGAGTACGTTTATGGGGAAATCGAATTTGAACCCTTCATCGCCTTGTTGTCGCTTTGTCACATCACCCCACACACCGTGTTTTATGATTTAGGCAGCGGTGCCGGCAAGGCAGTCGTTGCCTGTGCCATGGTCTACTCGCCTGGACGCAGTTGCGGAATTGAACTTTTCGATCCACTTCATCAAGCCGCTGAGGAGCGGCGCATTCAGTTGCAGGCATGGCCTGAGTATGCGCTTAAAGCTAAGCGCATAGAATTCAGACAGGCCGATTTTCTAGCGTCTGATTTGCGTGATGCTGACTTGATTTTTATTAATTCCACCGCCTTTTTTGGCGATTACTGGCGCAGGATAAGCAGTCATCTGGAACAGTTGAAGCCGGGCACGCAGGTATTAAGCACCAGCAAACCGCTGGATTCTGCTGCGTTTAACGTGCTCAAAACCACCGTCCTGCAAATGAGTTGGGGACGAGTTACCGCCTATTTACAGCACCGCATGCACACGAAATAAACGCCTGTCAGGCCGCTGCATTGCATTATTTGGCTAAATCTTGTTACAGTTAATTGATAACATTGAATAATTTATTCTCGGGTCTATACTGAATATAAAACAATAAAATAGGCATTACCGGAAGTGCGCTGGTAATGGTAGACCTTAGAACGCGGCTAACCGAGGTGGGTATGATTAAATCGGAACTCATTGCAACCCTTGCTGCTGAAATGACACGCCTTCCTGAGAAGCAAGTGACTGACGGCATTAACCGAATTCTCGACTTAATGAGCCAGGCCCTGATTGATGGGAAACGCATTGAGATTAGGGGATTTGGCAGTTTCTCACTGCATTACCGTCCGCCTCGCAATGCCCACAACCCCAAAACCGGGGAAAAAGTGGTCACTGAAGCCAAATACAGTCCCCACTTCAAACCCGGAAAAGAGCTTCGTGAACGGGTAGATGCTTCACGAGGCAAGATACCGCTTGCGAAAGAAGACGAGTAACGTGTTTCAGGTTCGCGGCAAGGTAACGCCGGTTTGCCCTTGGTATTTACCGCCCCTGTCGCGATAGGACACGGCACAGACCTCGTCAGACTCCAAAAACAACATTTGCGCAACCCCCTCGTTAGCATAAATTTTAGCGGGCAGGGGCGTGGTGTTAGAAAATTCAAGCGTCACATGCCCTTCCCATTCCGGTTCAAGCGGAGTCACGTTCACGATTATGCCACAGCGTGCATAGGTGGATTTCCCGAGGCAAATGGTCAAGACATTGCGGGGAATTCGAAAATACTCCACTGTGCGAGCCAGGGCAAAGGAATTCGGTGGAATAATGCAGACATCGGATTGCACATCAACGAAGCTGTTGGCATCAAAATTTTTAGGATCAACAATGGCAGAATTGATGTTGGTAAAAATTTTGAATTCATCGGCACAACGCACATCGTAACCATAACTGGAAACACCATAGGAAATAATACGGCCATTTCCCGTTTCCCTTACCTGCCGGCGCTCATAGGGAGAAATCATGCCTTCTTCCATGGCCATTTTCTCTATCCAGCGATCTGATTTAATTGACATGGCAACCCTGTATAAATTTTAAAACCGATTTTCTACCACAAAGCATGCCGCAGGGGAAGGTGTGGCGCCATTTTCAATTAGTCACCATGCGTTGCAATCGCATTTTCTTTATGTTTTATTGTAAAAAAGAGGCAAGGGGTTTATCGCATGATCTATCTCATCATTTTCCTGTTACTGTGCGCTTTGGCTTACCTGCTAACCCCTCTCATCTTCCCGAGTTACTTTATCAAAAGTCAGAACCATTCCCTGACAAACGAGGATACGCTGACCCACAACGACCTGCTTCAACTATTAAATTTTTTTGAGTACACCCCTGTGGAAATCGATGGGGTCTGTCACGGCTTTACACTAAATTGGGCATTGGCTGCGGCGGGTAACTCAGAAAGTTATTTTTTTAATCTGCTAAACACCTTAAGGACGCAGAAGGCTGTTTTACTTGAGCAATCCAAATCCATCAGCGAAAAGGTAAAAAATCACCAGACGCTGAATAAAAAGGAAATACAAATGGGCGAGTTGCAATCGCTTTTAGGCCTTATCTGCCTTGCCCAGGATCCGGATGTTTATCACGAGGTGTATAATAAACCGCTGGCGCAAAGTGCGATTAATCCAATCCTTAAAATGATCCGCTATCAAAAAACACCGGAACATCAAGCCGTCCAATGCCTGTATCAAAAGACCGTGCCCTGCGCTTCCAAAGCCAGGCTGCAGGAATTCCTGCAGCAACTCCGCCTGCTGCTCAAACCAGAGGATCATGTTGCCATTCTCGCGGGCAGCGAAGAGCACAGTCTTGGCTTTCGCGTTCATTCCAAAGGATGGCTGTTCATGGATATCAATAACCTGTACAGGCAATCAAAACACTACCCGCAACAAATCCTGTCAACGGCAGTCCTCGCAGATCGGTTGTATGAAACGCTTTTTGAAAAGGGCGACCATTTCATCCTATCCACCTGTTTTATCGCCAAGCCAAATGCCAGCTTACTGGATCGTTTAAAGAAACTGGATTTAATGTTCCCGGTCACTAAAAAAAACATGGCCATCACCAATTCACGCGGTTACGGCTTGCTGCCCATTGCGGCGCAAAGTAATGATGTGCCTACGGTGAGGGAGCTGTTGACGCTCGATAATCAGCATGCCTTTCTCAATAAAACTCAGCTTAAGCGTACCTTCTTTTATGCCGCCGCTTATAATCATGCGGCGATTCTCAACATGCTTCGTCGAAAAGCGGGGCTTGATCTCAATACGCCTTGTGACTCCGACCACAACAGCATGCTGGGTCTCGCCTGTCGGGAAGGGCATATGGAGGCGGTGATTGAATTGCTGCGTGACCCAAGGGTGGATGTGAATTACCTCAACAAAGAGGGATACACCCCCTTGATGCTGGCTTGCACCTCCGAATGCACAACCACGAACCGCGCGCTTTTTTCAGCCTTGCTTGAACGCGGAGCCAATACCCTGTCTCCTGACGGTAAGCCCATTGTGGAGCTGGCCGCCTTTTATGATAATCAGGCTGCCGTCGAGGCCATTACCAACCATCAAACCTCAACGACACCCAAGGATTCCGCTTCTGCCCTGAGACGGTGCTTAACAAAAGCCTATGGCCACTTTTTTAAAGCCTCTTCCCCGTCCAAGCCAGAGGGCACAGGTTCACCGGACAGCTGTTCGTTTAGGAACTCAATTTCCGCAACAGATCCCCCAATTCCACAGGCATAGGAAAAATGATGGTGGAATTATTTGTCCCGGCAATGGTTGCCAAGGTCTGGAGATAGCGAAGTTGCATGGCTTGCGGTTGCTCGGCCAGCACTTTGGCAGCCTGCAATAATTTTTCTGATGCCTGCAACTCCCCTTCCGCATGAATGACTTTGGCGCGGCGATCCCGTTCAGCCTCAGCTTGTTTTGCAATTGCACGAATCATGCTTTCATCCAAATCCACGTGTTTAATTTCCACATTGGCCACTTTGATGCCCCAGTTATCGGTTTGCGCATCGAGAATGCGCTGGATGTCGCTGTTTAATTGTTCGCGTTCAGCCAGCATTTCATCGAGTTCGTGCTGCCCTAAAACGGAACGCAGGGTCGTTTGTGCCAATTGACTGGTGGCCTCAAAATAATTCTCTACCTGAATAATGGCATGTTTGGGTTCGACAACCCGAAAATAAAGAACCGCATTGACTCTGACTGACACGTTATCACGGGAAATGACATCCTGGCTGGGTATATCCATCACCACGGTGCGCAAATCCACACGAACCATCTGTTGAACACCCGGAATAACAATAATTAAACCGGGGCCTTTGACCTGCCAGAATCGCCCTAACATAAAAACAACACCGCGCTCGTATTCACGAAGCACTTTGAAGGTCGAGAGCAACAGCAAGACCAGTATGATTAATGTGAACATCAGAAAGGGTGCCATACTATTCTCCTAATTATCCTGCTTCTTCACGGCGTTGCTATTTTCCAGTCGTGATTTTTTTTCAGGTTTTATTTCCTTCACTTCCAAAAGCAACCCTTTCGCGGCAATGACCCTTATCTTCTTATTCTTGCCTATGGGTTGCGACGCGTGCACATTCCATATTTCCCCTCGAATCACAGCTTGCCCCTGTAAATCAATATCCTCCATCGCTCTACCCTCTGCACCCACGAGCATGGCCGTGCCGTGCTGAACTTCATGACGCCGTGACTTGATGGCCATTCCAAGCAGAGTAAACAGCACCAGGATATTGACAGCCGCCATGGCACAAATAGCAGACCAGGCGACTTGGTAGCTTTGATGGTCAGTATCAATTAACAGGATAGACCCAAAAATAAAGGCGGCGCTGCCGCCAATGCCCAACGCACCAAAACTTAGGGAAAATGCCTCGGCTATAATAAAAACGATACCGAGCAGGATTAAGCCCAAACCGGCGTAACTGACAGGCAACAACTGCAACGCATACAAAGCCACGAGCATGGCAATCGCTCCAATGACACCAGGCAATACAAACCCCGGGTTCATTAACTCGAAAAAAATGCCATAAATGCCTAAAAGCAACAGAAGGTAGGCAATCGTGGGTTCGGTGATAATCAAAAGCAATTGCGTACGCCAATCCGGATGAATGCGTTCAATGGTGTTATTTTCAGTTTCCAATTGAATTTTCATGCCGTTTTGCATCACCACTTGCCCCTGCAATTGCTGTAACAAATCTTTCTCACTGTCAGCAATGAAATTGATGACACCCGCCTGTAATGCTTCCTGTGCGGTCATGGTGGCGGCATCGGTGACGGCTTTTTCAGCAAATCGGGGGTCCCGTCCGCGCAACTGTGCCAGGCTGCGGATATAGGCCTGTGCGTCATTGGTTATTTTTTTGCCCATCGTTGAGGTATTTTTTTTATTGCCGGTGCTCTTGTTTTCCCCACCGATCTGGACCGGGCTTGCCGCGCCCAAATGCGTACCCGGTGCCATCGCCGCCAAGGTACTCGCATAAAGAATATACGTGCCGGCGCTCGCCGCCCTGGCGCCGTTAGGAGCCACATACGCAACCACCGGTGTTTTAGACGAAAGAATAGTCTGAACAATGAGACGTAAGGATTTATCCAATCCACCTGGGGTATTGAGGCGCAGAATAATTAATGATGCTTTGTCGGCCTGAGTGATGCCGCGATGAATATAATCCGCCATGGCAGGGCCAATCGCTCCTTCTACATCAAGGACAATCATTTTTGCAGCGTAGGTGATGGTCGGAATAAGCAACAGCGTTAAACAAATAGCCCACTTCACAAGAAAGGCACGTCGTTTGCGCGGGTTCATACAACATCCTGTTTGTCTCCCATCCATTAAGCATAGCATTAACCCTGCTTTGTTATGGGGATTACCAGGGTAGACGGCTGGCCAGCCCTAAGGCTGGCCTCATCATTAGAAGAAAACACCAATCTGAGCAACCACGGTATCGGCTGTTTTACCCGTACCTACCGTATTGGCATTGATTACGCCTGGAGGAGCGATACCGTTGGCAAAATCACCACTGCGGTAGTCAATGTCATGGCGGTATTCAAGACTTTCTACCGTGTCTTTCCAGAGGGAAATATTGAAAACCGTGCTGATGCGTTCCCTCGGTAAATTGAGTGCCAGTGTGTCTTTAGACCATTGATAACCCAATGCCAATGAGGCGGGCTTATCAAAGGCTTTGAATGTCACGCCTCCTTCAATCTGTGCGGCCTGCGGTTTTGCGCCTCGGCCGTTAAAACTTAAGGCATTGGGATTGAATGCTTTGGTCGCGCCGACCCATTCTAAAGCCAGGGTATATCGATCGAAACTCACATTACCATGAATATTAAAGGCGGGTACTTTGCCCACGGCTTCGGAACCATTGGTAATTGAACCAAAGCCGCCAAAGGTGGTTCCTGCGGGGGAGCCCGTATTCTGCATACCGCCGGCGTCGGCAATAGTACCAAGGTATCCGGCACCGATCTCGCCAGTGACATCACCCTGTTCCAGCGTATAACCGGCGTTGACGCCACCTACACCATCACGTCCCAGGGTGGTATCAGAACGGAAGGCGTAAGCCTGGGTATAAGGACCTGTACCCTGTTGGGATTTATAACCCAGGATAATCGGTCTGGCTTTGGTGCGCGCCATGATCATGGTAATGGGCGAACTCACCATGGCGCTTGCATACTTGCCAAAGGGAACAAATAACTGACCTGCGGTAAAATAGAAGGGCGATTTGTCCAGATTACCAATGTTGACAAAGCCCAGGTTCAAATCAAAGGATGAATTGGCGACGCGCTGATTGCTGAGATCGGGCGGTGATTCATCATAGGCAATGCCGATAAACGCTTCCACCATGTCGTTTAAGGCAGCGGCAACATCCAGCTCACTGGATCCCAAGGTAATATCACCCTGTGAATTTCCAATGAAAGGCCTCGAGAGTGTGGCGACGGGTTCCGTTTTACCACTGATGGCAATAATGGGCATGGTAGGGACAGGATAGCCAATTCGCTCATAGGCGCGGTAAAGGCGTCGACGCTGCTGCATTAAACGAATATCGCGGTTAATACTGGAAATATTAACAATGTAATCGGAGCCATCAAAGGCAGGCCGGTCACCAAGGTAGGGCGAGGTCACAACGGGCGTACCGGCAATGTAGGTCAATACTCGCTCATCGGCAACCAATGCGGTTGGGTAAAAGCCGATGGATTCTGGATGACTGTCAATGGTATGCACGCTGAGCAGGCTGCTATGGAATGACAGAGGGCCTTCTCGGGGTATCGGTTTGGTTGGATTAGCCGTCGTTGCAGGCGATTGGCCGGCTGGTTTTTTACTGGGTTTGGGGATTTCCGCCGGTTGTGTGGATTGCGCGACCACCTGCTTTTGCAGTGTGTTAATCTGATCCTGAAGTGCTTTCGTCTGCTTTTGAAGGCGTTGAATTTCTTGCAACAGGTCCTTATCCGCTACAGCAAAACCCGGGCTGGCTAAGGCAGCCAGGGCTAAAAATAATACTTTGTGTTTCACAACCGATACTCCTGATTATAATTCAATCTTCCACTTGCTTCGGCGAGTTGATTATAACTGGAGGGAGTGAGGCTGGCCAGCGATTGTTCACTCTATTTATCTAAAAGGTAGTTTTTTGCAATAAAAAACCCATCCGAAGATGGGTTCTCAGAGCGGGATTGGCATTATGCCGGGGCAACCCATTTCAGACCGCCATACACACCGTACATACCAAAATCAGACATGTCAATTCTTAAGCATCCACACAACGGGTTAATGTGCTGCAATGAATTGAAGTAGTTAAATACCTGATAGCCTGCTTCAATGTTCAGTGTTCCATTCGCTGTTTCATAGGCATAGTTAGCACCTAACTTGGCTTCCACGCTGGGAACCACTGATTTCTGCGTACCATAACGAGTAAAGGCAACCAGATTATTACCAAAGAAGGTTGCTTCGTTATAACGTCCAGTTCCATAAAGAATAGATCCGGAAGTATTGGCTGTAATACTGAAGTTTTCCGTCAGATCATAGGAAAAATCAATACCTACGACAGGTCCCACGCCATTGAAGTCGGTATTTTGCGTACCAAACACGCCAGAGGTCAATAAGAGAATGGTGGGAGAAACAACGCTATAAGCCAGGTTGCTGTTGACACGAATGTCAGCGTACTGGAAACCGCCATAAAAACGAGCGTTCTTGCGCATTCCCATATCCACGTGTTGACCCATCACAGCATTCACACGATCAAACTTGTTGGTGAATGTGTGGGTAAAGTTGGCGGTTACAACACCACCCAGTGGCGAGGGGAAAACGCCAGTGAATGCGCCGTTGTTGCTGTCGACATCATAATGCAGCCAATCGACAGTAATGTCATTGCCTGTGCGGAAATGGTAAGATCCTTCCAGTTCGTATCCCCATCCCCATTCATTATCAACGTCTTTGTATTCACTCAGGGATGAGGCGGCGAGACCGTAAGCCTTGTCAGCATCATAAATCGGCTTTAAGTACAATGCCTGAATCCCGAGATCCCATTTTTTTGCTTCGCAGGGGACAGTAACATCGCCCGGGGTACAAGTCGGGGCCGGTGGAGCACCGTACATACCCGCTGCCGCAAAACCACTGATACTCATTCCTAGAATTGCCAGGGTTGTTCTTTTAAACATGTTTACTCCCTTAATCCAAAAAAAAGCCCATCACAGGTGATGGGCTTAAATCTTACCGAGTTGCTAATTAAACGTTGCCAACCCACTTCAGACCGACGTAAGGACCGTGCAGAGCGAAGTCAGTTTCGATAACGTTAGTAGCCAGGATCAATGGGCTAGTTCCGATATGCTGAGCATTGAAGTAGTTAACCCACATGTAACCAGCATCCAGAGTCAGATCGCCTTGAGCCATAGCGTAAGTGTATTTAGCACCCAGTTTCGCTTCCAGTTCAGGAACGATAGCAGTTTTGGAACCGTGAGTAGTAGCAACTGTAACACCGTTAACTACACGAGCAGTGTCAAACTTGCTGTCGCCAACCAGAATAGCAGTTGCGCCGTTTGCATAAACTGCGAAACCATTACCCCAATCGTAGGACATGTCAGCACCAACACGAGGACCGAAACCGTTGAAACGCAGGTCAGCTGTATCACGAACAGCTAAAGCGTTAACTTGAGCCCAGAAATCAGTGTCGATACGAGCGTACTGAGCACCACCGTGGAAGCGGATGTTTTTGAACTCACCGAAGTCAACGTGTTGACCGAATTCAAAGTTTACAGCATCCCATTGTGGCTCAACACTGGCAACTCCACCGACAGCGAAGAAATCATCAGTGAAATTGAAATCAGTGTCTTTACTGAAGTGGTACCAGTTGATGTTGATGTCGTTACCAGTGCTGAAGTGGTAAGAACCTTCTAACTTGAAGCCCCAACCCCAATCCAGATCCAGGTCGTGGTAGTAGGTGTTGCCAGCAGCATCAGTAGTAGCGAAACGGTAACCGAAATCGCCGTCATAAACTGGTTGCAAATATAAAGCTTGTACACCGAAATCCCAAGCAGTTCTTTCGCAAGGAACGGTTACATTACCAGGGGTGCAAACAGGACCCATGGTACCAGCAAACACTGCACTGCTTCCTAAAGCAAGAACAGCTACCGCTGTTTTTTTCAAATTTAACATTGCTTCATCTCCACTTTTTATTATTAACTTTCCGTTTTGCTGTCAAATCACAACGAGGTGTTGACCACAGTACGCAATCATCGCTCTATCCGAGAACGTACATAGGCAAATTATCTAGTCCAATTCTTGTAAAGTCAACATTAAAATTGCAAGTTTTATCAACAATCTTAATATTTTCCTCGAATTCGCTCATATTTTATTCAGCCTGAAAAATATAATGCAGAACTCTCACAAGCAGGCTTAATGGTTAAGGCTACATGAATTTTTTTAGTTTTGCCACCTGAAAGTAGGCTTTTTTTTGGTTTTTTATGCGAACATCACCAAGCATGCATCTTGTTGATACAACAAGACAAATTAAATGCCATGATCAACGCGTTGAACGTCAGCGTTTCAATCAACACGGATTGAAGAACTATATATAATGTATCGATGCACTGTATACACTGCAAGCAATCTATATTTTTTTCTCTATTTCGACCACCACGCGACGGTTTAATGCCATGCTGGCCTCTGTGGTATTCGGTGCGACCGGATCCAGCACGCCAAACCAGGTGGTATAAATCATGTCCTTGTTAATGCCCTGACTTAACAGAAACTTCTCCACCGCTTTAGCCCTGGCCTCCGACATTGCATTATTAATGGATTTACGGCCCCGATCATCCGAATACCCGTAAATGTTGATTTTTCTGACTTGCGGATCGGCATTCACATAAGTCACGATGCGTTTGAGCTGTCGCAGTTGTGCTTCTTCCAGTTTGTAATCGTTGGTATCAAACAATAACACCGTGGTCTTGACGTGCTCGTAGTTAAATGGCAGGAGATTGCCGAGGCAGCGCTGATATTTGGCATACACTTTCTGAAAATGAACAGGGGAAAGAATCACTGTGACTGGAAATCCTTGTTCCGAACGGTATTGGATACGCGTATTAAATCCCTTAGCCAGATAAGTCAGTGTGCTGAGGGCTGGGTCCCGTGGCAGGAAAAGTGCGAATTCGCCCGGAGTCAGTACGGTTTTAGTAATCGGAAAGCGCAAGGCGCGCGGCTTCCATACAGGCTCTTTCGCATACACCACTGCCGGCAGCTCTCGTTGCACCTGCTCCCACTTACTCATGATGAAATGCGGTGGTCTGGCGGCATATTGCTCAAAATAGGCAATGCCGTAGTTGGGAATAACCAACGACAGACCACAGCGCAGGCGGTTGCCGGTCATTTTCCATTTCTCAAACCCCATGGGGCTTTTGTATTGAACCGGCACGACAGCCTTTGCCTGCTCTCCCCATAAGCTGCCAATCACGATCAAAGGCAAAACGGAACATGTAAAAAACTGCTTTAAAGCCATTTTTTGTTCATCCTGCTTTGTTATTCCGTGTTATGCTCCCTAATATCGGCTAACTTTGTGGAACCTTTATTTTGCAAACACTCGTTATAACCCGTCCGGACGATTGGCATGTGCATTTTCGCGACGGCGAGGCGCTTAAAGAAACAGTCGCTGCAACCGCCATGCATTTTGCCCGTGCACTGGCCATGCCCAACTTAAAGCCGGCATTGACGTCGGTTAAGTCCGTGTTGGCTTATCGGGAACGTCTTATGAAGGCGCTGGCGTCGGCCTATGATTTTACGCCTTACATGACGCTTTATCTCAATGAACAGGTACAGCCCGAGGAGATGCTAGGCATTAAGGATGGCGATGCCATTCTGGGCGCCAAACTCTATCCAGCCGGCGCCACCACCAATTCAGACGAGGGAGCTCAGTCATTACGCGCCCTCTACCCCTTGCTGGAGGTCATGCAGCAGCAGGATCTGGTGTTGCAGATCCATGGCGAAATCACTCACGGGGATATTTTCGATCGCGAAGCCGCGTTTCTTACCGAGGGATTATTGCCCTTAACCCGCAATTTCCCCAAGCTTCGCATTGTTCTGGAACACATTTCCACCAAAGCCGCCGTTGATTTTGTCAGTGCGGCCGGCGAGCGGGTTGCCGCCACCATTACGCCGCATCATTTAATGTATAATCGCAATCAACTGTTAAGCGGCGGCATTAAACCGCATTATTATTGTTTACCGATTCTTAAGCGGAAGCGTGATCAACTGGCTTTACAACAAGCCGCCGTCAGCGGCAATGCCAAATTTTTTGCCGGCACCGACAGCGCCCCGCATGCACGCCAGACCAAAGAAACCGCCTGCGGCTGTGCCGGCATCTATTCTGCGCCTTATGCCGTTTCACTTTACGCCCAGGTGTTTGATCAACTCGGTCAGCTTGAAAAGCTGAATCATTTCATGGGCCATTTCGGCGCGTCATTCTATCAATTGCCCATCAACAAAAGCGAATTGCTGCTTAAACGGCAGCCACAGATCGTGCCTCACAGCCTGCCACTTGCCAAAGACAGTGTCATTCCCATGGCCGCGGGCGAAACATTGGCCTGGAGTGTTCATGAAGGTTAGTGCATTATTAAAGTCCAGTCTTAAACACCGTTTTCGCGGTTTCCTCCCGGTGGTCGTCGACATCGAAACAGCAGGCGTGGATCCCTGCAAAAACGCCTTGCTGGAAATGTGCATTGTTATTCTCGACATGGATGAGCAGGGGCATTATTACCCGGCTGCCTCGTATTTTGAACACATTCTGCCTTTTGACGGTGCAGAACTGGATGCCAAGTCTCTGGCGTTTAATCAAATTGACCCCTTTCAACCCCTGCGCTTTGCGGTCGATGAGAAGGACGCTTTGCAACGCCTGTTTACCCCCATCCTTGCCGCCCTGGACAAAAGCAAATGCCAGCGCGCCGTGCTGGTCGGCCATAATGCCTGGTTTGATTTGCTCTTTATTAAGGAAGCCGTGAAACGAACTGGCGTAAAAAGCCCCTTTCATGCCTTTACCTGCTTTGATACAGCAACTCTCGGGGGGTTGTTTTACGGAGAAACCGTCCTGGCTAAAGCCGCGGCGGCCGCAGGCATTCCCTTCAATACTCATGAGGCGCATTCAGCCATTTATGATGCGGAAAAAACAGCGGAACTTTTTTGCACGATGATCAATTCCTGGCATAAAACACTGGCGAAAACCGTTAAGGAATAAGATGAAGACTGCCGGCGGTTAGGCCGGCAGGAAAGCGTTACAGCGAGTCGGAGTGAGAAGCCAGGTACTCGGCAACCCCTTTGGGAGACGCTTTCATACCGGCCTTGCCTTTTTGCCAGCCGGCTGGGCAGACTTCGCCATGTTCTTCAAAAAACTGAACCGCATCGATAATACGCAGAATTTCATCCACATTTCGACCTATGGGTAAATCATTCACGATTTGTGAACGGACAACGCCATTTTTATCAATGACAAAGGCCCCGCGGAATGCAACGCCGGCAACAGGGTGTTCCACGCCGTAAGATTGGCAAATGGTATGCGAAATGTCAGCCGCCAGAGCAAATTTGACCGGACCAATACCCCCGTCTTTCACTGCCGTGTTACGGTAAGCGTTATGCGTAAATTGCGAATCAATGGATACCGCAATCACTTCCACACCACGCTCTTTAAATTCATGCATGCGGTGATCCAGGGCGATTAGCTCGGAAGGGCATACAAAGGTGAAATCGAGGGGGTAAAAGAAAACAAGCCCGTATTTTCCTTTGATGGTGTCATGCAAATTCAATTTATCAGTGATTTCACCATTACCGAGTACGGCAGGTACAGTAAAGTCCGGGGCTTTTCTTCCAACTAAAACACTCATCTGCTTCTCCTTAGGAAAGGCGTACCAGGTACGCGGATTTAAATTCACAGTGTACAGGGTGCAATGGCTTAAAGAGCAATCGCGTCTCTTAACAAGGCTTCCAGTTCCCCCTGCTGATAGAGTTCGGCAATGATATCAGAACCCCCGATTAATTCACCTTTTACCCAAAGCTGCGGGAAGGTGGGCCAATCAGCATAGTGAGGCAGCGTTTGACGGATGTCAGGATTGGCAAGTACATCGACATAAGCAAAATCAACACCACACGCATCAATGCACTGGACAGCACGGGCAGAAAAGCCGCATTGAGGCATTTTAGGCGTGCCCTTCATATATAACAATATCGCATTTTCAGCAATTTGTTGTTTGATTTTATCAATGGTTTCCACAAAGTCACCTACAATTTTGAAAATTAAAAAAACACCGCCAATTATGGCGAAAATAAGACCAGTTAGCAACTGGGGTTACCCTTTACCTGCATTGAATATGTTGAACATCCTGCTACACTTACTAACTCAAAAAATAAAACTGGAGAATGATTCATGGCATTCAGCTTACCCCCCTTACCTTACAGTCTCGAAGCCTTAGCGCCCACCATTTCCAAAGAAACCCTGGAATATCATTATGGCAAACATCACAATGCGTACGTGACTAACCTTAACAAATTAGTTGCCGGCACCGAATTCGAGCAGTTAAGCCTTGAAGACATCATCAAGCAATCATCAGGCGGTATTTTTAATAATGCCGCTCAGGTGTGGAATCATACCTTTTACTGGCATTGCTTAAGCCCTAACGGCGGCGGCGAACCCAAAGGACGTCTGGCTGACATGATTGCTAAAAAATTTGGTTCCTTTTCCGCGTTTAAAGAACAATTCAGTCAAGCGGCCATTACCACGTTTGGTTCAGGCTGGGCCTGGTTGGTGCAGGATAAGGATGGCGAATTGAAAATCACCAGTACCAGCAATGCAGGCACCCCGATGACAGAGGAACTGAATGCCCTGTTGACCTGTGACGTCTGGGAACATGCCTATTACATCGATTACCGTAATGCCCGGCCTGACTACGTCAGTGCATTCTGGAATCTGGTGAACTGGCAATTTGTAGAAGAGAACCTGCGCTAATAGCGCAGGTTTAACCGCCTGATGATTAATAAGGAGTTTTAATGGCATTAATTACGAGTTATAACCCGCTGCCGATTACTTTTACTCATGGAGAAGGTGTCTGGCTTTATGATGAACAAGGCAAAGCCTACCTTGATGGCTTAAGCGGTATTGCCGTCTGCGGGCTGGGGCATGCTCACCCTGACGTCACTAAAACCATCCAAACTCAGGCGGCCAAACTGTTGCACACATCCAATGCCTTCCACATTAAAGAACAGGAATTGCTTGCCGAAAAACTAACGGCACTTACCGGTATGGAGCAAGTTTTTTTTGCCAATTCAGGCGCCGAAGCCAACGAAGCGGCCATTAAACTCACCCGTCTGTACGGACATAAAAAAGGCATCGAAACACCTTCCATTATTGTCATGGAGCGTGCATTTCACGGCCGCACCATGGCGACACTCACAGCCTCGGGCAGCCGCAAGGTGCAGGCCGGTTTTGAGCCTCTGGTGCCGGGTTTTATCCGTGCGCCCTTTAATGATCTGGAAGCCTTGCATACGATCGCTTCGAATCGCGACGATGTGGTGGCCATCATGCTTGAACCCGTTCAGGGTGAGGGCGGTATTTTTGCCGCGGATGACTCTTATCTACGGGCGGTGGAACAACTTTGTCACCAACATGACTGGCTGCTCATCCTCGATGAAATCCAGACGGGCAACGGCCGCACCGGTAAATGGTTTGCTTACATGCACACCAATGTTCGTCCGGATATCGTCACGACCGCTAAAGGATTGGCCAATGGCGTGCCCATCAGTGCCTGCCTAATGAGTCAGCGCGCCTGCAATCTCTTTAAACCGGGCAATCACGGCTCAACGTTCGGCGGCAATCCATTAGCCTGCGCGACGGCCCTGACCGTGCTTGAGGTCATTGAGCGTGACAAACTGTGTGAGAAAGCCGCAAGTAACGGCAACTTTCTCAAAGAAAAACTCATGCGTGAGCTCAACGATCATCCGGCGGTTCGTGCCATCCGCGGCCGCGGCCTCATGCTGGGAATTGAACTCGACAGACCCGCGAATGATGCCCGGGCGATTGGGCTTAAGCATGGGGTTTTATTCAATGTCACCGCGGAAAATGTTATCCGTTTGCTTCCGCCTTTAATTATCAGTGAAAATGAAATTGAGGAATTGGTTTCACGTGTCTGCAAAACCATTCATGAATTCATCGCCTTAAAAACGAGGGAAGTCAGCTGAATTAATTCTACCCGAGTAACGGGCAGGATGATTAAGTGAAATGAAACACCTGCCCGCGCTTGACAAAACCGCAGAATCCCTGCTCTTCTGCGTCGGGTAGTTCCCCATCATTGTAATGGTATAACCACATTTTGCTTTTGATTTCGGCATCCAATTGACTTAGTTCAACAAAATTGGCATGCACACCGCTTAAATACGCTGACGTTTCGCAATCATGAAAAATAAGGTCGGCCTGCTGATAATAAGGCAGCAGCCTGTGTAAATTAAACTGGGTGTCCGTCGTCAGCAAAATCTTGCTTTTTTTTGCCCGCATAAGCAGACCATAGCTGGGTTTCAGTATGCCATTAGAAATCATGTGCACTGTTTTTACCAGGGTCAATGAAATCCCCTCCCAGACAAACGGGGTGGTATCCGTCATGGCTCTAACAGTGAAATAACTGGAAAGCGAGGCTTCTTCGGTTTTTAATGTCGCCATACCGCCCTCCAGACGATGCTGCCACAAGGGATCGACTAAACTTTCATGGATGAGTAATTCGGGCTTGGACAAATCCATGGTAAATTTGCGCTTAAATCCCAGCCATTCAAGTCCGCCGCAGTGATCCCCATGCAAATGACTGATGTAGATGGCATCAATGTCTTTTGCCGCATAGTTGGCATGCGCTAAGGAGAAGCGAACATCGGTACCGCAATCAATGAGTAATGTTTTCCCCTCATCGGTGATCAACAGCATGTTGGAATGAAAATTACCTGCGTCTTCTGATAAGCCATTGGCTGTACCTAAAAATAATAATTTCATACTCTGTCCTATTTATGCGTATGCACAAAAACCCCATTCCAATCCGGTGGCAAATCCTGGGTGCGCAAGTGCATAATTCGCTGGATATAAAGTTCATACAGATATCTATCAGGATAGCATTTTTGCAACTCCTGAAATGCGGTTAAAGCCTGAGACCAGCGCTGTTGATAAAAATGGGCCAGTGCGGCCTCATAATCCTGTAATTGCGTCAGTAAGGCCGCATCGGCCTCTTGCTGGTAGCCCAAGGGTTCATAAATTGCCAGGGGTTGCTGCCGGCCTTTCACGGTAACCTTGTCAATGAGCTGCCAGACAAAGGCATCCTGGGAAGCGCGTGTCGCCTCACTGACTAAAATATCGACGTGGTAGAATTTAGTGAGTTGCTCAAGCCGCGAAGCCAGATTCACGGTGTCGCCAATCACGGTGTACGCTCGTCGAAACTCCGAACCCATGTCTCCGACATCCATTTTGCCGGTGGAAATGCCAATGCCCAGTTTAATTTCAGGAAAAGCAACCTGCCCATGGTGAATGCTTGTTGGTAACGCGGTCTTAATCGCCAAGGCCGCGGCCACAGCATGAAACGCATGCTGCTCATCGTGCAGCGGCGCACCCCAAAAGGCCATGACCATGTCGCCCACGTACTTGTCTATGGTGCCTTGATGTTCAAAAATAATGCGGGTCATGGGTGTAAACAAGGCATTCAACAACCACTTGACGGTGCTGGCATCCAGACTTTCGCTAATGGCGGTAAAATCACGGACATCGGAAAATAACACGGACATTTCCCGCGTTTCCCCCTCCATGCTGAAATGCTCCGCTGCATTGGTCATCTCCTCAATGTGAGAGGGGGGCACGTACTGCCCAAACAACCGTTTGATTTTATTTTTTTGCCGCCGCTCGTACACAAATTCATAAAGAAAATTAACCAGCGCCAGCAGTAAGAGCAACAGACAGAAACTTGCCACCGAAAAATAAGTGTTTTTATAGGTAAACAATAAAAAAGAACCCAGCAAGAGGGCCGCGGTCAGGAGCAGATAAAGACCAATCAGCCACACAGGACCAAGAAATGGCATAATCAGAATGAGTGGTGCTCCAAGCAGTGACATTTCCACCAGCTTTTTCGTATGATGCGAATGGTGAATGGTTGGAATCTGCTGGTTTAAGATCGCAGCAATGACATTGGCATTGATTTCTACCCCAGGGAACGTCTCGGAAACAGGCGTGGGGTGACGATCGGATAACAGAATGGTTGACGAACCGACAATGACGATGGCCCCAGCCAGCTCCTCTGCGGGCACTTTTTTATCGAGTAGATCAGCAATGGAGTAATAGGGAAGTGTGCCGGCTTCACCAAAAAATGGAATGAGAATTTGCCCCGATGGATTAAGCGGAATGACCGTCCCACCGACATTCAGCCCGGTTAAAATGGCCTTTCCCTCGCCGTTTGGCCGGGTTATCAGTGACACATGATCCACCAGCAGATAGCGCATGACCACTGCGAGGCTTAAACTGGGGTATAGCTTGTTTTCAAAACCAGCGACCAGCAGACCGTGTCTGACCAATCCGTCCGCATCAGGAAAATTGGACACGAACCCGCCAAAACGAGCAGCCTCAATGAAAGACTTAAGGCTCGATTGATAGCCTTGAAACTGAATGACCGACAACCCGTTGGATTGTATGGCCTCCTCTTTTTCATTCAGTAAAGCGGCAGGCAGTGCGCCTTTGTTGAGTTTAGCCTGGTAAAACAAATACCCCAGTACCGTTTCATGGGTTTGCATTGCTCTGGCAAACAGCAAATCATTGTCAACCGCCGGCGCGAGCTTGTCCAGTGTATCCATTAATGGCTGCCAGGAGTTAGCCGAGGGCAGATGAATAATCTTGTCCTTTAAACCCAGCGCATAATTGATTTCCGGCTCGGAAAAAACAACATCAAAGGCGACAAGGATGACGCCATACTCTTTCAGGCGTTCAATCAACTGAGCAAAAATGGCGCGCGGCCAGGGCCAGCGGCCCTTTTTTGCCACAGAGTAGTCATCAATATCGGCAATGACGACCCGCGGGAAAGAAGGCAATGGCCGGGGGCTGTTCCTGACCAGAATGTCGTAAAAATAATTATCGAGTCGATGCAGGAAGTGACTGGACTCCACAACACGGAATTGTTCGAGACCAAGACTGGCTATTACAACAACAAAACCGGCCAGAATTTGCAATCGCTTGGCTTTGAAAGAAGCCTTAACATCCATGTCCAGTCACTTTCATGATAGTACCTGTAAGATGCCGCTTAAAACCAACGATTGCTCGCTCGTTGGTTATCCTATGTTCATTTTCACGGACAGAGTCGATTGGTTGCTGTGATACACGCTGCCGCGCTGGAAGTACTGCTGCTCCAGACGGAAAACGTATTGCTTGTAATTGAAGGCAATACCACCGCCCACTTTGTAACCATTCATGTCCAGATTGAACTCGGGGACAGGTCCTAAAATCACACCGGTCAGCGCAGGGCGGCTATTAGAAAAATCAAGAACCTGCAACAGACCGCCCTCAACAAACGGCTGGACGCTGTCATTGATTTTATAACCAAGTTCCGCATTTTCCTGTAAATAAGACACTTTATTGGTTAAGGATGGAACGCTCTGCGTTGCCGGATCAAAGGCAAAATGAATGGCGTAAGGATCCTGATCCACTTCCGTGCGCAGCGCACGCAGGTTGGCGTTAAATACAAACTCTTTCCAGGTGTGTGTAAACAGGGCAGACACACTGGCAAACCAGTTTTTACTGATGGCATTGGCATAGCCGTTTTTCTGCTGGAACTCAAATCGCGTGCTGGTGTTGTAGCTCAAACTGTTCTGGCCATAGCCGCCAGCCAAATCAAAGAAAAAATGCTGCATCAGGCGCGTTAATACGTGGGCGTAAATGCTGTTGTTGCGAATGGATTGCGTGGAAGACACCAGTGGCAGGGAAAGCAGTTGCAGTTGCGAACTGAGTTCGGTATCCAGTTTGTAAATAAAAAAGCCGCCGGAAATGCGCTGATTAAATTGAAAATTATTGCCGCCCACACCATACAGATTGGAATGGCCATTAAACCGGTTAAAGGTCAGTAATTTGGACGAATCAAATTTAAAATCCTGGTAGCTGTAGGCGGCACCCAGATCATACCGACTTACAGAAGGCACATTGTCCACAGAGGAATCAATTTCTTTGCTTTGCTCTGTACTGGCAGTCGCCATTAAAGGGAACAGCAGACAGGCATAGCATAACCACTTATTCTTATTCATAGCTACTCCATGCAGGTTACTTGGCCCTAAAAAGGCTGCCAACTCGGCATCAGGCCCCTGTTAACCTAAAATTATAATGCTTTTTATTCCGTAGAATCGAGCAAAATTTTTATCATCACTTCTCCGCAACTAGGTCGCAAAGAATGGCGGGAAATCAGGCGTCACGGTGATTGTTGGCCCGAGCGGCGACTCTACCGCGGTATCAATCACGTTGCTTGGGACCAGTTGCCCAATCACATCAATTGCCATTAGGGCCGGTTCCACTTTGGACGCAGCAGTCACTATCCAGCCCAATGCACCCCAGGAAATAGACCCTGGAGTCACCTGACCTGAAACGCAATCGTAGGTGGCGCTTTTGTATTTTTCTTTAGGTCCCAGGCGGGTATCTCCCATGGTGACCTGCCCCTGATAGACTTGCGTGGCAATTTGCGTGGCTTTGATATTCCTGTTGTTTTTGCATCGTTTTTCTGACGTTGGCGATTTTACCACCATTGCCCTGTAAGAGGTACCGGAAATTGCGAGAGCAATCACTGGGGTTTTTAAAATGGCTTTTTTCTGACTTTTGGTTGTTGATTCCACACCGCCGCTTTTTAAATTGGCCTGACTCTGAATGCCCTTGCCCGCGGGGGTGTAACTGGTAATCTCATAAGTCGAATTGGGCTGCAGAGCCACCAAGGTGCCGTTGCTGTAGCGAATCTGAACCTGGGAATTGGCCCCGGTGACAATGGTATCACCCACATAAAAGGAAGCGCCGCGTGTCAGCGGAAGTTTTTGGTTATGGCGCTCGACCGTCACCTGATTACTGGCAAACAGCACGGTGCCGATAGCCTGCTGTGCATAAGCCGCAAAAGCATGACCCAATAAGCAAAAAAAGAGCAGTTTTTTCATGTGAGTATGTCCCTGGATTCTCTCATCAGTTAGCAATCGTACTCTGCCTGATTACACATCGTCAACCGCATTACATGGAATCACTGGCCAGCAGGCGATTGGCGTAAAACAGGCGCTTGGCAATTATTTTGACGATGCCCTTATGGAAGGCTGCAGCCAGTTCCGGGTGCTCTTCTGTCATTTTATCCAGGTTTTCTGCAGTAAAGCGATAAGCCAAACAGTCATTGGCTGCTACAACAGAAGCCGTGCGGGGTTGATTTAAATAGAACGCCATTTCACCCACAATGGTACCGGCAAGCAGACGACGCAACCGTTTTTCTTTCGCTGAGCCATAGCCTAAAATGATTTCCAGTTCACCCTCAGCTATCCAGAACAGTTCCCGCGTTTCTTCCCCCTCCTCGCAGACGATGCTTCCCTTGCTGAACGTCAATCGTTCGCCATAAGACAATAAATCATCAATCTCGCGAATGTCAGGAAAACTTAAATTAAAAAGCGACTTGTAATCCGCTTCCCTGCTGGTCTGATACTTTTGCATTAACGCGTTTTCACACCATTCAAGAGCATGGTCCAGGTCGATGAATTTTTTATAGGCCAGTTTTTTATGCTCTGTGGTGGCAAAACGCTGGATTTCCTGCTCAATCACGCGAGGAAGATGAGTAAACAGTACTTTGACGCGTTGCTTCTGGGTATAGTTCAACAAATTAATGAAGCTTAAGGCACCGGACACCTCAATTCCGGTCACCTGGTTAAAATTAATAATCAGGTAATCACCGTGCGGGCCTTTATCCAGGTGCTTGCGAATGCGATTAAGGATGTCATAGGCATTACCAAAAAAAAGATACCCTCTGACATTGACGATCAGAATTTTATTACCATGTTGTTCCAATAAGATTTTGTCTGCTTCATTGCGCTCGACGTGACTGTGCAAGACATCGGCAGAAAGCATGGACGACACGACCGGGATACGGCTATATCGAAAAAAGAAAATGGCTAAGGACAATAACAAACCAATCATAATTCCCGTCAGCAGACCTAAAAACACGATGGCAGCCATAATCATCAGCACAATCAGGTAATCCAGCCAGGAAATTTTCTTTTTAATCGCCACCAGCCATTCCAGCAAAAAATCAAATGCCACATAAAGCAGCAGGCCGCTGAAAATAAATTTGGGTAACAGGGTCAGCAACCCAGCGCCCGCAATCATCAGTAACAGGCAGAAAATGCCAGCCAGGATACCCACAGCACGCTGACCGAGGCGAAAATGAAGATTGGTTTTCGAGAACGACAGCACATGATACCCGCCTAAGCCGCCGCCTAAACCGATTAAACTGTTGGCAATGCCATTGGCTTTTAATTCGCGGTTAATGTCCATGCTTTCCCGGCTGCTGATCTCAAAGCTCGATATATTGAGCAGCATGCTTATCATACCCAATACCGCCAAGGCAAAATAATCCGCCATGTGATTAAGCAGCAGGTGCCATTGCACGGACTGATTCAGCACGTTTTCACTGGGCCACAACGGGAGTCTGCCGTCGGGAAAGGGTCCCAGCATCAAACCGGCCCGTTTCGCGTCACTCAGTGAAATACCCTGAACCAGCAAATAAAGATAAAACCCGACAAAACTTAAAATAACCATCACTGGGAACACGCGGCTGCTTCCCAGCAATCGCTCCAGAATGAGGATGCTGCCGCCCAATGCCGCCGGTAAAACCCATAATGCCAGCGTCTGCTCATGAACAAGCGCTTCAAACGTGCCCAGGGTGGAATGTCCGCCCACCATTGATTGCAGGGTACTAACCAGGAGCAACCACCCCGTCCCGGCCAAAAAACCACCAATGACCGGGTAAGGAATATAACGGACCAGCTTCCCAAGCCTGAAAGCCCCTAAACCGTACATGGTAAACCCTAAAAGCAGGGCCATGATGACGATCGCCATCATCACCGTCGGTAAAGGGTCAACTCCCCTGTCCAGTAACTGCAATTCCCGGGCAAGGGAGGCCGCCACCAGAGCGGTGATGATGGCAAAAATATCCTGGGAGGCGGCAATGGTGTATCGGGACGAACTGAACCAGGCCATGAGAATCAGCAGGATACCCGAGCCTAATAAGCCGGCTGAAATACCATGCAATAGATCAGACGATAAAGGCCCGCTGAAAATCAGCGACGCGTACGACAGGCAATCCACGGCCACCAGGGTACCAAGGAGTAAACCTGCGAACACAGTGGTGGTGATTGAACTGGCCTTAAAGATATTCATTAATATCGATACTTGAGCGTTTACCCAGGTGGATAACGTTTTCCTTTAACCAATCATCAGCCAAATGACGCCCCAGGTCAAACAGGTGAAGGATAAACTCCCAATCCGTGTTTAATTTACTGGCCACGGAATAATTTTCCATCGCTTTATCTGCCCGTATGGCGTGCATATAGATCCGTTTCATGGTTTGGGCATACTCGTCTTTAATCCAGCCCTCATCAAGCATCTTACTGACAAAAGCGACAGCCCGCATTTCACGCATCAGTGAGGAATTAAAACTTACCTCATTCATGCGGTTTATGATTTCCGACGCCTTTTGCGGTAATTTTTCACGCTGAATGGGATTGATGTGGATGATCAAAATATCATTATGATGAGATTCGTAGATAAGAGGAAACAGGGCGGGATTTCCCATGTAACCACCATCCCAATAATAATCCTCCTTCACCTGAACGGCCTGAAAGAGGAAGGGCAGGCACGAGGAGGCCATGACGGCATCAAGGCAGATTTCTTCGTTTTGAAAGACCTTGATTTTGCCGGTTCTTACATTGGTTGCACAAATAAACAAACGAAGGGCTTTGCCTTGGCTGATTTGTTTAAAATCGACTAAGGACTCCACAATGTCCCGCAACGGATTGACATTGCCCGGATTAAATTCGTAGGGGGAGAACAATTTGGTCATCATATCGAACAGAAAATAGCCCTGGGAGAATTCAGGGGTGATTCCCAGCCATTGCTCAAGCCAGGTGACCTTAACCGGACTGAAGAAAACGCCGGCTTCGCTGATTGCTTTCCAGAAATGGGTTAATAAATGACGGGCTTCGTCAGGTCCCCCGTCGGCCATCCCCTGCGCCAGAATGACGGCATTCATTGCCCCGGCGCTGGTGGCGGAAATACAATCCAGGCCAATGCTGCCGTCCTCAAGAAGCCTGTCCAGCACCCCCCAGGCCAAAGCGCCGTGTGTGCCGCCGCCCTGCAGGGCCAGATTAATAGTTTTTGCGTGTTTAGCCATAACCATTCCCTAGTTTCAATTAGCATAGGCAGAGTTGATCACACGCGTCAAGTCAGTGAAAAAGTGCGGCTTGCTAATCGCCCTGGTCAACCTTTAAACTAAAACATCATACAAGGACGTGAAGGACGCACCATGAAATACGCTAACCGGGATCCCTTAAAAAGCCTCGATAATCTGCGCAAGGAGTTATCACCCCGACGCCTGGAATTGAAACACCTTTCAAGTGAGGAACGTCATGCCGTGGATCAAAACCCCCTGGCCTCGTTTCTCTCACTAAAAAAAGAGGAGCCAACCCCCCATGGGTTGTTTAAGAGCGCCATGCTGCCCATTAAGGATATTTTGCTGCTGCTTCAAGACAGTGTTCAGGGCAAATTCAATGATTACCTGCAGGAGGCACTCAATAACGCTGAAATTGAAGTGGCCATCAAGCCGCAAAATCCAGCCGATAGCGACAGCCGCAAAACCCTGGAAATCAAAATCAGGGTCGTCGCCACAGCCATTGATAATTACGCCAATTTGTTAGCCATGGTGTTAGGGAATAAATCGCTGACGTCCGAGGACGAGGAAACCCTCCACCAGGCCCATAAAACGCTGAGTACCGCCACAGGCTATTTGCGCTCGATTGAAATAAAGTATGAGCTCATGCAGTTAAGGGCATTTTGCAACCGATCGGTGAATGAACACCGCTTTAACTGTTTCGGTCTGTTCCAGGCGTTTTCTTCCTGGCACTCTTCGCAATACAATGCCCTGTTGCAATGGTTTGAAGACTTAACGACACAACCCCTGTCAGAATATGAACTGGTCGGTGGAATTTATTGCATACGGACTCAACTTGAATTGATCTCGAATAAAACGGAGCGTCACGCTTTTCGCGATGGGCTGGATACTCTTTTAGCGAAATACCATTACCCGCATCATACCGATAAGGGGCATTACGATTACCTTCGACCCTTTGTCAGCCGCGGGATGCTGTTGAAACTTCAGTTGCCCGAAGCCTTTCATTACCCCTCTCAGGACATTGTCATGGATTTAACCCTGTAAGGCGCCTTGACGCTGGCGCACTGCCTCATAAAGGGAAATGCCTGTGGCCACCGAGACATTGAGACTCTCAACACTGCCCAGCATGGGCAGTGAAAAAAGCCCGTCGCAATGTTCGCGCGTCAGCCGTCTTAACCCATCGCCCTCCGCCCCCATCACCAACGCAATGGACGAACGGCAATCGAGTTGATAAAGGCTTTGAGCCGCTTCACCGGCAGCACCATAAATCCAAACCCCTTCCTGTTTGATGGTTTCCATTGCCCTAACCAGATTCGTCACTCGAACCAGGGGAACTGACTCCGCCGCGCCACAAGCCACCTTACTGACCACCGGCGTGATGCTGGCGCTTTTGTCTTTGGGGATCATGACAAAGCGCACCCCGGCCGCATCGGCTGAGCGTAAACAGGCACCCAGATTATGCGGGTCAGTCACACCGTCTAAAATCAGGATAAGGGCGGGTGACTGGCTTGCTGACAACAGGTCCTTTAAATCACTCTCATTAAAATCGCGAACAGGGGCGGCCTCCGCCACGATGCCTTGATGGGTAAAGGCCTGAAAACGTTGGTTCATTGTCTGCTGATTTAATTTTTCAACGGCGACATGCCGGTGCTCGGCCAATTCCAGAATGGACTGTACTTTTTGATCCAGGCGTTCCTGATTGACATACAGTTTTCTAATGGTGCGATAGGGATTGCCTAACAGGGCTTTGACTGCATGCAAGCCGTAGACGTACTGCTCACTCATGATTATTCCCCTGACTCGACCGGCTCAAAATCAATTTTACGTTCATCGAGATCCACTCGCGCCACCAGGACTTTCATTTTATCGCCCAGGCGATACACCTGCCCGCCGCGCTCACCGACAAGGCGGTGTTTGACGGCATCAAAAGCATAATAGTCATTGCGCAGCGATGTCACATGCACTAAGCCTTCGACGTAGATTTCATCGAGTTCCACAAAAATACCAAACCCAGTTACCGCTGAAATAGTGCCCTTAAAGACTTGCCCGAGTTTGTCCTGCATGTACTCACATTTCAACCAGGCAACCACTTCGCGTGTGGCTTCATCCGCTCGCCGCTCCGTGGCTGAGCAATGCCGGCCCAGGCGATTCATGTCGTCTTCGCTGTAACTGAATTGATCAGCCGCATGATTATCGATCAGGTGACCGATAGCGCGGTGGATTAACAAATCCGGATAACGGCGAATGGGTGAGGTAAAATGGGTATAGGCTGAATAAGCCAGACCGAAATGACCATCGTTGCTTTCATGGTATTGCGCCTGCTTGAGCGAACGCAGCATGACGGTTTCAATCAGGTGTTTTTCCGGTCTGTTAGCAATCATGCCCATGGTTTTTTGAAAATCTTTAGGATGCGGTTTCTTACCCCCGCCAAGGGTCAGACCCAATTCTCCCAGAAACTGGCGCAGCGCCATGATTTTGTCTTCCTCAGGCACCGGGTGAACACGGTAAAGCACGGAGATGGCTGCCTTTTCAAGGAAGCGTGCCACAGCCACGTTGGCTGCCAGCATACACTCCTCGATCAGTCGATGGGCATCGTTTCTGATGACCGGAAGAATGCGTTGAATTTTACGGTTCTCATCGAATTCGATTCGGGTTTCAGTCGTATCAAAATCAATGGCGCCGCGCACTTTGCGTGCCTTGTGCAGTACATGGTACAGCTCGTAGAGCGACGTCAGCATCGGTTGCAGTAACTGGTATTGCGGATCGATGGTGTTGCTTTCCATCCATCGCCCCACCTGGGTGTAGGTTAGCCGTGCCTGGGAGTGGAATACTGCCCGGTAAAAACGGCTGCGAGTAATTTTTCCTTCGGCACTGATGGACATCTCAGCCACCATGCAGAGTCTGTCAACCTTGGGGTTGAGCGAGCAAATGCCATTGGATAAAGCCTCAGGCAGCATGGGCACCACTTTCCCTGGGAAATACACCGAATTGCCGCGATTCGCCGCTTCCCTGTCCAACGCCGAATCCTTGGCCACGTAATGGCTAACGTCGGCAATGGCCACATACAACTGGTAGCCTTTTCCTTTTTTGTAACAATACACCGCATCGTCAAAATCCTTGGCATCTTCACCATCAATGGTTACAAAAGACAAATGCCGTAAATCCGTACGTCCCTTTAAATCGCTTTCTTTGACCTGCATGGGAATTTTAGCCACTTCCGCCAACACCTCGTCGGGCCAGGAAGCTGGAATGGCATGGGCATGAATCGCGACTTCAATTTCCATCCCCGGCGCCATGTGCTCGCCAAGAATATGGATAATTTTGCCAATTGCCTGGTTGCGTTTGGTGGGAAAGGCGATGATTTCGGCCAGCACAATCTGGCCATTGCGGGCATTACTCGCAAATTCGAGAGGAATGGAGATATCCTGCGTCAGACGTTTGTTATCGGGAATTAAAAAGCCGACCCCGTGCTCGGTAAAAAATCGCCCGACGACATTGGTGTTGGCGTGTTCGACGACTTCATGGATTTTAACTTCCGGACGTCCGCGGCGATCAACACCGCTCTGATAGACGAGCACGACATCGCCATGCATGACTTCGCGCATGTCCTTGGCTGAAACCACCATGTCGTCACTGCCGTCATCAGGAATAAAGAAACCGTACCCGTCAGGATGCCCCTGAATGGTACCGCGTTGCAGGTTGATGCGCCCCAGCAGACAGAAGCGACCTCGCCGATCCTGCATGATCTGCCCATCCCGCACCATGGCCTTTAAGCGAAAACCCAGGGCTTCCTGCTCCTGCTCCTCAATCTCGAGTTTTTCAATTAATTGATTTCGAGACATGGGACGTCCGTATTCTTCCAGTACCTGCATAATCCATTCACGGCTCGGAATGGGCAGCTTGTATTTTTCCTTTTCCCTCTTATAGTGGGGATCTTTGCGTTTCTTACTCACAGTCACCTGTCTTTATACTGATTCCCTACAGTCTATCACTGATTAGGGCGAAGGGGGTAATCCAAATCCATTTCCGCCCAAATGCGTCAACAATGCCGAAAGCGTCATGTCTTCACCGGCCCAATAGGTACCGCTTGACTGTGCAGGCATCGTCACAACCGGCCATTGGCAGACCGCAATCGCACCGGTGCAGGGAATTTGCTGCTCATGCCCTGGTTTGGACTCGATACAGCTTAATTCAAAAGCATCCTTATCCAGCGACAGAGCCGACCATTTATCGCTTTGTAAGCGGCTGCTCCACCCAGCGCTTGCGCTCGGATCAGAAACCGGATGGGTAATCCAGAGATCATTTTTAGATAAATTATGAATCAAAATCAACACGGGTTTTTTTGCCGACAACATCACGGACTCACCCTGAATCGCCACAGGCTGACACGAAGCAGGGGCTTGGTCTTCTTGTGCTTCAACAGCCGCAGAAACGAGCATTAACAGGGCTAACAGATACTTCATGGGGCACTCCTCTTGGGTACACGTAAAATTTGCATGTAAGCTAACTTGGCAATCCGGTACAAGTAAAGTAGTCTTGAATAAAAAATTCAGGAAATTGAGCGTGCGCTTCCTTGCAAAGCTGCTTTTAGTGTTACTCAGCGTTAGTGTTTATGCCCAGACCATCCGTGTGGGTACCGGCTTGTACGCGCCTCCTTTTGAAATGCAGGCAGACAGGCAAAAGAACATGTATGGCTTTGACATTGAGCTCATGCAGGAAATTTGTCAGCGTGCAGGCTGGCGCTGCCAATTTAAGGGGATGCTCTTTGAACAGTTGTTTACTGAACTGAAAGACAACACCATTGACTTGGCGATCAGTGCCATCAGCATTACCAGCGAGCGCCAGAAACATTTTTTGTTCAGCCTGCCTTACATGGCCAGCGGCGCCCAGTTTCTAACCAAAAGCCAATCACCCATTCATACCATCCTGGATATCCGCAATCAACGCGTCGGCGTTGAACGAGGCACCGTCTTTAAACAAATGCTTCAGGCGCAATACCAGGATGCCATCGACATCAGCGAATACGCTACGCAGCAGGATGTCTTAAACGCATTGAGTAATGAGGATGTCGATGCGGTTCTGATTGATACGGGTGCCGCCCAATACTGGGTGGTCAATAACAGCGGCTTGTTTAAGGCCGTCGGTGACAGCCTGCCCGTAGGCATAGGCTATGGCATCATGGCCAATCAAAACCGCCAGGATCTAATTGAAACGGTTAACAGGCAATTGCTGGCCATGGAAAACGATGGCGCCTACCTTAAACTGTATTCCCGCTATTTTGGAACCCTGAGTTTGTAGTTCGGTAAAAGTACAACACTGGCTTTAAGTCATGGTACACTAGGCCTTTTGCCAAGGTCAGACGTCATGAACACCCTCGTCGTGTCAATCAAACAGTTACACCCTCATCGCATTATTGAATGGAAACAGCAGGGCATAACCACCCGTGAAGAAGGCTTTTTGGGCCTGGTGGAACAAAATCACGCCTTTAATTATCAGTTATGGCATGCTGAAGATCGGGCACGGCGTGAGGACATGGGTTTTGAATTCGTTTACAAGGCTAAACGCGAAATTGATTATTGCAACCAGCAGCGCAACGATCGCATGGAATCCATGGATCAATGGCTTTATCAGCAGTTAGAACCTCAGGCGGCTGATGCCTGCCCGGTTCACTCGGAAACACCCGGCATGATGATTGACCGCCTCTCCATTCTGGCGCTTAAGGCTTATCACATGCAGGAGCAGACAGAACGTTCCGATGTTGACGAATCCCATCGTCAAACCTGTCAGCGCAAATTACTGATTATCCATGCGCAGCAACAGCAGTTATTGTCGTGCTTAGCGCAATTACTGGATGAGGTTAAAAATAAACAGCGAACTTTCAGAGTTTACCATCAATTTAAAATGTATAACGATCCTAGTTTAAACCCGGAGATGTATCGTCATCGTTGAAATGGGATGGTTGTGAAGAAGTACGATGTGGGATTGGAATAGGTTTGGATTGAGACGGGGTAAAAAAGCCAGGCCAGGAAGAAGTAAGATTAGAACGGGAACCAAATTTTTTCACCGGCGGATTTGGTTCCCGTCGCGACGAATCGGTCGATGGGAGCTCCATACCGGGTGCGTCTTGCTCCTCATCCGATGCTCCTTCTTCATTAATCAGCAACGGTGAGTCGGGGCGCGCTTCACTGTCTGTCTCCTTAATCAAAGGCATTTGATCGAGCGGCGGGCGGCCAAAGCCGCGTGCCAGTGCCCTTAAAGCCAGGACTGCGGCATAAAACAGGGACATGACAGCACTCACGCCCAGCATCACCGGCGTATCCTGATAATGCCCCTTGTCATTCATTTCCTGCAGGGGATTCATGGAGTAATCAACCGCCTTGGAGCCTTTCCCCAAACCGGAAAAGAAGGAGCGGACCACTTCAAACCACTCTTGAAAAAAGTACTGCGGCGAATAATCCAGAGTCAACCCGCTGTGAATGGCGCTTTTTACTTCCTCATCGACATTCATTTCCTGAGCAGAATTTTTGATATCCTTAATCTTTTCCAGCATCTCGGCCAGCGGCTCATAAGGTTTCTCCCGTCCCTTCAAGGTCTGATGATGACGCCAGTTCTGGATGAGGGATTGGCTGATGAAGCCAATCAGTAAGGCCATCCCAAGGCCTGCTCCCAGAATTAACAGCAACGGTGGAAAAGGGGCTCCTGCCAGAACAAACACCGTGCCCAAAGTAAATAAAATACTGGTGACAGCGCTAAAAGCGGCCAAACCATTTTTAGCCCCGGCTAAAAAGGCGGAGGTGTAGGACAAGGTCAGTAAGGACTGTAATTCCTCCCGCTTGCTTTCAAATTCCTGCTTAATGTGGTGGATTTGACGGGAAAGCGCATTGCGTTCTTCTTCCAGTTTCTGAATGGCTTCGTTATTTTGTTCTGTGGGAGCAAATTTGGATAATTCGATGGAAAGCCGCTGCAACTCATTCAGCAATTCAATGATTTCCTGGCCATGCTCTTTACTGTAAAGCGCCAGTTCAACTTTCGCCTGAGCTATCAGCAGTTTCTTTTGGAAATCGTATTCCTCATAAATACGAGTGGCTATGCAAATGAGTGAGAAGACCATGCAAAAGACGGACAGGGTCACAAAGACCGGCCAGGCGGTCGGGGCTAAAAAGAGGATGCCCACGTACAGATAGAGGCTGTCGATGGCTCCCCCTAAAGCCGCTGAAAACAATGCGGCACGGCGGGTATTCAGTGTCTGACGCTGTATTTTTTCTCGCAGCAGCTGACACTCTTCTTTGCTTAAAAATTCCGCGTTTTGTATTTCGTCCAGCAAAAGTTTGTTCGCTTTCATCATGTCTTTGCGCTGGCTCAGCATGTAGCGGAACCATAAACGGTTGGCGATGGCAATGCCACCAAGCGCCAGAGCCAGAGGCAACATGAGAAAATTGAGGTTAGTACCGCCCAGCACATCCAGCATCTGAATGGTGCTGCGTACCCCTTTATACGCATTTTTCAAGCCTTTCATGGTGTCGCGGCAATAAGGCCAGACAACCGCGATGAAGCGTTTTAATTTGTCAGGGTTGTCATCGAAGTGGGTGGCCAGCATGGCGAAAACAATGAGAGTAATGGATTCTGTTGCGGCGACGGCGATACCGGCAGGCGACATTAGCCATTCATGCATGACATCCGAAGACGATCGATCACTGTTGGTCAGGGCAACATCGAAAAAATACTTGAGTGTACTGTAGGAAAGATTCCAACCGTCAAGGCAAGCATAAGCCAGATAGATTTTACCGTTCGTATGTAACCATTTGGCCAGTAACCGGCTTTGCGCATCCATTCTGCCAGCAATCAGATAAACAGTTTCATCCGAATCGTTTTGGGTATCAGCAGTTTTGGGGTTGACCTCGGTCATGCTTATTTAGTCTGTGCATTGCCAAAGATGCGCGCATTCTACCGAAATCATGCGTTTTTGACAAGAAAATTCGCACAATGACTCAAAAAAAGTCAAAAATGGCAAGGCCATTGCGTATGTTACCATAATAAAAATCACTATTCCTATTACTTTTCATTGATTCAACATCAATTATTGGCTTGCCAAGCCGATAAAAATTGAGTATAAAGAGAATTGTTTGCCATTTATTTAGTCAACCATAATGTTTATAAGCCAACCCATACTCTGTTTTGATTCTTCTGTCTTAAACGTGTCAGCGCGTTGCACCATGCATGTCTTGGCCTCCTGCGTTTCTCCTGTGGTGAATGTGGCCGCCTAGGCCCTCGACTCCCTCCCCAATTCAGACCACCATTAACCTTTTTTGAGGAATCGCTTTTTATGCCGCACTATAAATCCATCTTTGTCTATGGCTTCGCCATTTTTGCCATGTTTTTTGGCTCAGGCAATCTCGTTTTCCCCCTCGAAATAGGCCATGCCGCAGGCGGCAGCTGGGTGTATGGCTTTTTTGGATTATTGCTGACCGGTATTTTTCTGCCGCTGGCCGGGCTGTTTGTGATTAAACTGCATCATGGCGACTACCGTGCTTTTTTTAATGGCGCTGGAAAACTGGTTGGCGGGTTGCTGCCGCTGTTGATGCTGGCTTTGCTCGGTTCCTTTGGTGTCGTGCCGCGATGCATTACCGTCGCCTACGGCAGCATGAGCTACTTAATTCCCCAAATTCATCTTTTGCCTTTCAGCCTTTTCTTTTGCCTCGTCACCTTTCTGTGCTGCCTTGACGATCGCATCATGGTAAAAATTCTCGGTAAATGGATGAGTCCGGTCTTAATCATAACCTTACTCATCCTGATAGGTATGGCGGTTATCCAGTCCCCGGATACCACTCAGGCCCTCAAGCCGTCCATTTCATTGACCAATGGCTTTCTGACTGGCTATCAAACCATGGACTTGTTTGCTGCTTTCTTTTTTTCTGCCTTGATTTTTAATCAGATTCAGCAACAATTTCCAAACGCCGATCAAGGCGACATTATACGCTTTGCCATCAAGCCGAGCCTTCTGGGGGCAAGCCTTCTCGCCTTAGTATATCTGGGCTTTGTCTACATGGGGGCACATTACCAGGCCCTGCTTGAACACGTGAAGCCTGAACTGATGTTACCGGCAATCGCTGCCAATACCCTGGGCAGCCGGGCTACCCTTATCATGGGTGTCGCCATGTTCTTTTCCTGCCTGACTACCGCTGTGGCGCTGAATAATCTGTTTGCACGTTACCTGCATTCGTCCTTAAAGCTGAGTGAAAACCGTTTTCCATTCCTTCTTGCTGGCACCACCCTGACGTCGTTTATCGTCTCACTGCTGGACTTTAGAGGCATCGCTGCGTTTTTAGCGCCTGTCCTTGAAATGACTTACCCCGGCGTCATTGCCCTGACGCTGCTTGGCCTTATTTTGCGGAAAAAGCCTGCCCTTAAGGCACTGGCCTTTTACAGCATTACCGTCATGACCTTATTGATAGCGGGGCTTTCACTCGTTAGCTAAAATCGAATACTATCAAACGCAGCAAAGGAATAAATGTTTGAACAGGGTATTGGAATGGGCAAAGAGACACAGCAACACAACCAGGATCTGGAAGAGATGGACAAACGCTCTTCCAGAGCTCGGGAAGAACAGCGTCTGAACGCCAGGGAACGGGTTAACCGAGCATTTAAATGGCTGAGTGACGCCAAAGGAACACTTTCCCGTCAAACCCGAATGATGGACCCGTTAATCGAGAATCATCAAAGCGCATGCCATGACGCGGACAGTCAGTTTGATCCGCTCATCAAGGAAAAGCAGCAGCAACTGTTGCAGTTGGAGACAGAGCATCAGCAACTGACCATGGAAATAGAAACCCTGGCGCTGCAGATTAAAACCCGCAAAGAACATCTTTCAATGGCAAAGGCACGATTAGGCGAATTCCATAAACGCTTAAGCGCCGATAAAGGGCTCTACATTCCGACTGACATCCCTGCTCAGGAATTACAGACCTACCTTGAATGCTCCTCTTCAAAAATGACGGCAGCCATTGACCGTGTTTATGAAAACCAGCGCCGTGGGAAGACCTATTTTGGTTTCAACCGTCACAATGTTCATCAGCATTGGCTTTATTACACGACTTTTTTTCAAGCCACTGAAGCTGAAGAAGACTTGTTTGATCTCTTGAGCTACTTCAGGGAAAAATTAAAATGGATTGATTACGAATTAACGTCCTTTGAGAGCGGGGAGGTTTTGGAACAGGGCACCCCTGAGGGGGAATTGGCGCTAAAACAACACCGGGATACCGCTTTTTTGCCTGAGAGAAATCTCTGGACCCTGAGGGCAGACGAACGCCAACTTCTTAAGAAAAAGGAAGTGCTCCGTAAAATTCACGAAACAACCCTTAAAGAAAATCAGGCGTTGCTGCAGGCAAAAGCCTTAGTCCTTGAGCCCTCAGAACGAAGCCTCGAAGCCATGGAGAAGCGCTTGCTGCAAAGCCAATACACGGTACAGCTCGCCTATTGTGAGCATCAGCAGGCCCAGCTGGCGTTGACTATCCTTAAAATTGAATCGGGGCTGGTTCAGCTGGCAGAAGAAACAGACGCGTCGCTTAAGTGGTTTCAGGAATTAAAAACAAAGGAGCCCGATGAGGCATTCCAGTGCTTTTTAACCAAGACCGCGTCGGAGGTGTCGGCAGGCATGCATGCAGCTGCCCTCATCACCTCACGTCCATCGTTTCATGACTTGCCGCTCAGTGAACTGGCCGCCGCGCTTGAACGCGGGCGGATTAAACAAACAAAAAATCTCGAGGCTTTAATCGACGCCTGCCGCAAAACCGCACCGGATCCTCAACTCAACGGGTTTCAAGATAACCTGTTGGCGGAGTTTGAGCGTTTACAGGAAAAAGGCGTGTGCCTTACCGCATCATACAACCAAAAAGTGCAACAGCTGCATACCATGTCTGACGTCATGCGGTTGATGAAACAGAAGAAGGACATTGAAACTGTTTTAACGCGACTCGCCAACGAGGAAAAGACGAGGGAGCCTGCCCTTCTGGTTGGTGAATTACAGCCATTGCGAACGGCAACAATCAATCTTCTTGGCGAGATGGAAAAACGCAACGACCCGACTGTTGTCAGTCATTGTAAACAACTCCGCCAGGCGGCAACCTTAATCGAATTTCAGCTGGCGCGTTACCAGTCCGCGGATGATTTACTGCAATTAACCAAACAACAGCAACGCATTGCACAAACGCTTCACATCGTCAGCAAGGAAGCGGTTGTCGAAAGCAACCCCAGCGCACGAATGCGTGAATTGAACGCACTAAGCCTCGACACCGCAGCGGTGTTGGAAGCCACAAAAGGAAATCAGAACAAGGAGGTGGCGTCTAAACGGCTTAAACTGGATACCCTGCTTTCCCAGCTTAAACCCCACGTGATGCGTTATGAGGAAGAAAATGACAGACGCGAGGCCTGCGACCTTTTACACGATTGCAATGCATTAATGGGCCGCTTTAATCAACACGGCAACCGCGCTGGTTTGTATGAGGCCTATAAGGCTTTTTTTGACAATGGCCGTTTGGATCAGCTTTTACACCGCTTAAAGTCGAGGCCGAGCACGCCCCTTGTCGAAGACTTGTTGTCTAAAATCAACGCGATGGCATTGCAGCGCGATATACTGGCGCCAGAAACATTATCAGAACGGCTGTTTTTTGGCGAGGCGCCGCCGCCATCTCCCATTATTCTGGCGTGCCGTGAACCTGAAAAAATCAGTCGCGAGAAAACGATAAGCTTTGATTTACAACGGCTGGATAACTACTTGCTGGAACGCTCCCGGACCTATTATGTTAAAGATAAAATCAGTCAATGGACCTGTTCTTTGTTTGCCCCTACCGGCTACCGAAGCGATAAGGAGCGGCGTACCCGTTATATTTTTGATTTGAAAAGCGAGCTTGACCTGTATCAAAAAGAACCCACACTGGATAACTATCAGTCACTACTTAATTGCCTGGACCAGGGTATAGCGCATTTTTCACCACGGGCGAGCGCAGGCAAAGGCTACGAAAAAAGTCTTCGCGCTCAATTGGAGACACTGAAACGGCAACTCCCAGTCTCTGCGCCCCCTGACTTTGAACACACTGAACCGAACCCATCAGTCAAGGGATAACTGGCCGATGAGGGTATCCATCAGGGTCAAAATATCGTGAAGCCGGCGCGGCTGTCTCACGGGGTCCGTACGGCACAGGCAGTCCAGCAGGGAAGCAAGGTTTAACAGACGAATCGTCACCTGCCACTGGTCTGGCAGTAGGCAGGTTGCCTGGAGGCCGCCAACAAACGACGACACCCAGGACACGGGCATGGCATGCGCATAACGCAACATGTTCGCCACATCCCAAAGCGGTGATCCGGCAAAGGCAAACTCCCAATCAAGAATAGCGGTAATACGCCAGGCTCCATCCATTTTATCCACCAGCAGGTTGGCAGGATCGTAGTCGCCATGGACCAGGTGCGCCGGGTATTCATTGGGCAGGCAGGCGACAAAACGGATAAAACACGCCGCTATTCTCTGCCTTTGCACAGTAGAAAGTTGGGCTAAGGCAGTCGGATGCGTGAGTTGCTTGTCAACAAAGGCCGCAATGGTTGGGTTTTCAGGTTTTATGATACGCAATTCCCGGTCAAAAAATCCCGCGGATTTAAACCGGTGAGTCTGGATTTGGCCCAGTAAAACCCCGGCCTGATACAGCAGCGAATCACCGTGTTGTTTTTGGTTGCCAAGCAACACCTCGCGAAGACTGATTCCCCGGCAATAATCAATTAAGGCAAAACGATACCCCGACTGAAACCCGACAAACCGGCTCTGCGGGACAGGCAGCAGCGATGCCAGGCGGCTTGCCAATTGCTGCTCACGAAAGGCAGCGTCCTGATCGCGCAGGTAAATGCGAAGGACATACACCGGCTTATGCTCCTGACGAATAAGAATGGAAGAATTGGCACATCCGCCCCCAAGCCGCTCCCAGCGGTAGCGTTTTCTGTCTGGCAAGGCTTCAGAGACCATGGCGTCGATAACAGCATTGGACAAGGCAATACCTTGTCCTGCCGCCTCCCAATTGACTTTAAACATCATGCAATTCCAAACCGCCGGCACGAATGCCGGTTTTTTTGATTAAATTGAACACAATTTTAGCTTAAAAAAACAACAATTACTCCCCCTGATGCAAGAATAATGCTATAGTACGGCACTGATTTTATACGCAATTCCCCTTACTGGAACTGTGCGTAATTACACTAACCTGCTAGTATTAGCAGTCTTGTCAGCATTTCGAAAGGTCAAGTGAATGAAGTTGAGTGGTTTGATTGGTATGGTTTGGGCAGTACTCTCAGGGTGTTCCATGGCAGCAAATGAAAAAATAATTTATGGCTATGTCGAGAAAGCAACGCTGGTAGAAAAAAATCTGATGCTGTCGGCCAAACTGGATACTGGCGCCAAATCGGCCTCTCTAAGCGCAATCAACATTCAGGAATTTGAAAGAGATGGCAAATCGTACCTGCGGTACATTGTCCCCAGCAAAATAGGGAATGTGGAATTCACTTCGGAATACATCGGCAAAGTCAAAATTAAAGTACGTGCCGGGGAGCGCCACGAGGGCCTCTCCAAAATCGCGCCTATCAAACGGCCTGTTGTGCTTATCCGGATTAAAATCGGCGAAAGGGAACGCCTTATCGCGGTCAATTTAACCAACCGTAAACGCTTTAATTACCCTTTATTATTAGGCCGTGACGCCATTAAAGCCTTCGATGGTTTAGTCGATCCCAGCTTAGCTTTTACTATTAAAACCGAAAAAGTTGAACCAAAATGAAATCAAACAAACGCCATGTGTATGGCCTGATCATCTCGCTGTTTGTCATTGGCCTCGGCCTTTTTTTCTACCGTCACCTGGCGCTGGATGTTCCTCTTACCGATACTGAAACTGTCAACAGCTGGATGGTCGAGGCGAATTTACGCTTTGTAGCCAATCGTAATACGCCGGTCAAAGCCAATTTTGTTATCCCTTACATGCCGCCTTATTTTGCCATTCTCGACGAGTATTTTGTCTCCCATAATTACGGCGTCACTACCAACCTAAGCGGCTTTAACCGTCAAACAGTCTGGTCGCTTCGTCGCGGCAGCGGTGCCCAGTCACTGTATTACCGCGCCATTTTCCGTGAAACAGACGGTAATGAATCCAGTCTGGGCAAGCCGCCCATCGTCAAAGCCCAGCCTCTGGCCGAAAATCAGAAGTCGGCCGTGGATACCATTAGCACCCTGGTGCGGCAATCGTCTGCTGATATACAGACCTTTGCTCAGGGCACCATCAAGGAGCTCAATAAAAAAGACGGCAATGCCAAATTACTGGTAGGGCCTGATTTTACTGACGACAACGTGATTCAAGCCGCGATCACCGTGCTGAATCAGGCCAGAATTTATGCCATGCCGGTGAAGGGCTTGAATTTAAGCCAGCAGAATAAGGCAGAATTCAAATCCTATCTCGTGGTTTACAATGGGAAAGAGTGGATTTATATCAACCCCAGAACAGGCGGCGCGGGATTTCCCAGGAATTTCCTGGTCTGGCAATATGGTTCTGAGCCCCTGTTTCAGGTCACCGGCGGCAAAAAGCCGGTTTTTAATCTGACCATTTCCCCAACCCCAATCAATGCCCTGACCATTGCCAAGGCACGCGGGCTGCAAACCGATTCGCAGCTGTTGCGTTTTTCCTTGCTGCAATTGCCGGTCAACGTTCAGGAAACGTATAAAATTCTTCTGACCGTACCTATTGGCGCTTTTATTATCCTTTTGCTGCGTAATTTTGTTGGTTTGAAAACCTTCGGTACATTCATGCCGGTATTGATTGCACTCGCTTTTCGTGAAACGCATGTCATTTGGGGAATCACCCTGTTTGTGATCATTGTGTCATTCGGTTTGCTGGCGCGATTTTATCTGGATCAATTGCGGCTTTTGCTGGTGCCGCGATTAGCCGCCATCCTCACGGTGGTCATTCTTCTCATGATTTTTATCAGCGTCATGAGCCAGAATTTAGGCCTCGAATCGGGCTTGTCCGTGGCCCTCTTCCCCATGGTGATTTTGACGATGACCATCGAAAGGATGTGTATCACCTGGGATGAGCGCGGTGCATCCGAGGCGATTAAATCCGGCATCGGCAGTTTGATTGCGGCAGTCATCGCGTTTGGCGCCATGAATTATGCCCCCATGCAGTATCTGGTTTTCGCATTTCCGGAATTGTTACTCGTCCTGCTGGCATTGATTATCTGGTTCGGCCAATACCGGGGTTATCGTTTGTTTGAACTGAAGCGCTTTAAAGTCCTGGGCGGAGAACAATAATGTGGAAACTCTATCGCCGTTTGCGTGAGCGTGGTGTTTTAAGCATTAATCAACGGAACTGTGATTATGTCTTGCCCTACAATGAACGCAAACTTTATCCGCTGGTGGATGACAAATTAAAAACCAAACGCCTGGCGATTGCAGCCGGAATCGCCGTGCCTGAATTGTATCTGACCATTGAGAATGAGCATCAAATCAAAACGATTGATGACTTGCTTTCGCCGTATAAGGATTTTGTGGTCAAACCCGCCCATGGCGCAGGCGGCGATGGCATTCTCGTGTTTACCGATCGGGTATTTGGACGCTACCGGCAAATCAATGGCAAATTAACCACCAGCCAGGAATTAAGTTACCACTTGTCTTGCCTGCTTTCCGGCGCTTACAGCCTGGGCGGCCATGCGGATTATGCCATTATTGAACACCGCGTGGTGGTGGATCCGGTTTTTAAGGAAGTCAGTTACGAAGGCATTCCTGATATCCGTATTATTACCCTTCTTGGTTACCCAGCCATGGCCATGGTCAGACTGCCCACGCGTTTATCCGGGGGTAAAGCCAACCTGCATCAGGGCGCAATCGGTGTGGGGGTGGATTTAGCCAGCGGTAAGACCTTAGGTGGTGTATTCCATAACGATGCCATTGATTTTCACCCCGATACACTCAATGCCATTGTCGGCATTGACGTCCCTTACTGGGATAAAATCCTTGAAATTGCCGCCAGTTGTTATGAATTAACCGGGCTGGGTTATCTCGGTGTCGATATTGTACTCGATAAAGAACACGGTCCTTTTATGCTGGAACTGAATGCCCGTCCCGGCCTTAATATTCAGATTGCCAATCGCGAAGGGGGCCTGACCCGTTACCGTGAGATTGAAGCACGGGCGGCCTTAGGTAAAGAATCGGTTCCTGCACGAGTCGCTTTCAGCAAATCGCGATTTGGACGTGGTAATTAATTATTGATAACGTGCTTGTGTTGCGGTGTTTATCGCGGCCAGGCAAGCCGCGATAGGAAACAAGGAATTAATGCGTTTGAGCGGACTCATCACCGCCTTCATCGGTTTCAGCCAGTGAGCGAATGCGTTGGGCTTCGATAACCAGCAACTTGAAGTAATCGTAAGACATGTAAAAATCACCATGATCCCCCAGACGATCACCCCAGGAATTACGCAGGGTTAACAGACCGCGGTGTTCACGCCCTTCATCATCAATGGCAACGGCATTGTCGTCATAGCCGGTAATCACCATTTCATGTCCACCAAAAAAAGGTCTTTGGTAAACGTCGCGTGCAATTTGCGGTGTCAGCACCCAACTGTCGTTGGTGGAATTACGAGTGCCGACTGCCCCCATGGTACCCAGATCAAAATCGAGTAATAAAACGCCGAATGTCACCCGATCACCCGCTGACAGGGAAGCTTTCACCTGAGTCAACGTTTGATTGGTATCAAAACGGTCAAAAGCATCCATAATATCCAGGACAGGAGACCAGGCTACGTGATCGTCCATGCGCAGGCTGATTTCACGGTATTCCTCCGGTGTCATCGCATCAAATGGTCTTTCGCCTTCAAGCGGATATTCATGCAAACCACCGCATCCCTGAGCCGCTTCACGCTCTTTGGGCACGATCCCAAACATATCCATCTGGCTTAAAACAAATCGTCCCAGTGAACCATCCCAGCCGCTTAAGGCATACCCTTGTTTTTCGAGGTAATTGCCTAACTGCAATTGGCACAATTGACTGACATAGTCGCCTTTTTGCAGCACGGCATCAACGGCCGCCGTCGAAGCAAAGGTCACGCAGGAACCATGGTAGCCCTGATCCAGTACCGGTACGTCATTCATACCCAATTCCACCTGGGGAGGGTACTTGCTGTTAGAGGGGAACGCCAATTGCTGCGTTTTGTTCACGGCAGCGGCCGCTCTGGCTGCCAGAATTTGCTGTGCGTGCGTGGAAAGTTCGACTTTGAGTAATTTGATGGTTTTAATCTTGGGCGCCTGCAGGCTGTTTTTACCCTGCACGATGGGGGCTTTGATGGTTTTGGAAAAAGTGCCCTGGATGTGTATGTCCTGAGCCATGACGCTGCTGCTCATGAGCAAGGTTAAAGCAATTGCTGGTGTTACTTTCATCTCAATCTCCTAATGACCACTGATTGTGGCCGCAGGAGTTTATCATATGTATTTAATTTGATCACTAAGGCATGCTGCATCGAGGAAAAACCTAGGCCACGTTTAACCCGGGCACACTGAACCGTTGTTTATCCTGTAACCGGAGGGCGGTTAACATCCCCCCCCATAAGCAGCCAGTATCGATGGCATGAATACGGGGATTGGGCGAGTGGCCCTGTAATGCCGCCCAATGACCAAAAACAATGTCAGCCTCAATCACAGGCCGGTTCGGCACGTCAAACCAGGGCAGCAGCTTTGTCGAGGCGGTGGCAAGTGGGCCTTTATGGTGCAACAGCAATCGCCCTTTAGCATCGCAAAAGCGCATGCGGGTATAATAATTGGTAATGAGACGCAGTCGCTCCATGCCGCAGAGTTCATCGGACCAGTGGTCAGGATTATTGCCATACATATGAGCCAGGAACTCCCGGTAATCGGGTCCAGACAGCACCTGCTCCAGTTCACCGGCATGCTGTTTCGCTTGGTTTAAATTCCAGACCGGCGCAATGCCGGCATGGCACATCACCACATTCAAGGCTTCATCGTGATGGAGAATAGACTGGTGCCGCAACCAATGGCCCAATTCGTGACGATCGGGAGCAACAAGGATGTCGTGCAGGGTGTCATCCTGGTTTAGACGGGGAGAATCGGTAAACAATCGGCTTAAGAGATGCAAATCATGATTACCGAGGGTGACGTAAGGCTTGAGCGGCAGGTTTTTGACGAAACGCAATACCGCAAGCGATTGCGGCCCGCGATTGACAAGATCCCCGACAAACCACAGCCTGTCGCTACGCTCATTAAATTGAATGTGGTCCAGTAAACGAAGCAAGGGGTCATAACAGCCCTGAATATCGCCTATCGCGTAATCAGGCACCGTTTAATACTCCGGGTTTCGCCTGGGCCGAAGCCGGCGCTACTGTTTGCCAACGGCCTTCGGCATTGAGGTGATGCAATGCCTGAATCGCAGCATGGGATGGGTGGCCGATAAACTGATGATTCACTTGCGCCTGGTGGATGAATTCGGTGGCCGAAAGGGTGCTTACTTTCCCGGATTGCAGGGAATGAACAGACACCTCCGCCGGCAAGGCAATGGCGTAATCGGCAAACACAATACCGCTATGCATCTGCTGGTTATTCAATTGTTCAAAACGTGAAACCACCTGGCCGTCGGAACCTGCCCTGTGCAAGCCTAAGGACAGAAAACCATTTTGTATGGCCTGCCAGTTTTTAAACTCAGGATGCTCACGCACAAACAATTTAAAGATGTCCGGCGACATCAAAAGACCGCCGGGAACCATCAACAGGGGAGCCTTGTTAATCATTATGCGCCCGCTTTCCAGCGATTTGGTCAGCCACTGGATAAACTCAAGGCCAAGCTGCTGCTCCATGTTGCTGATGGATTCCGGTACACCGCCTGCAAAGGTACTGACACGGCCATACCGGTTGCCGCCGCGGGAACCATAATTACGAGCCATTAACTGATTGAAATAACGCTGAATGGCAATCGCGTCGGCACGAATGAGAATAGCACCCAAGGTCCCGGCCGCGTAATGATCCTCGTTCAGTAACGCAAGCCAGATGGCCAGCACAGGGGGATTGGAAGCAATCCAGGCAAATCCGGCGGCGGGCATTAGACGAGTCGCCAGCAGCAAATTGAGACGACGCCGAAATTCCACATCGGACTCTTTCAAAAATTCATAGACATAATGACTACCGACAGCTGCCAGACTCTCCAGCAGTGGATTCCATTGCTTTAAAAACAAGCCGTTGTTATCAAACAGTTCGACTTTCAAATCGATTTGCAGTTTACCTATTCCCTGCAACAGGGCTGCTGAAAACAGGGTGTATTGCCAGAGTTTCTGCTCTTCGGACAATTCCGCAGCGCCATCCAGCAGAATAAACTGCTTAAATAAATTCAGCGCTGCCTCCGTTCGGTTTAAGGCGTGATCAAGAAAACCCCCAGGCTGCGAATAATAACTGGTGGACGTTTCCGGCAAATTCTGGCAGTGGTTGACAAAATGATTCATTAACGCCTGGCAAAGTGTCTCAAACCGGGAGGAATCAAGGGCCAGCGTGTCTTTGATCTGATTAAGTAATGTGACTCTTTTTTCTTCAGCCAGCAGTACTTCGGCAGCAAGAACACGAGTCATATCTTTCAACGGGCGAGCCTGCAAGGCCTTGCCTTTTTTGCCAGGACGATGGAACAATGGAGTCTCCAAAAGTGTACTACAGTTATAATTTTATACTATTGCCAACCGCATTGGCTATGCGGACATACTCTTTGACAGACAGCTGTTCAGGCCGCATGACAGGGTTAATGCCAATATCCTGCAACTGGTCAGCGCTTAGTACCGGTTTTAAATTGTTAGCCAGCGTTTTTCGTCGCATCCCAAACGCCAGGGCCACCACTTTTTCCAGTACGCCATAATCCACTGCATCAAACGGGGATTGCGGGTAGGGCACGAGGCGCAGGATGGCTGAATCCACCTTGGGTTTCGGATAAAACGCATCAGGCGGTACATCAAACAAAAAACTTGCCTCGCAATAATATTGAGTCATGATGCTTAATCGTCCATAGGCTTTTGAACCCGGTTCCGCAGCGATTCGGCTGACGACTTCTTTCTGCAGCATAAAATGCATGTCCCGGATGAACGAGACCTGATGCAGCAAATGCAACAGCAGGGGCGTTGAAATGTTGTACGGCAAATTGCCAACCACACGCAAGTGTCTGCCCCACTGCGAAAAATCCACACTCAGGGCATCCGCCCCAAGCAACTGCAATTTGTCTTTCGCTTCAGGCAACTCCAGGAGCCTTTGCTGCAAATCCGTATCAATTTCAATGGCTATGAGTTGATTGAGCCGTCCCAGAAGCGGCACAGTCAATGCAGCAAGCCCCGGGCCGATTTCGACCATGGTGTCGGCCGGTTGCGGATTAATGGCATCGATGATACGGCCAATGATCGCCTGATCCTGTAAAAAATTCTGGCCAAAACGCTTGCGTGGATGATGACTCACCGGACTTTACCTCGTTTAAAATCGCAGTCATTATACCCGATTTTTCAGCTTTTGTCCGATTCGCCATCGGACGACTACCGAGACAATCGCATCCGTGATAGCTTAATCAGAACACTCTTTTCATGAACCTTATCATGCTTCTGCATTTAATCGAACTACGGCACAGGGCGTTGAAGACAGTTATTTTTTTCCTGGTGCTGTTTTGCTTTTTCTTTTTTTATGCCAATGCACTGTTTCACACGCTGGTGACACCTCTGCTTAAGCAATTGCCTGCAAACCATACGTTGATTGCCACCCGAATTACCTCACCAGTCCTCACCCCGGTCAGGCTTGCGGCGGATACCGCACTGCTGGCCACAGCCCCGTTTGCCTTAAGCCAATTGTGGTTATTCATCGCCCCAGGCCTCTACCGACGTGAACGCCAATCAATCGTCGGCGCCTTGAGTTTAAGCCTGGCTTTGTTTATGGCGGGATTGCTTTTCTGCTTTTATATCGTCTTGCCCTTTATGTTTCAATTTTTTGCCCAGGCAGTTCCCGACGGCGTGAAACTCATGCCGGACATGAATGACGCGATTGATTTTATTACCCGCATGCTGATTCTTTTTGGCTTCTGCTTTCAAGTTCCCCTGTTGTGCACCACCCTGGTGCGCCTGCAATGGCTTGACGTGGAGACTTTAAGACAGATACGACCCTACGTGATTGTGGCGGCCTTTACCTTGGGCATGTTGCTAACGCCACCGGATGTCCTGTCGCAAGTCATCCTGGCCGTGCCTTTATGCCTTCTGTACGAAGCGGGGATTTGCCTGGCGGTCTGGAAGAATCGCCTCAAGCCCGCTACACTGCCTCAACGCAGCGCAGAGGGTTAACTCAGGCAGACAACCTTACTGCAAGCGCCTGTAAGGGATGTCGTAACAGCAGGAGGCTTGCCATCATGATAAAAATCGCATAACGGTTAAGGTAATCAAGCGGGCTTGAGGGCGCTTGCCAGTCCGGTTCCTGACCAGTCACCCAGCAACTAATGGCTATGCACACCGGCAAATAAAGCAACATTACAATTTCCTGAAAGACGCGGGCCTCAATAAAATTACCGATGAAAAGCAGCGCGGTAAAATAAAAAAAGGCGACGTAGCGTAGTGGCCTATAGCGCTTGGGGATGTAATCATAAAATGCAAACCAGAATAACGGCAATCCGGCAAAACAAAACATAAACAGCAGCAGATGCTGCTGGTTAAATAACCAGATTAAATTGCTGTTAAAATGCGTTTCTGCAAACGAAAGAAAATACCACTCGGTCCAGGCGCCGGGTAAATGTCGGACCAGAGACAGGATCACCAGGCGCGCGAAGGCATAGGCCAGGGCGGCAGCCGCCAGGGGCTTGAGCAGGTCGCGGCGTTCCTGCCAGTGCAGGGCTGGAATCAGCAAGACCAGCAACACACTGCTTTCACGATTAAACGTAGCCGCCAACACCACCAGCGTGAACGCAACCCAGCGTTTTTGCAGACACAGTAAAAAGCCCAGGGCCATAAAAAAGAGACAAGCACTGTCATAGGGATAAAAAAAGGTGGCTTCACCCTGGGTAGTAACGCGATAGTTCACCACACTCATTAACGGCAGTAACAGCAGAAAAAGCCAACTGAACAATTCCGACTGGTTTTTATTAAATGCAAACTGAAACAAACGCTTTACGGTGAAAAACAAAAGACTGACAAAGACGAGCTCCAACAGAAAAAAAATCTCTTCAGGGGACCAGGGCAGGACACGATGCAGGCCATTGGCCAAGGCTGGGACCAACAAGCGCTGACCGAACGGCAGTCTGGCATTTAAATTCATCAGCTTTTCAAGGTTGGTATCGATATAGATGCCCGTTAACCTCACGTGCATGTAGGCATAGCTTATCACCAGAACCCAGGTCACGAAGGTGGTTTTGTAGCGAAAGAGCACTTTATTCATTCATTCTTGCATTGGTATTCAAGATTCGCTCAGGCTAACCGATAAATTAATTAAAAGGCAAATTTGATCACGCGGTGAGGTGTATCATGATTAAAAATGCGAAATTTAATATTGGCGATCGGGTATGGCATCAGCAACTGGGATACCGTGCCGTGATCATTGACGCAGATCCTGTTTTTCAGGCTTCCGGACGCTATAATCCTCAGGCCAGTAAACGGGCTTTTGCAACCCGCAATCCCTGGTACCGGCTGTTAGTCGACAACTGCAGCCAGATTACCTATGTTGAAGAATGCCATCTAGCGCCCGATACGATTCCGTTGTGGATAGACAATCCCAATGTAGGTGATTACCTCATTGAAAAAAAGAATGGTTACTCCAGTAATTCCAAGCGCCACTAAGGTTATGTGCTTCGCACCATGAAAACCAGGAAGGCAACAAAAGCAATCAGCACCAGTGCAAGGAGGCCCATGGTGGCAAAGCTTTTACTGAAATTTTCACTGGTAAACAAATCAGGGCGCCCTTTGACGGTACGGAACAAATACCAAATAATTAAGCCTGCGCCAATGAGTCCGAGTATTTGATAAAACGTTTCCATTAATTGTCCTCCGGTTCGAAACTGAATGCATCTGAAAATAATTGTTCACGCGGCATGCCGGACGCCACCAGCGCATCACGGATGGCATACACCATGTCAAACGGTCCAGCGATAACAATCTGGTGGTTCAACAGCGTGTCAGGGTAATCCATTTGCACAACAGCGGCTACGTTTTCACGGCTCTCCCCCGACAGCAGCGTCACGTAGCGAAAGCGGCTGACATGAGCCTGCCACTGCTTCACTTTATCATCCATGTATAAATCGCTTTGGGAGCGTGCCCCCCAATACAGGGCAAACGCACGCGCATCACCCGTGGCCAGTAATTGCTCGATCATGGCCTTGACAGGAGCAAAACCCGTGCCGCCAGCAAGGAATAGCACCGGGCGATCCGGGTGCAATTGATTGAGAAAACAATCGCCATAAGGCAAGGCTATCTGCACACGGCCTTCGCGTTTTATTTCCGCGAACAACGGCTGATTATAAGGATTTCCCTGATCATGGCGTATGTGCAATTCGTATTTGTGCGAACCCAGTGGGGCGTTGGCAATGGAAAAACTTAATGCGTCTTCACCACAAAGAATTTTTAAATACTGGCCGGATTGATAGTCGATGAAGTGTTGTGGCGAAAGGATTAATTCGATAATACTGTCCGTTAGGGGAGTCACGCGCTCCACCTGTGCCCAGGTCTTTTTAATACTCATAGCGATAATCCCAAAGAATCCCAATAGCCGTCGACACGCTGAATAATCTCGTCATCCATCGCAATGGCCCGGCCCCATTCGCGCTGGGTTTCACCTTTCCATTTATGGGTCGCATCGATGCCCATTTTAGAGCCTAATCCGGATACCGGTGAAGCAAAATCAAGGTAATCAATCGGGGTATTATCCAACAGGACAGTATCCCGCGAGGGATCAACTCGCGTGGTCAGCGCCCAGATCACATCCTCCCATTGACGCGCATTAATGTCATCATCGCAGACAATGACAAATTTAGTGTACATAAATTGTCGCAAAAACGACCAGACAGCCATCATGATGCGTTTGGCGTGGCCGGGGTATTGCTTTTTGATGGTGACGACAGCCAAACGGTAGGAACAACCCTCCGGCGGCAAATAAAAATCAACTATTTCCGGGAACTGCTTTTGTAACAGGGGAATAAATACCTCGTTTAAAGCCACGCCTAAAATGGCAGGCTCATCGGGCGGACGGCCAGTGTAAGTGCTGTGGTAAATGGGATCCGGGCGATGCGTGATACGCTCGACTGTCAACACCGGAAAATGGTCTACTTCATTGTAATAACCCGTGTGATCGCCAAAGGGTCCTTCCGCCGCTTCTTCGCCAGGATTAATGTACCCCTCAAGAATAATTTCGGCACTGGCAGGAACATGCAGATCACTGCCCAGGCATTGCGTTAATTGCGTACGTTGCCCGCGTAATAGACCGGCAAAAGCATATTCGGATAACGTATCCGGCACCGGCGTCACCGCCGCAAGCAAGGTCGCAGGATCCGCGCCAAGCGTCACCGCCACGGGAAAACGCTCCCCCGGACGGGCTGCCTGCCAGGCCTGGTAATCCAGTGCGCCGCCCCGATGGGACAGCCAGCGCATGATTACCTTGTTTTTGGCAATGACCTGCTGACGATAAATTCCCATGTTTTCGCGCGCCTGATGCGGGCCCTTGGTCGTCACCAATCCCCAGGTGATTAAAGGTGCTGCATCGCCAGGCCAGCAGGTCTGGACAGGCAAGCGGGCAAGATCAACCTCGTCCCCTTCAAACACATGGGTCTGGCAGGGGGCCTGACTGATGTATTTGGGCGCCATCGTCAGCGCCTGTTTCAACAAGGGCAGTTTGCTGAATGCGTCTTTAAACCCTTTAGGCGGCTCGGGTTCCTTAAGCGCAGCCAGCAATACCCCCACTTCCCGTAACGCACTGACCGATTCTTCCCCCATTCCCAGCGCCACGCGCTCGGGGGTACCGAATAAATTGGTCAATACCGGCATGGTTGCCCCTTTGGGGTTGGTGAATAATAAAGCCGGGCCGGCTTTGCGTAAAACCCGATCACTGATGACGGTCATTTCCAGAATGGGCGACACCGGGTAATCAATGCGTTGCAGCAAATGACGCGATTCAAGCTGGTCGATAAAATCACGTAAATCAGTATAGTTCATGCCATCGTACAGGAGTTAAGTGAAGCAGGGATTATCGCACAAGATGCTTTTGGGCGATACGTAAGGAGCCTTTTCTCTTATAGCAGCACTCTATGCTACTATAACCCCAGTTCTAACCATCCGGATTGATGATGTCCAACGACCAGCAAACGACATTGACCGCCATCATTAGCGCCTTAAAGCAGCTTAAACCCCAGATCATGTTATTTAAAGAGTCAATGCAGGATTTTAAAAAGCGACTTGAAACGGTTAGCGACGAGAGCGAATTGACCACCCTGGTGCAAGGTATTGATCAACGGGAAAAGGAGCTGAATCAGTCATTACACAAGGCCGCCGCCGGAATGGATAAAGCCCTGTTTGACGCCATTTGCCAGCAATGCCAAAGCGACAGTGATTTGAACGAAATCATGGCGGTATTTCACGCGGACAATAGCCTTGCCCACTTAGTCACTACCACCCGTGAACGGCTTGGCGAACAAACGCTTTATGCCAAATTAAGCGGCGACGAGTTGCAAATGGCGAAAGATTTTATGCAGCGGCTTAAACAATTGAGCTCCGTTGCGCAACTGCTTGACGCTCAAAAGGAATTGTTTCGGCAGCGACTAAAGGGCGCAGAGGATGCTCAAACGGTTGATGAAATTGAAAATGACATGCTAGCGCAGCATGAAGGCATCACCAAAGTCTACAATGCCATCATTTTTTACCCTGACAATGAGCGTGTGGCTCAGGCTCTGGTTGACTATTTTGAAACCAATCCGCAATTGTTAGCCGTGGTTAAAGCCTTTGAATTTTTTGATTCATTAGCACAAGATCTGGCTAACGCTAAAACGCGGCTAAAACGCGCATAGTGGAAATTTGCCTGTCAAATTGATATAATATCAGGTTGTCTGTGCATGAGATTGACCTGTGAGAAAAGAACGTTCTGTATTTTTTTGTATGCTTTTGATGCTTCCTCTTGCAAGCGGGGCTAAAACAAACGAGGAATCGCCTCCATTAAAAAAGCCAACGCTCCTGGAAAAACAGGTAATGCAGCAGAAAAAAACCAGCGACAGCCCCAGCCTGATTGAACTGTATCGCCCCAACTACGTGTTACCTTATTACTACACCAACAAGCCGTTCCACGCCATTTATCAGAACGCAACGCCCAATAATCAGGAAGTACAGAATGATGAATTTAAAGCGCAAATCAGCCTTAAAATCCCCATTTTCCGCCATGTCATTAAAGACAAGCCGTTAGCGCTTAATTTCTCCTACACGCAGCTCATGTATTGGCAGGTGTATGCCAAATCGCAGTATTTTCGTGAAACCAATTATGAACCTGAATTATTCCTTGAGAACTACTTTAATCCCTATTTTGCAGCTCAACTCGGCCTTAACCATCAATCCAACGGCCGCGGCGGTTCCCTCGAACGCAGTTGGAATCGCGCGTACACGCAACTTAAATGGACGGGTAACCGCTGGCTGGTGAATTTACGACTCTGGGCTTTAATCGACAAAGCCGAATCCAGTGATTTACACAACCCGGATATCGCCCATTTTCTGGGGCATGATAACCTGGTGTTATCGCATCAATTGCCCGGCGATTGGAAAGCCAGTCTCGAATTACAGAATCTTGAAAGCGGTTTGCAGCGCGGATTCGTGCAAGTGACGTTGTCCTACCCTATTTTGCAATCGCTGTCGGTTTATGGTCAGGTGTTCAGCGGCTATGGGCAAAGTCTGATTGAATACAATCACCGCACCACCAGTGCCGGGATTGGAATTGTTCTTAATGATTGGGTAAGCTAGGGAAGGCAGCGCACATGAGGAAACCGTCATGTGCGCTGAGACTGCTTTATTTGTTAACGCTTCATTTCCTCAAAAAACTCCGCATTGGTCTTGTGATTTTTCATGCGCTCAAGGAGGAATTCAATCGCTTCACACTCTTCCATCGATTGCAGAATCTTACGCAGAATCCAGGTGCGGTGAAGGTCTTCAGGACTTAAGAGCAGATCTTCACGGCGGGTACCGGAACGATTAATGTTGATGGCCGGGAATACACGACGCTCAGAGATATTACGGCTTAAGTGGATTTCCATGTTACCGGTTCCCTTGAACTCTTCGTAAATCACTTCATCCATTTTTGAACCAGTATCAACCAGGGCGGTCGCAATGATGGTCAGACTGCCACCTTCCTCCACATTACGGGCCGCACCGTAGAGGCGCTTGGGACGCTGCAGGGCGTTGGCATCCACACCCCCGGTGAGTACCTTACCTGAAGAAGGAATCACGGTGTTGTAGGCCCGCGCAAGACGGGTAATGGAGTCTAAAAGAATGATGACATCGCGCTTGTGCTCGACCAGGCGCTTGGCTTTTTCAATGACCATTTCGGCCACCTGGACGTGACGGTTAGCGGGTTCATCGAATGTGCTGGCGACCACTTCGCCCTTAACAGAGCGCTGCATCTCGGTCACCTCTTCGGGTCGCTCATCAATCAACAACACAATCAGGTAACAATCGGGGTAGCTTTTCTCAATCGAATGGGCAAGATTTTGCAGCATCAGTGTTTTACCCGCTTTGGGGGGGGACACAATCAAACCGCGCTGACCGCGGCCAAAGGGAGCGCATAAATCCACAACCCGGGCCGTTAAATCTTCTGTACTGCCATTGCCCTGCTCCATCACCAATCGCCGGGAGGCAAACAGCGGTGTTAAGTTTTCAAAGGAGATTTTACGTTTGGTGCTGTCAGGGGAATCAAAGTTAATCTGGTCAACTTTCAAGAGAGCAAAGTAGCGTTCATTGTCTTTGGGGGGACGAATTTTACCGTACACCGTGTCCCCTGTACGCAGGCCAAAGCGTCGAATTTGACTGGGGGAAACATAGGTGTCGTCAGGACCGGCCAAATAAGAGGCATCGACTGAACGCAGGAAGCCAAACCCATCGGGCAATACCTCCATCACACCGCCGCCCAGGATATCCTCTCCTTTGCTGGCGTGCGCTTTGAGGATGGCAAATAAAATATCCTGCTTGCGCATACGTGACGTGTTTTCGACCCCCATTTCCTCGGCGATAGTAACGAGGTCACCAATGGGCATTTGCTTAAGTTCTATAAGATTCATACTTCTCACTTGAATGTGTTATTAAATGAAATGAATTTTCCAGGAAAATTGTATGGGAAAGTCAGCAAGGAAACTGCTGCCTACGGGTTCATTTGTCAGTAGCCAATCTTTTTATTTCTGAAATAACTGATTACGAAGTGTTGGTGTAATTTAGCAAATCAGAACAGTCTGGGATTGGTGACCTGAAAAATTAGCCACATATTGAAGTTTTATCGTATCACACTCTGGCTATGAAAGCCATCTTTTTTTACCCTGACTGCGCAAACAGCCAGGGTAACCACTCGTTACACATTGCTTTCGACAAAAGCACTTAATTGGGATTTAGACAACAATCCCATTTTAACGGCCTCTACCTGCCCATTTTTAAACAGAATCAGGGTAGGAATACTCATCACGCCATATTTGGACGGCATTTGCTGATTTTCATCGATATTCAATTTGGCAAACGTCACGCTGTCGCCGTGACTGGCGGCCACCTCTTCGAGGATGGGGGTTAATGCACGACAAGGACCGCACCATTCCGCCCAGAAATCAACCAGAACGGGTTTATTGGAATTCAGTACATCCTGTTCGAAACTCGCGTCCGTTACTGTTTTTATATAGTCACTCATGGATATAGCCCCTGATTTAGGTATTGGAAAAAGTATAGCAATTATAGATCACCCCAGACCGCTTGCAAAACACTAATGGCCGTAATCGCAGCCGTCTCCGTACGCAAAATACGCGGCCCAAGGCTTAAAGGCAGAAAGCCCGCTTGCTGAGCCTCATCTGATTCAGAGGGACTTAAGCCGCCTTCAGGACCAATTAACAGCATCGCTTCCTGCACGTGAAGGTCGCTGTAGCTTCGGTAATGATGCAGCGTACCCGGTTGCAGAATAAAGCCGGGAAAACCGTTTCTCTTTAATAACACCTCATGAAACGACACAGGACTATGCACCAGCGGCACCTGGTTGCGGCCGCATTGCTCACAGGCGGCCACGGCTATCGCCTGCCATTGTGCCTGCTTCTTCTCCAGGCGCGCCGCATCAAGTTTGACCGCACAGCGCGCTGTGAACACAGGGCTGATGCTAGCGACACCCAGTTCCACTGCTTTTTGCACCACCCATTCCATGCGGTCGCCTTTGGAAATGCCCTGCGCCAGGTGAAGACGAAGCGAGGACTCCCTGTCCACCCGTTCGGCCTCCTTAAGCCTCACGGTCACGCGTTTTTTATGAACAGCCGTAATTTCAGCCTTAAACTCACGGTTATCACCAGAAAAAAGGGTCAGCCCCTCACCGGGCTGCATGCGCAGCACCACGCCAATGTGCTGACCTGCTTCTTCCGTCAGCGTTATTTCCTGCCCGGCCAGGTAATCACCAGGCTGGTAAATGCGTACTTCCCTCACCTTGCCCCCTGCGTCTTAGGACGCCGCCTCGCTGGTTAAATCGTCCTCCGGCGCGAATTCGATTTGTTCGTGGTGCGCATTGTCGATAACCAGCTCTGACCAGTACAGCATGATTAGGCTGAAAGGCAAAAGACAAACCATATCCCAGGGAAACTGCAAAATACCCAGGCCGCCAAACGAACCCAGATAGGAAATCACCAGCAACACGGTCATGTAAGATAAGAACCAGAATAGACTCTGACCACAGGCCCTGAGTGGCTTGCGGTTATAAATCAGGCTAATCACCAATCCTGCCAGCAATGCCGCATACAGTTTCCATAAAATCGCGAAACCGCACCAATACAGCATTAAATTACACACGTAAAACGCAATGTGCGAAAAAAAGCCGCTGTAAGGCAGTCTGAACGGTCTTGGGGTATCCGGCTGCAATCGTCGCATTGCCAGAAGACAAATGGGACCAATGCCGTAAGACAGAATACTCGCTGACGATAAAAACGCCACCAGCTTCTGCCAACCAGGGAAGGGCAGGAATGAAAACAATCCTACCAGGAAATTGGCATACAAGGTGACGTAGGGGATTTTATGGCGATTCACTTTAAGGAAAAATTCAGGCAGGTGATGATTTAAAGCCATGCCATACACGATACGGGACGTAGCCGCTGTATAAACCAGCGTGGTGCCAAAGGGGGAAAAGGCCGCATCGATCATGAGCAGTGTGGCCACCACGGTTAAACCCAGCAACAGGGTTAACCCGACCAACGGACCGCTGTCGCCCGGATAGTGGAGTGCCTGCCAGCCATTGCCCAGGTATTTTTGCGGCATGGCGGCAAGGAAACTGAATTGCAGCATGAAATAAAGTGCAAAGCCAATTAACACCGCCCCGAGAATTGCGATGGGAATATCACGCTGCGGGTTCTTCACTTCGCCAGCCAGAATCAGGCCATTTTGAAATCCGGTAAAAGCAAAGGCCACGCCTCCGGCAGACAGGGCCGTAAAAATCTGCACCCAGCTTTCCTTATCGCCAAGATGGATGGAAATATTAGCCAGCGACGGACTGTTATGAAGCAGCGCGATAATCGCAATACTGGGCAGAATAAATTTAATGATGCTCGCGTATTTGTTACATTCCGCCAGCATTTTAATGCCATAGGAATTGAGAATCACCACAAAGAGCATGATGGCGCCTGCAGCCGCATACCCGTATCCTGACAAACTGAGTGCGGCGGGATCACCTGCCATCAGAGCCGGGAAAAAATGGCTGGAGTATTGCAGGATCGCCTGAATCTCAATCGGGGTCATCACCACATAGGAAAGCCAGGATGTCCAGGCAAACAAAAAGCCCACCTCCTTGCCGTGAGTGAACGTTGGGTAATTAGACATCCCGCCCGCAACGGGAAACATCGTCCCCAGTTCACACAGCGGAAGAGCGATAAATAACATGAACAAGGCAGCGATAACCCAGCTGACCAAGGCATTGCTCCCTGCCATCTGCGCACTGATGAAGGGGCTAAACAGCCAGCCTGAGCCAATCATTCCACCGGCGGAGGCGACTAAGATATTTGTTCTCGAAATATCGCGTTTTAACATGTATTGTTTTCCTTCTATCGCCCATTCTGATCCCTTGGCCAAAGCGGCTTGCCCCCGGAACTCGTTGTTATTTCACATCGCCTGACTGTTTTTAATCAAATCACAACCAGATTTAGCGAATGAATAGACAAAACCTTTTTCGATGGTATCATTACAGCGCTTTTTCAGGAAGTAATGTAACGATTTAAGGGAGTAAATAACGTGAAGTATTTTGTCAATAAAACCAGCTGCCTGACCCTGGCTTTAGCCTGTGCAACACCTGCTTTTTCAGGCACCATGGGTGCAGCGGAAGATCTGGGCCATCATTTTTTCTTTAGTGTCGCCCCCTTTTATGGCGCCATCACGGATGAAGGGATTAATAAACTGGTCTTTGCCGAGCAGGCAACACCGTCAGGCCAGGTGACTGCCTTCCTGCCCGATGGGGAATCCGACTGGGGTTATACCTTAAGTCTGGGCTATGCGTTTGATCCCAACCATGAGCGCGATCTGGTGCTGACTTATTCCCATCTGTCAACTGAAACCAGCAAAAACATTGCCGTGGGCGAAGATGGCCTTATCATTAACCGTTTAAGCCAGCTTGCCAATTTTGGCCCTCAGTACGTCAGAGGCCCCGCGTCAGCCGGTATAAGTGCGGATTATGAATACCAGACTGCCGATTTGATTACCAATCACTATTTCCCATCCGAACAGTTTAACCGGGTCGAGTTTTCCCGATTTTACGGCATCAAGGCCACGGAATTTAAAAAGGGATTCACAGCCAATTACAATGGCCGTTTCATCAATGAGTTCGCCGGGATAAACATACCCTCAATTGACAACATCAATTACTCCGCCAAGTATTACGGGATTGGCCCACGCATCGGTATGGGCGGCAAGTGGCGCTTAAACCGCATTTTCAGTGTCGGCGGCGATGTATCGGCATCCATTCTAGTCGGCTCCTATAAAAACGAATGGAATGAAACGCTGGCCTTTGACGAGTTCCTTGGTGAACTTCCGCCAAGCCCTGTGCACACCTACACTCAAGTCACCAACAGCCGGGCCTGGGTATCGCCTGTATTAGCCGGAAATCTGGCCGTGGCCGCTGATTTTGATGTCAGAAGCGCCAACCATATCCGCATTGAAGGCGGTATCGGTTCCGAACAATACCTGCCCCACCTGTCGCCCGATTCCTACCGTGCCAAGGAAGGGGATAATACACTTTATATTCCTCAGCATTTCTCCATCAGAAGCCTCTTCATCAAATTCACTTATTTCTGCTAATGGATCTTCACAAGGCTTGATTCCAATCAAGCCTTGTTTTGTTTTTTTGGAGGTATGGTCGTGCAAATGAGTCAGTTGGATCAGCAGCATGTACGCGACAAAGTTATTCCTATTCACCAGCAAATTCATCCTACTGCCCTGATTGCCCAGGGAGCAAGAATCGGATCCAATGTTAGCATTGGTCCGTTTTCTGTCATTGGCGAAGACGTTGCCATCGGCGCCAATACTGTCATCGGCTCCCACGTGGTCATTGAAGGCTGGACGACCATCGGCGAACGCAATCAGATTCATACCGGCGCAGTCATTGGCTCTGTTCCGCAAGATTTGAAATTCAATGGCGAAAAAAGTTTCGTTTCCGTGGGTGATGACAATATTATTCGGGAATACGTTACCATCAGCCGCGGCACAGCCGGCGGAGGAGGCGAAACCACCATTGGCCATGCTAATTTATTAATGGCCAGCTGCCATGTGGGCCATGATGTACGAATGGGCGATCATAATATCATTGCCAATGCTGTCGGTATCGCGGGGCATGTCATCATCGAAGATTGGGTCACCATTGGCGGTATTGCGGTTATTCATCAATTTTGTAAACTGGGACGCATGGCCATGATAGGCGCCAAGAGTTACATCAATAAAGACATCCCGCCTTTTGCCCTGGTGCAGGGAAATCCCGCCAAATTATATGGGGTCAATATTGAACGCTTGCGCCGCAATCAGTTTAAACCTCAGCAGCGTCTGCTTATCCAGCGCGCTTACAAAATCCTTCATCGCTGCAATTATCATTTACCCAATGCCATTGCCGAAATTGAACAGGACTTGTTGCCGGATGAGCAAATCGCCTGCCTGCTCCATTTTCTTCGTCACAGTGAACGCGGCATTTGTCGGGGGAATCGCGAATGAAATCCTTGCGTTTTAATCAAAATCACGGCCCATTCAGCTTAGCCACCTTGGCCCGGATTTCTGACGCTGCACTGCATAACCCCGAAGACAGCGATTGCCTGATTCATCAGGCAGCGCCTCTGGATGAGGCTAAAGAATCAGACATTGCCGTATTCCATAATCTAAAATACATCAAGACCTTTAAAAACTCCTCTGCGGGAGCCTGCGTCATTTTCCCGGACGCGGTTAAACATGCCCCGCCGGCTATGAAGTTGCTGATTCATCACAACCCTTATAAAGCCTTCGCACTGGTCATGCAGCATTTTTATTCCCGCCCCAAAGAAGCACCCGGTATTTCGCCCCAGGCTTTTATTGCCAGAAGCGCTTCCATTGGCAAGGGGTGCATTATTCAGCCTGGGGCATACATTGGTGAACGTGCCGTCATCGGCGAGGGAAGCGAAGTTGGCGTGAACAGTTACATTGGCCATGACGTGATCATTGGTAAAAATTGTCGCATAGAAAACAACGTCAGCATCACCAACACCCTGATGGGCAATGACGTGGTGATTTATACGGGCGCTAAAATTGGGCAGGAGGGCTTCGGCTTTGCCACGGACGCAGAAGGCCATTACAGCATTCCTCATATCGGCTGCGTCATCATTGGTAACAACGTGGAAATAGGCGCCAATACTTGCGTGGATCGAGGTTCCGTTAAAAACACGATCCTTGAGGATCATTGCCGCATTGATAACCTGGTGCAGATTGGTCACAATGTCACCATTGGCCGCGGTAGCATCGTGGCCGGCACTTCCGGGATTGCCGGCAGTTCCCACCTGGGGGAATTTGCGACCGTAGGCGGGGGCGTCAGCGTGGTTAACCACGCGAAAGTCGGCAACGGCGCCATGGTATTAGCCCACTCGCTGGTCATTAACGATGTGCCGCCCGGGACACGGGCAGGAGGAACCCCCGCCATCGAGGCCCGCCAATGGCATAAACAATCATTAAGCTTGAAAAAATTATGCCGATGAAGGCGCGGCCTGGAGGAGTTTGATGACCGCCATGGCGGCCTTGCTATTGGCATCCTGCTTTAACTGCTGATGCAACCGCTCAAATTTTTCCATTACCCTGGCAGGGGCGTCGCCCTTGGCCAGTAATTCTAGAAGGCATTGGCTGATGGCCTCAGGCTTGGCCTGCTTTTGAATAAATTCCGGCACCAGCGCCTCATTGGCCAGCAGGTTAGGCAGCGCAATGTAGTTAATTTTAAGCTGCGGGGCAATGATGAGGTGACTCAAGGCACTCCATTTATACGCGACCACCATATTGCATTTTAATAACATGGCTTCAAGGATTCCCGTACCCGATTTAACCAACACCGCATTAGCCAGCGCCATCGCCTCTCTCGCCCCCCCCTGCTGAAGTTTTATATTCAGATGAAGATAACCTGACGCACGCCATTGCGCCTCGAACAATGCCATGGCTTTTGAAGTTGCCAGGGGCACGATAAAGATAAGATCCGGCCGTTTCAGGCTCAGTTGCTTCATCACGTCAAGATACAGCGGACCCAAGTAACGAAGCTCGCCAAGACGACTGCCAGGCAGCAGGGTAACGAGGGTATCGGAATCAGCATAACCAGCCTGTTCTCTTAGGCGCTTTTTATCCACTTGCGGGTCAATCATATCCGCCAGTGGATGGCCAACGAAAGAAACCGGTACCCCGTACCGTTGATAAAATGTTTTTTCAAAAGGGAACAGGGTCAATATCAGATCCACAGCCTCCTTGACTTTATACACCCGTTTTTGCCGCCATGCCCATAGTTTGGGACTGACATAATGGATGGTTTTTATCCCTTGCTTTTTAAGCTTTTTCTCGACGACCAGATTAAAACCGGCATAATCAATGCCGATAAACACGTCGGGGGGATTCATTGTCAATTCCCTGATTAGTCGTTTGCGCAAAAAAAGCAGCGGCAAGTAACGCTTCAACACATCGGTAATCCCCATGACCGACAGGTAGTCCATTGGAAAAAAAGAATGAAATCCCTGGCTTTGCATTTGCGCTCCGCCGATGCCGACAAACGTGACATTCCCAAGCCCCTCGTTAAGCGCCGCAATTAATCCCGCCCCTAATAAATCCCCCGAAGGTTCCCCTGCTACGATGGCTATTTTGATTGGACGCTCGCCCATCCCTTACTACTCTGCGGAATTTTAAGTAAACCGACTATAGTGGACATTCCCTTGCTTTACAATGCACACGGTGCTGGTAAAATTCACGTTTTGTGCTGTGAGAGTGCTATGGAACACAAGGAAACATCCCATGAGCCATCCATCACCTGGTTAGGGCGGCTGTTTTACCATGCATTCCATAAACCGACGTCTCAAACCCACACCAACATCCATGCTGCCTTTGGAAATCGACTATCGGACAAACAAAAAAAACAATTGATTATGGCTTTTTATTCCCACATGATCACGCTGTTTAAAGAGTTGATTATTTGTCTGTTACGGGGGGTGAAACCCCTGAAAAGAAAAACGGATATGCAGGGGCTTGAACATTTATTGGAAGCCGTAAAGCAAAACAAGGGCGTCCTGCTGCTCACTGGCCATTTTGGCAACTGGGAAATTGGTTGCCCCCTCTGTTATGTCATGCTCCCTACTTCTAACCCGGCCTATGCTGTACGCAAGCCCATTAAACGCGCCTGGGCGGAAAAATTGCTATTTGCTAATTACCGACGTCACGGCTTAACCATTATCCCTAAAAACAAGGCCAGAGGCCCTATCCTTGACGCTCTCAGGCGGCAAGGCTTGGTCTTCATCACCTTTGATCAACGAGCGCCAGCGAAATCAAAAGGGACGTTACTCACTGATTTTTTAAATTTGCCAGCCTACACTTATCAGGGTTTGGCTTTATTAGCCAACGAATCGGGTGCCCCTGTCGTTCCTGTTTCCTGCCATCGATTACCGAAAGGCAGGCATCGGATCGAATTTCATCCCGCACTCACCTGGCAGGAGGATCCAGATTCAGCCGCTGCCCTATTAAAAAATACCGTGATTTATAACCAAACACTGGAGAGGCTGCTGTTGCGTCATCCCGAGCAGTGGATTTGGTCTTATAAGCGCTGGCAACTCTAAAGGACCCGGAGCATCCATGCCGCAAATCTCCCTCGATAATCTTAAAATCACTGCCGTTGGCCGCCTGATGTATTATCTCGTCCCGCTGCGCAAGCGCATTATCATGAAAAACATAGAGCGCGTTTTTAAATGCCATTCCAAACAGGAAAAAATGAATCTGGCCAAAGCCTTTTATTCCCACTTTTTAACAACACTCAAAGAAATCATTTCTATACGATGGTGCAATCATGACAAGCTGAGAGAGGGAATAGAAATCGAAGGCCTTGAGCATCTTCTGTCTGCCCATGCACAACAACGCGGCGTGATTTTACTTTGTGCTCACGTAGGCAATTGGGAATATGCTCCCTTACTGGGCTTTCCCACGATTGCGGCCCTTTCTGGCCGCTTTTATTTTGTCCGCCGTGCAATCCGTATCAAATGGTTGCAAAAAATCCTGTTCCAGCGCTTTCAAAAGGCAAATCTTTCCATCATTGACAGCCGCGACATGTTTAAACACGCACGAAAATTGCTGCGTGACAATAACGTCCTGGTGTTTACATTTGACCAGCATGCCAGCATAAATGGACGTCATGGTATTGCCGTTGATTTTTTTGGCAGCAAAGCAGGAACCTATAAGACGCTTGCTTTCCTGGCAGGTAAAACAGGGGCGTTGGTTGTCCCCGGCGCCACCTATAGACTCAACAAAAAACACCATGTTCTTCAGTTCTATCCCGCCCTCGTCTGGAAAGAAAATGAGGATTGGGAGCAGGCCCTGCATGACAACACCCGAATTTATAATCAAGCCATTGAGCAATTCATCTTAGCCAATCCCGCCCAATGGTTATGGCCGCATCGGCGCTGGAAACTGGACGACCTGGAAAAAAGCGGTTGATTCTGTTGCGGCCCGCTGCTGTGGCTGTGTTAAGATTAGCATTTTGCTAATCAGGAACCCATTATGAGTAACACACGCATTGAAACGGACAGCATGGGCGAAATTGCTGTGCCCGCTTCCCGGTATTGGGGCGCACAGACAGAGCGATCCCTTCATCACTTCAACATTGGCCGCGACATCATGCCGCGAGAAGTCACCCATGCCTTTGGCATTTTGAAAAAAGCAGCGGCGTTAACCAACCTTGAGCTTGGCAAGCTAAGTCAGGATAAAGCCGATTTAATCATCAAAGCCGCCGATGAGGTCAGTGCCGGCCTGCTTGATGAGCACTTCCCCCTGCACGTTTGGCAAACTGGCAGCGGCACCCAATCCAATATGAATGCCAACGAAGTCATATCCAACCGCGCCATTGAGCTGGCCGGCGGCGTCATGGGCAGCAAAACACCGATTCATCCCAATGACCATGTCAACATGTCACAATCGTCGAACGACACCTTTCCTACCGCCATGCACATCGCTGCCGCACTGGCTTTCAAGCAGAAATTAATACCCGCCGTGCAACATCTTCGCGATGCGCTCGCGGACAAAATGGATCGTTTTAACCGCATCGTTAAAATTGGCCGTACGCATCTGCAGGATGCGGTGCCTCTGACGTTAGGTCAGGAGTTTTCGGGTTACGTAGCCCAGCTTGATGCCTGTCTGCATCGTTTTGAGGCGGTGTTGCCGGAACTTTATGAACTGGCTTTAGGGGGTACCGCTGTCGGTACAGGATTGAACACTCATCCCCAGTTCGCAGACAAAGCCGCAACGCATATCGCCGCATTGACACAACTACCCTTTGTGTCAGCAGCCAATAAATTCGCGGCCTTGGCCTCGCATGAGGCACTGGTGATGGCGCATAGTACGATGAAGGCTTTAGCCTGTGCTTTGATGAAAATTGCCAATGACGTGCGCTGGTTGGGCTCAGGTCCTCGCTGCGGATTGGGCGAATTGATTTTGCCTGAAAATGAACCCGGTTCCTCCATCATGCCCGGCAAGGTTAATCCCACCCAGTGCGAGGCCATGACCATGGTTTGCGCTCAGGTGATCGGCAATGACACCAGTGTCGCGGTGGCGGCCAGCCAAGGGAATTTCGAACTCAACGTCTTTAAGCCGGTCATTATTTTTAATGTTCTGCATTCTCTGAATCTGCTGGCAGACACCTGCCATTCATTCCAGGAGTTTTGTGTGGAAGGGCTTGAAGCCAATGAAGCAAAAATTGCGTATTACCTTAAAAACTCACTGATGCTGGTCACTGCGTTAAATCAACACATTGGTTACGACAAAGCGGCCAAAATTGCCAAAACAGCCCATCATGACAACACGTCGCTTCAGGAAGCCGCCGTCAAGCTGGGTTACCTCACCGCTGAACAGTTTAATGAGTATGTTAAACCGGAAGAAATGATTTCACCCCGCTAATCCTTACGGGCAATCTCGTTACTCAACAGGGCGCTGACAAGCTGCGCCCTGTTGGTAAACACCCATCGAATACCGCGATTCAATTCCCGATACAGGCTGTTTTTTGAATCGATGAATCCAACCCCCACCTGCTGCCTGGCTGCCGTGAGCGGTTTGATTTTTTTATTGCTCAATAACAAATAATGACCTAACACCCCGCCGTAATTTGCTTTTAAACTCAAGGTGCAGAACTGTTGCACATTGTTATGTTCCGGGACGAGAAGAAGGGCTGCTCGCGGGAAACGTGTGAAGGGACGAAGCAATGCCTCATCAAGGCTAATCAGATGGTAATCGTCAATTGGGGTTAATGCCTGCAGGTCTTCATACAACAGGGTCTCATCCACGGGGGTTTTCAATTCAATAAACAAATGAAGTCGCTTGCCATAATGGTTGATGACCTCCGCCAGCGAAGGAATGTCCGGGACCCGTTCCCGCAAGTCTTGAAAAGACAACTCGCCAATCGCTTCAGGTCGCTGCCATAATCGCATAAGGGTGGGGTCATGATGCACAACAAGAACACCATCCGCAGTGCTTCGCACATCGAGTTCGATTCCCCAACAATGGCAGCTTAGGGCGCGGGCAAAAGCCGCGTCCGTGTTTTCGATAACCTGGCGGTCATGGGCACCGCGATGAGCAATCACGCGCGCCTGTTTAAGGATCTCAGGCGACGGCCTTCCACGTGGAATGACCGCCATGATGGTATTGATGCACCGTTCAATCACCGTGACGAAAGACATGAGGTTTTCCAGAGTTTTGTTTTTTGTAAAAAATTCAACTATAACAAGAATACAGGGGTATAGAGAGTCAGAAAAACACTTTATTTCATAAAATACTCGAATAATCATTGACAGACCCGACGTTCTTGAGTATTTTACCGTCCTATGCCGAGGTGGTGGAATTGGTAGACACGCTAGCTTCAGGTGCTAGTGGGGGTAACCCCGTGGAGGTTCGAGTCCTCTTCTCGGTACCATTGATGGATTTCATTTTACGCAGTAAATCGTCGCATTACATGAACCATTTTTGAAATAAATACTCGCGATTTTTCTTCATTCGCCTGAATCAACATCATTAAAAACATCAGTCAATGTTTCAATTCATCCATTATCGTACTGAAACGCTCATGTGTTTAATCCCCTGTGCCATTCTGGCAGATAACAATAGTCGCAACGGTGACAGCAACACAGGTTAGTCTCGAGCCAATGGTTATTTTTAAGGTGAAATAGTCGCTAGCGCTTCACCATAACGAATTCCATCGCCAGCCTTAAGCGATGGAAGCCAGTCCACTTTGGCGCCATTGGCAAACATCAGCACCACCGTTGACCCGAGTTTGAAGTAACCCATCTCTTGCCCTTGCTCAAGGCTAAGGGGGCTTTCAGCGTAGCTGAATTCCTGCACCTGATGCAGGCGCTTTAAATCGCCCTCCCAGGCCGTGCCAATCGCCCCCACAATGACAGCTCCCACTAATACCATGGCCATCAATCCAACCTGGGTCTCAAAAAAAACCACAAGGCGTTCGTTGCGCGCAAACAGGCGCGGCACCGTTCTGGCGGTGGCGGGTTGTACAGAAAACAATTTTCCTGGGACATAGATCATGTGTTGCAAAGTCGCCTTTATCGGCATGTGAATGCGGTGATAATCCTTAGGCGACAGATAAAGGGTGGCAAAACGGCCATTCACAAACGGCTCATAGCGCGATGGCTCGCAGGCCAGGAAATCATCCACGCTATAATAACGCCCTTTGGCCTGCAGTAACTGACCCCTGTCAATACGACCCAACTCACTGATTACGCCATCCACGGGCGACACAATGTCAGCGTCCGCCAGCGGACGACAATCAGGCTTTAAATGACGAATAAAAAAATCATTGAAACAAGCATAATTCTCGGGGTTTTCCTCGTACGCCTCACTCATGTTCACGCTGTATTTGGCAATAAAGCGTTTGATCAAACGGTTTTTGACCGCCGGCACTTTCACTTCCGCCAGCTTACCTGCCATGGAGGTTAATGTGTGTTTTGGCGCAATGAATTGCGGCAGGGTTTTTAGAAAATCACGGGACATGAGTATTTATTAAAAAAAGCAGGATGAGGAAATATACCCTGAAAATACGCCGTTTGTCATGAATTATAGCGTATTGTGAATGCTGGATTAGAAATCATTTTACAATTGGATAATTATATGGCTAATTAATAATTGGTTTTACAAATGAATGGAATGGAGCTCAACTAGGATGGTTATTGCTCTATAGGACGTCAGGGAGGATTTATGCGGGAAGGGCATCATCAAATCACCTATCGCGCCATGCCGCCACAAGCCCGGTTTGGTTTTTTTACTCGTCCGCTGCATGACGAATCCTGCTACACTCAGGACGAACTGCAATTGCGGGAAGCCATTGTCGCGGCCCGTAGCCAAAGCGGCCTCGACCCCGACTTGTTGCGCACGGACATGGCCTGGTTTTCCCCTGATAACCAGGTGGCCCTCGTCAATGTCAATGAAGGCTCCTGGATTTTTGCCAACGAATACCGCCCGAGACAGGGTTTAAGCCGTGATGATTTTCACATCGGCCTGATAAACCGCCAGCTTCATTGGCCCGCCTTAAACACCATGACCCGCTACATCGGCGACTACCTGTTAATACGTAATAATCAATTGGACGACCGGCATCTGAATCAGCCGCTTAATTATGTGTTCCTTGATGCCGTACAAATGCTTAACCGCATGGCGGTTATTCATGATGGGCGATTTGTTAACAAACAGCTGCAATTGCTTAATAAATACCTGCGTGTGGTCGAAACACACGTTTCACCGACTCAGGGAAGCGACCGCCTGTTCCTTGCCGATTGCCGTTACACGCTGGAACATCGCATTGCCAAAGACATTGAGAATAGACAGCAGTCACACCAGTTAAAATTGCAGTTTGAACAGGTTAGACACCAATTAAACCGCGTCGCTGAACTCCGTCACACGGTGCTGCATTTTGCCCTGACAGACGGCACGGTTAACCCTCATCCCTATTGGGAGCATTTTTCAGACGTGCCCAGAGGCATTGAAGGCAAGCAGGAGTTTCCCACCCTCTCTGCCAAACACTGTGCCGAAAAGACAAGCGATGCCCTGGCACAACCCGGAAACCCGGAACTAAGTCAATTAAAGCTGACGCCGCATACCCTGGACAACTGCCCGGCGCTGGGATTAATTGACAAAACCTCGACAGACATTAAAGCGGCTTACGGTCAGAGCATCAGCGACTTGCAAGAGGTCTTGCGTTTTCAACATATTCTCGATTCCCTGCTGCAATTATTTGACCAGGCCGGCGAAGTGTTTACACTCATCCAGTTTCGAAGGCAAATGAACAATCTGCTGCTTGGCATTGAACAGTTTGTTCAGCAATCGGAACAACACATCGTCAGTGTAGTGGAAGCAAATTCACGGCTTTATCATCAATTGATTCAGGATAAGCAGGATTTAAGCTGGTGGCAACGAATGACGTCCGGAAAAGCGGAAAAAATCGACCGCTATATTAACAATCAGGATAACCTCGCGCGCTTTCCCACCTCCGTCTCGGATTTAAGCGCCGCCAGCAAGGAATTACTCGATGGGGTGCATGAGGTGCTCACTCATCTGAAGCAGCAAGGGACAGAAACCCGGCAAATTGCCATGGTGAGTTCCACGCGTGAGCTTGTCCAGCATTTAATGGATTCCATGCATGCCTGGGTTGGTCATCAACAGGAGATGAATGGTTTGCCCGTCCCCGATAAACCCACACCGATCCTCGACAATCAACAGCAACTACCGCCTGTGGATTTAGGCACTCGATCATTTGAGCCGCCCTCATCTTTTGCCAAACAGGCATCGCTACCGCAGGCGCCGCTTTTTTTCCAGGCGCAATCCCAGCGCGTGCCGGCGTCATCCTGCCTAACCAACCAACCCTGCACAGCCTCTCTACTGGCAGGCAATGACACCCTCGCCCAAAGCAGCCCTTCAAACACCGCTGCCTTAAAGCCAGAAGCGGCGGCCATTTCGGCTTCTGTCCTGTTGGGTACGCTGGTTTTGTTGCCTTTAGTTTTTATCGGCCTGAAATTACTGTACGACGCCTGGCAGAGGCCTGCACCAAGCCGACGTTCGTCCAATGACAAAGAAACGTTTAACCAGCTGGCCACCCAGGCGGCGGATTTATTATCCGCTGCCTCGCACCTGCTTCCGCAAGAGGAAACCAGCTGCATGCAGGAGGAGTTTGACCACCTTAAGGACAAAGCCCAAACATCACAGGATTATGATAATGAATCCATGAGCGATTTAGTGCATGAGCTAAAAGAGACGCTGTCTCCCTTAAAGCCCGGGCAAGTCAGCCTTAATGGCTGAACTCCCGTGGCGCGGTGTTTGTTTTGTTGAAACTTCGCGATTTGGCATTTTCGTATACTGCATTAAAAAAATGGGCTCGCATGTCATCTGTTGTCACTTGATTGGCGAGGGGATAAGCCCCCTCGCTGGCCTGCATTAGCTGCACCACTTCTTTGAACACCTCGTGACTGAGTGCACTTTCACAGCCTCCGCCACAAAAAATTTTGGTCAGAATCATCTCATTGCTGTTGCCAGAATCTTTAAGATAACCTTCCACTTCAGTAGCGCGCGTCCTGGTACTGAAGATATTAAATGAGTAAGACTTATAATTATTCTTGATGACCTGCCGAATTATTTTTTTAAACTTTTCACTATCGATAGTCTGCGCCCATTGATACATGCTATCTGTGAAGGACTGACGCGCCTTAGCAGAATAAACATGGGTAAAGCGAGGGTCCGCTTGAACAAACTTCTGCGCTTCGGCGGCGTAAGTTCTGACTTCAAATTCTTTTTTTTGCACGGCTCGCAAAACAGATGACAAATTGACATCGCTTTGCCCAATCCGGTGCGTCAGCATCATGGGCACGAGGTATTGGATGAGCAGCGTATTCAATGAATTGCTCTCTGTTCCCCCTGTCGCCAGAATACATCCGAGAATGTTTTCCCCTTTTTCTTTGCTGTTTTTAAGGTAGCTTAAAACATCGGTTCGATGTTTATTGGATAATACATTCAAAGTAGAAGGCTTGTAATGCTTGACGATCACCTCGCCAATATAACCATCCAGCGTGATACGACCAATGTCGTTTGCCCAGTCGAACAGGGCTTGCAGCGTCGCTGAAATCACCGCTTTTTCGGTATGATTACGCATCACGAATGGCGTTGTCTCAGGCTTCTCCTGACGCCCAATCGGCGCATCCTTGCCTTTTAGGTGTCGCACAAAACCAAAACTGGTATTAAACTCCCACATTTGGTTAATGATGTTACGCCAGGCTTCTGCGCTGGGTGTCTGGCCAAATAATTTAAAAAGCCGATTTTCATAATTGTGACAGCAATTGGTTATGTCGATACAGAACTGCATGTTGGCTTCGTCATTTAACTGCCCGGCCTGCAGGTCAAAATACCGATCAGTGCATTTCCCTAAATCCTGCCTTAACCGCTTTAATTCAATGTACCCCTGAGCCAGCGGATTTTCTTCATCGCAATCCAGTTTAGGCATCTCGATGTCCGACTTAAATAACTGAATGGAGCGAGTAATCTCTTCCATGGGCTTGGTGGCAGAAGCTTTACTTGTTTCCAGTGTTTTGCTGGCCAGGGAGGTCTTTCGGGTTAACTCCTCCCAAAGACCTTCCAGCAATTTGTCAATGTTGGATAGGATGGCTTTAAAATGCAGGGTGTGAGCATCACGCCAGATTTGATGATAGCGGGCATGCATTCTTTCCAAATCATATTTTGCCGCAGTCGGTAAACAATAATAATTCGGTGCACCTGCTGACGGGGCTGACTCGGCTTTCTTTTTATACGCTTGCGAGTACTCTTCTATGGATGCATTTTCCTGCTCTGCCCAGGCTTTGGTTTTATTAAAGGCAGACGGCCGCGCCTGCAGGAAATCACGAAAACTCATGACCGGAACACCGGATGCGTTTTTTTCTATCCCCCCATAAAAAACGGTGTTACGATAAAACTCATCGTATTCATGCTGCATAACGTCAAGGATGTGGTTAACGAAAGGCTCACGATCCGTTTCCGTATTAAACAGGCCAGGGTAAGTTTTTGATAATAATTCGGCTTTATCGCTCGGCAGTGACAGGTAGTTTAGCGGCTCGTCGCCGAAATACTCATTGAAACGCTCTTTCAGGGTTGAGGGTTCATACGTTAATAATTCCTGCAAAATCGCACTGAAAAACTGCTCCTGGAAACTTTGGGGCTGGCTATCGGAATCCAGTTTGATGGAGGGATTGGCCGCAAGATCGCGAAAGGACTGATAACACATGTGCCGTTTGGTCAGGTTCAAATTGCCTGGCATGGTGTTGGTGGGCCAGTGAGTACGGGTCTCGATAATGGGAAAATTATCAAGATCCGTGCTTTTTAAGCCCATGGACGTTTCCGGATGTTCCTTGACAATGCCATCGGTATTACGAGCGCCTTTCATTATCCAGGTGATGCCCCACAGCATCATGTCGTAGTCGAGAATGTTGTCCAGGTCGGTATTCCCAGGGTGACGATCGTCGCATTTATGCCGCCAGGCTGCGATAAGCCACTTGGCGACATTATGCGCCAACAAGGTATTGTAGCTCGGATAAACCTCTTCTCTTTCACTGGCATTGACAGGCAGGGTAGCACCGGAAGGGGCCATAGGCTTGTATTTTTTGAGGGCAATTGAGAGGGTTCCACAAATCTCACCCTTTTCATCGTAGACCAGCCGCTCTTCCGCTGCATTATCGCCCAGGGAATTGCGCAGTGCAACGCTGACAGCGACTGAGTATAGAGCCAGCACTCGTGGGTAAGAGCCGCTTAGGGGTTTAAAAAATCCAGTTTTCTCACCATCAACAGCATCTACAAAAGTTGCTTTTTCTATTACATGACCAGAGGAGGGTACCGTCTTGTCGTTGGTAAATTTTAACTGGCCATACCGTAACGCCTTCTTTGGCAAAGTCATGGCTCATTCCTTAAGTTTCCGTCGGTGCAGAATAATCATATTAAGCAGAAAATCAGGCGTAATTCAATAGTATTTTCTATAACAAATGTGCATGGACATGAAATTGTTTGCATTTTCCGTGGACATAAAACCTGATGTTACGATTATTGTTTGCCTTTTGATCAGCTTAAATTGTTTTTACATCACCTGCTGCGGAATGGGGCGAAGACTTGGAGAGAAATAAAAATGCAATAGTGGCAAACACGCATTCCAATAGTGGTGGAACCCAAAACCAATGCCATTGAACAGCCTGTTCGGCAAACGGCAAACTCACCGCACCAATGCTGGCCGCCAATGCCCAGACAGTGGACACACCGCGGCAACGGTACTGGGCCGGTAACTGTAAATAGAGGAAATAAAACATGGATGAACAAATCAAGCCATTGGTCAATACATAGCCTGCCAACGCAGCGATCACACCCGGAGCATAGGCAATGGTAGTACAATAAAACAACACCGGTGCAGTCAACAGGGCAATCACGGCACCGAGTCGCAATAGCAAATACACACGTTCCGGACTCACCGCGCGCGCCAGGGGCAGAGCCAGCAAGGCCGAACACAATTGCGCTAGTGAACCAATCCAGGCGCATTGGCTGCTGCTCCAAAGACCCCGGTCAATGGCATAGGAGACCCAGAAGGCATTGCAGAGATACACGGTGACACTGACAAATGCGCCAAGCATGGCAATGTTCATCAATCCCTGCGCATGTGTACGCCAGATCTCGGCAATGGGCGCGTGATTGGTTTTAAATTCGGGCGATTCCGTCAAGCGCTTGCGAAGCCGGCAAACCCACAAGGACAAAAGACCAACACTGGCAAAGAGTAGTCGCCACATCCAGGGAACAGGACTGTATTGCAAAAGAGCAGCCATTGCCCCGCCAAGAAACATACCAGCCGCACCGCTTGCGGCAACAAGACTGCCCGCCCGCAGCGGTTGTTTTGCATGATGTTCAATCAAAAACATGGCGGAGGTATTGATTTCCCCACCCAACGCCAGACCCTGCGCCACGCGCAGGAATAAAAGACCAAAGGCAGCGGCAATGCCAATGGTGTTGTAGTCGGGTAATAAGCAAATACCTACCGTTGCGATGCCCATTAAACCGGCAGACCAAACCATGGGCTTTCGTCGGCCGATGGCATCCGCCTGCTGCCCGAACAGCCATCCACCCAAGGGGCGCGCCAGGAAAGCAGCGGCAAAGAGCGCAAACGACAGAAGCAGACTATACGACGAAGGCGGAAAAAATTCTTTGGCAAATACCGATTTGGCCAAATACAAATAAAGACTGAAATCCAGCCACTCCAAAAAAATCAATGCCAGGACAATCGCTAATGCACTTCGTTTCATGCCGCAGGCGCTCCAATGGTCCGTGCAAGCTCAATATCCAGTGTGTTGATGTCTTCGCTGGTGGTCGGCCGCTCAAAAAAGAGAAAATCGCCGCTTTTTCGGTAATGGTAAGCGTTGGCAAGAGTCAGCGTAAAAATCAAGGTCACCATGTTGGCAATGATCATCAGTGTTTTTCTTAATCGCGGATTCCTGTCTTCATTGGCTATGGTCATCAGGGGAGTCTCCACCTGTTTAAGCTGCTTTAAAAAGGTGTCTTTATGGGGGGGCACCTCCTGATTCATTGCCGCAAATACCATCTGGTAAAGTTGGGTCCGGTATTGACGTTCCGGCTCAAGGTAACGAGCGAGTTTATCTGGGGAATGCGTTGATAATCGCACGCGGATATTCTGAAAACGGGTTTCAATCTGTGTGACCATAGTAAAAAACTGCCTGCCTTTTTCGTTCTCTTCGAGCAGGAGATCGATTAGTGTTCTATCGAGCCCTAACAGTCGAAAGCGATTGACTAATAGCACACGCATCGCCAGGTAATCACCATACTGCCAAGTAGTATCGCCGGCGAGCGCCTGTCCCTCCTGCTCGGGCTTAAAAAATCCGCCAGTCTGACGCTGGGTAATGCTCCTGTAAACAAACTGCGCGGCATCAGACTGCAAAGCCGCCGGGAAATGTTCAACCTTAACCATGATTTTGCGAAAGTCATAGCCTTGCTCATCGTTTTCCATCGCCAATTTGTAATGCGCGGCATTCGTTGAGCCTCGGCGTGCCAAACGATTAACCAAAACCACGCGGGAGGCCTGATTCTCTTCCTGTAATAACGACCGTACTGGCAGGTTTCGTTTATGAACGGCTAAAACAGCCTCAGCCAATTGGGGGTTGGTTATTAAGGCCGGGAAATAATTGGTTAATGGACTGTCCTGGTCTTCCAGCTGAATGATTTTAAATGCTGCGACCGCCCGCTGTATGAATTCATCCGCGGGCTTGTCATCCAGCATGACAAAAAAGGACGCGAATTCCTTAAACAGCTGAGATGCCAGCATCCGGCTAATGCCCCCGTGCTTTGAATCGACATCGAGTTGACGCAGAGCAACCGCCATCGCCTCCAGCCTGGGTTTCTTTTTGAGTAAATCAAGCCAGCGCAAATCGATGCCGAGAAGAGACGCCAACGAAGCGACTTGTTGATAGTCATTGATAATGCGGCTTAACTGATGAATCATCTCAGGCTTATCCACCGGGGCCGGGAACTGGTTTTTTAACAGCCTGGGTAAAACGTCAGTCAGGTATTCTTTGACCTCACTTTTATAGAGCGAATTTTCACACTGACTGTAAAGCAAACTCAACAAATGACACAATGGTGAATCAAGCACCGCGAGATCAAAAGGCAACTTTAATGTCATTAAGAGATTCAGGGCCCTCGATTTTACTGGATTGCTGCTAATGCCCTGCATCTGTGACGGCATGAATTTTTCTTCATGCATTAAAACGATAAGATTAGCAAGGTAAGGTTCTGCAACAAGGCGCTGCCGTAATTTGTCCATGTCCTCCACTTTGATTAATCCCAGCGCAACAAAAACCAATAATGCGCGTTGCTGCGCCAAAGGATAAGTACTCATGGCGACGAGAACGACATGGAAAAGGGGCATATTCAGTAAAGGACTGATCGCTGATTTAAGACTTAAGGAATCTAAATGATTGATGGCCAGAACCAATGCGTCATTGGGCACCGTAAATGCCAGTATTTCTGCTGGAAACCCCAGTTCCAACAATACCTGACAAGCCTTGATTTGGTTATCATTTTCACAAATAGCCAGAATATGGAGGTCTTGCCCGTCGATGTAGCGTTTCCCCAACCCTTTGAGGAAATCAGGCTGAAGCGGTTTTTTACGTAACATCTGAGCCGTTGCGAATTTGGGCAAGACATTAGCAAAATAGACCTGCATTTCCTTAATGCGTTCTACTTGCCGGCCGAAGGGCTGTTGCTTGGCCAGATAACCTGTCAATTCCATAGGGTTAAACACCTGTGAAAGGAATTTGGAAGGGGTAAGGCTATCGATAAGCTGAGTCAGTTGCTCCGGAGTTAACTCAGGATCAATAAGCAGCAGTTGAAAAACGACCGCCTGAATGTAGTGATCGTCCTGCTTTGCAAAAACACCATGAAAAAATGCCACTGCCTTCCATACCACGGGCAATGGCTTGCCTTTGTGGGTGATTAATTGGCGGGCCAATTCCATTTTATAAGGGGACTGGTTTAAAAAGCGGAAAAACTCAACCTGTTCTTGGCTATTGAAATGCTCTTTTAATTGATCATCGAATTCATTTACCAGGCTTTTTACAAAAGCAAGCACCGCATCATTGTCAGCCACCCAACCGTATTGCTCCAAAAGCCCCAGTCTATCCAGCCTCAAGGCGGCATAGGCTTTCTCACGATCGTTTAAGGTTATGGTCTTTTTATCCAGGATAGACAGTAAAGTCTTCTTTAAGGGTGACTGGGGCTTTAAACAATCCATCACCTGCCGCGGGGTTAACTGACTGCCCACGCCATTGAGTTTTTGCAACAGCAAATCATTGAGAATAATGTCCGGATTTTTTTCCAACAGCTGCAGCAGCGTGTCATTGTCCTCGAACCGGGAGAATTCCGAAGTCACATACTGGGCACAATGCATGAAGGTATCGGCATGGACATTAAATTTGTTGATACCGGGAACCAGGCTGCGAGCCATTGCCTCGATGCGCGGTGAATTGATGTAGGTTGCGATGGTTCCAGAAATGGGAAACAAGGTATGAGAAGACACCGAGGTTGCTCTTTTTTCAGGCTCCACAAGGTAGGGTTCGGGGTTAAAGCCGGTGACAACATAGACTTCACGCTGCTCGACAGGCAGGTGGGTGTTTTTGGTGATGGCAATCAGCCAAAGGCTGGGGTCATCGGCACGGTAACAATAACTGAATCCTGAAGGAACACCGGCTTTATCCACATAGGCAAACGAAACGGCTTTTTTTTGTTTGTAATAGCTTTCACTTAAAAGCTCATTGGGCTCATCCGCCTTTCTGAATGTATCAGGAGGAAAAAGCAGCTGAATGTTGCCCGCGCTCATATCTCCCTGCCAATAGAAAAGATGATTCGGGATGGTTTCGTCCTGCCAGTGCTTCAGGTGCGCCTTTAATTCGCTGCGAGTACCTAAAAAAAGCGTGCGGTTGATGTCAACGATAATACTGTCTCTGGTCTTTTCCGGCTTTTCAAGCAGCGAAGGTCGTTTGAGGTCAAAAATTAAATCCTTTGCCTTGCCATGTATAAAATAAACCATTGAAAATCCTCCCTCAGGCTGGACTGCCATTATACTTCATGTTTGGTCATTTAGAAAAAAATACATTCCTATTGTGCAAATTTAGCCTTGCAGGTTCTTCTACCTTTTTGCATCCGGTTTCGGAAGAACGGGACAAAAGACACCCACTTCCGTAAAAGCCTCCTTGACAGCCGTCGTATCCCATTGGCGATCCTGCGCGGCCTGAATGACACCACAGGCAGCAAAATCGTAATAGGCAATGGGGGACCAGTAAAAGCGATTGGCATCAATCATTACCTGGAAAGCCTTCTGCACAGTCCAACCTGGTTTATTGGCGAGAAGGTAAAACGCTTTATTGTAGACGCCGCTACTTAAATGCACATCCAGGTCATCGGTATACTCCCTGGCATGCTCGATGGACATGCCGTCTTTGCTCGGCTCATCCATGTAACGTAAAGGCGCACCGCCAAGCACCGCCTCACGGCCTATCGTCCAGTCCTTTCCATCCCAATACCAGGGGTAGCTCTGTCGTATGTAGTCCTGCAGGGCTATCGCTGCCATATCAGAAAACGCTTCGTTAATAGCCCCCGACTGCCCCTCATACACCAAAGCCGAATGAAGCTGGGTAAAATTATGTGATAATTCATGAGCAATGACCGTTTGAGCAGGGGCGGTGAGGAACTGATGGCCATTGCCAATGATGATTTGTTGGTGGGCCATTAATTGGCCATCCAGCGACACGGTGGGTATGGCAAACGCATTGTCCATTTCAGACAAGTGCGTATAAACCCGCAGAGGCAAATCCGTGCCCAGAGGATTTTGTTGCTGATAATTTTTTTCATACATGGCCAAGGTCTGCCCAGCAAAGTACATGGCATCGTTCACAGGAGAAAAGGAATAATTAACTGGCCCTGTGTTGGCATCATTGTAATTAAGATAATACGAGGACGGATCGCAGGCGTAGGAAAAGGCAGTTAAAGCATAGGTGTTTTCGTCTTCCGTACTGATGGGGAAGGCTTCGTAACCGAGTGGTAAATTGGCCATGTTAATGACACGCAGAGAGTCATTCTCGACATAACACCGCCCGTCTTTTACTTTGACTTCGAATTTGCCCAGCGAAGGCAAGCCGGGCAGAGCATCACCGTGTTGAAAAGACCCGGGACGGTAAGGCAAGGGAAACGCGTTTCCGCCAAGACCCTGCCCCCACTGTTCACGATGAACAGCATCCCATGCTTTTAATACCTGACCCGTATTGGCATCCACCAGCATCTGGGGTTCACGCAAGGCAGAGTCTGGTGCATGGGTGTAGTAAGCCATGAGGTAAGCGAGATGGGCGTGCTGTTGGCTATCGAGGTAAATAACCTTTTGATGATGAAACCACTTCACCGGGCCTTTGACTTTCGCCAGCACTTGCTTTCTAAGCTGCTGCACCGACAACAAGCCCTCTGACGTTTTAATTGTTTCCTCCAGCCCACGGACATTCATCCCGGTAACCCAGACCGGCTGGTTATCCAGTTGATGAAAGATCAACTGATAACCCCAAACGGGAATTCCTCTAAAAAGAATCTGATACCGTGCATGCTGCGCGGCAGTCGATTGCAAACGCAACTGATACGGGCTATCCGCCATGTTTCTGAGCGGGGTCAGAAGCGAAGGCCGATGAAGCGGAATACTCTGGTATTGCTGCAGAAGACGGTTACTTTTGCCCCACATCAGTTCTCCCGTGGCAGCAAAAGCCATGCCCGACAGACAACCCAGCGAGACGATACAAAGCCTCCTTATTCTCATTCTCATACATCATCCTGATTGATACACCAACGCCCTTTTATTCTGCGCTCAATTTACCAGTATTTTCCGTGAAAGGCGAAGGTAAGTCTTACGCATGCTTTCTGGTTGATAGTTGAGTATACTCTTAAAACTTTTCCCTTAAACCCTGACCATGCTCCATACCTTACTCGCCATTCTTTTACTGGAAGGATTTGTCACTATTTCCGTCGAAATATTAACCATACGGCAATTACTGCCTTTCTTTGGCGGCAGCGTGGTCATTACCAGCATTATTATTGGTTTTTTTTTGTTATTTCTGGCCCTGGGCTATTGGCGCGGCGGCATGCATTCCAGCGATTTCTATAAAAAGTTAAACCGCAATTTCATGGTCAGTGTGATTTGGATAGGGATTGGGTTGAATTACAGTTTCATTGGCAGCTTTTTCGAGTGGACCATTAACAGACTGTCTCTGCCTTTTCTGGCCAGCCTGACCCTTTACCTGCTGCTCGTTCTGGCGCCTGTTGTTTTCTGGCTGGGACAAACCATCCCGTTAACCACGAATTTATTCAGTCAGGAACAGCGAGTTAGCCGCATCAGCGGCAAGGCCCTCTTTTTAAGCACGCTGGGGTCTTTTTCAGGGGCGCTGGTGACGTCACTGCTGCTTTTTCAGTTTGCCGGCGTAGCCTGGACCGTCGTCGTGAATTGCACCCTGCTTTTCTTGCTGGTTATTTTGCTAAAGCCTCAAAGTGGCCTCGCCTGGCCCCTCCTGATTTTGCTCGGGTTGGCTTTGTATTTCATCAAATTATTGAATGTGAACTATGAGCAGCAGTTTTTTAAATTAACAAACAATTACGGTAATTATGAAATCCTTACCGCTCAAAATGCGCGTCTGCTTCGAATTAATTTATCCGGCAGCTCAATGATAACGGAGAAGAAAGAGGGGTTTGCTTACATTGAATTTATCCGTCATTTCTTGTTTAACCAGCTCCAGTTGCAGCATAAAAGAATACTGGTCATCGGTGCTGGCGGTTTTTCGCTCACCGCAGCAGGCACTCATGCGAATGACGTGACGTATGTCGACATTGATCCGCAAATTAAAAGCGTGGCTGAAAAGCATTTTCTTGAGGGCAAAATCCATGGTCGTTTTATTGGTCAGGATGCACGGCGTTACCTCAATGAAACACGGGAACAATTTGATGTCATTGTGGCGGATGCCTACAGTCACCAACAAACTATTCCAGCCTCCCTGCTCACTGCGGATTATTTTGCCCAATTGGCTTCACACTTGAAGCCTTCAGGTCTTTTAGTGGTCAATCTCATTACCAACCCCCTGTTTAACAGCTCGTTCAGCAAGCGCGTCCATAATACCATCTTGAGTATTTTCCCTTTTTGTAATGTAGTCCCTCTCGACTGGAAAAAATTAAGTAATGTCATCTACATTTGTCCGCGACAGGGAAAGGATGACGTGATATACAGTGATAATCTAACCGGTTCCACGTTTGATTTTTATCATCAGTTGCAATCCAGCCAATAAGGCACTATCCCTTGCGGGTTTTAAAGCCCGTCTGACGACTCGCTCATCCCCCAAACAGGACTGAAGATTTAAGCTTGATTGAGAGTGGCTGTTTTTTGCTGCCGAACATACAGGGTTTTTTTGACTGTGGCGACCACTTGCTTTTGTTCATCCACAATGGCCACTTCAAATGTTGGGTAAACCTTTTCATCGCGTAGGGCGGCTTCACGGATTTCCGTGACTTGCTGCTCGCTTAACGCAAATTCCGCGTAAACCCGGCCTTTACCTGGCCGAATGTAATTAATTTCGCTTTGCTTGTCCCAGGCCACATACCCTTTTCCCAGACGTTTAATCAGCATCAATACAAAAAAAGGATCCGTCATGGAAAACAGGCTTCCGCCATACTGGACACGCATGTAATTTTTGTTATACCAGCGAAAAGCCAGCGACACGCGCACATAGGAGAAATCATCGCGAAGCTCTTCAACTTTAATGCCCGCGCCCCAAAAAGGGGGCCAGGCATTTAAAATCCACCGCAATTGCTTCGCTGACAATTTCATTGGTTCGCCGCCTTAAAGACTGTGACCTGAAGCGATGTCACGTTCTGCAGGCCCCGCGGTAAACGATTGCCGCGGCGGCCGCGCTCACCCGCGTAATGGTTTAAATCCTCATTCTTTAAGGTGAAATGACGCTTGCCGGCATGTACCGTCAAGGCATCTTCAGCATGCAACACCTGGATGTCGATGACGAACTCTTCGCGCGCCATGACTTTGGAGGCAGGAATGCTAATCATCTTGTTCCCTTTGCCGCGATTGAGTTCAGGCAATTCTGACGCTTTGAAAATCAGTAAACGTCCAACATTGGTCACGCAGGCCAGAAGCTGGTTTTCCCTGTCGGTTAACACACGTGGCGTCAACAGGCTGCTGCCCTCTGGCAGTTTGACGCAGGCTTTGCCGTTGCGGTTTTTTACATACAACTCACCAAGGCGGGTAATGAAACCGTAGCCAGCATCCGATGCAAGGACAAGCCAATCATCGGCCTCGCCGCTGGCCAGAGCTTCAAACATCATGCCATCGGCAGGGTTCAACTTGCTGGTCAGGGGCTCTCCCTGACCCCGTGCTGAAGGCAGCACATGCCCCGGAAGAGTATAAACCTTGCCTTCACTGTCAAAAAAGAGAATCTGCTGATTGCTGCGAGCATTGACCTGCGCTTTAAATTCATCTCCCGCCTTATAACTTAACTCACGCCCTTCGACATCATGCCCTTTTGCCGCGCGAATCCAGCCTTTCTGCGACAACACCACGGTGATGGGTTCATTGGGTAACAAATCTTCTTCCTTTAAGGCCTGGGCATCATGTCGCTCCATTAAAGGAGAACGTCGCTCATCGCCAAACGCATCCCGATCAGCGATGATTTCTTTTTTAACCAGGGTTTTAAGGCGTGCTTCACTGGCTAATGTTTTTTCAAGCATGTCGCGTTCGTTGCTTAACTCGTCATGTTCAGCCCGCAATCGTATTTCTTCCAGCCTGGCCAAATGCCGCAATTTCATCTCCAGAATCGCCTCGGCCTGCCTTTCGCTCAAATTAAAACGCTGAATCAAGGCCGGTTTCGGTTCTTCGCTCTCGCGGATGATGGCAATGACCTCATCGATATTAAGGAAAGCAATGATTAAGCCCTCAAGCACATGCAATCGCTCAAGTACTTTATCCAGGCGGTATTGAAGTCGCCGTTTTACCGTCATCAGCCGATAAACCAGCCACTCATTGAGCAAGGTCGATAAACTTTTTACCCGCGGTTTGCCATCCAGACCAATCATATTGAAATTAACGCGGTAGCTTCGCTCCAGATCCGTGGTGGCAAACAGATGGGACATTAGCCCATCCACATCAATGCGATTGGAACGAGGAATAATGACAATGCGGGTGGGGTGCTCATGGTCAGATTCATCGCGCAGGTCTTCGACCATGGGTAATTTTTTTTGTTGCATCTGGGCTGCAATCTGTTCAATGACTTTGGCACCGGATACCTGATACGGTAGGGCAGTAATGACAATGTTTTGCTTTTCTACGGTAAACACCGCGCGCATTTTGATTGAGCCGATACCGGTTTCATACACCGTCCGTATCTGACTTTTGGGCGTAATGATTTCAGCGCTGGTTGGAAAATCAGGTCCCTGAATAAATTGGCAAAGGTCATCAAGGCTGGCTTGGGGATTGTCAAGTAAATGAATGCAGGCATCCGCCACTTCCCGTAAATTGTGCGGCAGGATGTCCGACGACATACCCACCGCAATACCTGTTGCACCATTCAGCAGCACGTTAGGCAAACGAGCCGGCAGCAGGGAAGGTTCTTTCAGCGTGCCGTCGAAATTGTCTACCCAATCCACGGTTCCCTGCTGTAACTCGGATAACAGTAACTCCGCATAAGCCGATAAGCGTGCCTCCGTATATCGCATGGCGGCAAAGGATTTTGGATCGTCTGCAGAACCCCAGTTGCCCTGACCGTCGACAAACGGGTAACGGTAGGAGAAGGGCTGGGCCATCAAGACCATGGCCTCGTAACAGGCGGAATCCCCATGAGGGTGGAATTTACCCAAAACATCCCCCACTGTACGCGCGGATTTTTTATGCTTTGCCGTGGCTTTAAGGCCCAATTCCGACATGGCGTAAACAATTCGGCGCTGGACCGGCTTTAATCCATCGGCAAGATGAGGCAAGGCTCTGTCCAGAATAACGTACATGGAGTAATCAAGGTACGCTTTTTCTGTAAATTCCGTAATCGGTTTACGCTCTATAGCATCATTCATAACAATATTCATTCGCTGGTTCTTTTCAATGTTGATCGTAGTTTACTCTGGAACAATTTGGCAAAGCTATTTTATCAAACTCTGATGCCGGCTAAAAACAAAAAAGACCAGGGATGTGAATAACTTTCCATCAGCCTAGCCTTATTTTGAATATTAATCAATTATCTCCTTGATAATTAATGATTTTTTATGGTGGCCGTCATTCGCAGTCATTGCACAACCTGTGGATAACCCTGTGAATTTAACTGCAAGTGCTTGTTATTCCTCAACTCTTTCCTTGCGCGGGGTCTCGGGTAAAAGGTAAAGGCTCAAATAGGTCAATAACTGAAACCCACCCTGAACCATATGATTTTCTTCCAACTCAAATTTCATTACCAGTTGATCCGCAAGGAAAAAGGCCAGCCAATAACTTAAGGAAATAATAAAAGCCCAATCAGCGCGTCGCATCCAGCCTGATGTGGGCTGAAACAAGGCTAACGCCGTCCAGCCGAAAGCCAGGGTAGACAGGAAAGACCACAGGATAATGCCCGCAAAGGACCATTGGGATACCCAGGCAGGCACAGCATACATTTTGAGCGACTCCACCAGAAAAGGGTAATTTGTATCTGGCGCCCAGCTTTTGATTAACCAGCCGTTGTGGGCGAGCAGGCCGACAACATCTGTCCAGAGAGCAATGAGCCACCAGACAAACCAGAAAAGAATCGTTATTTTTTTAAACCCTGTGATGGGATTGAGATGTTTCATTGCTTCACCTGGAGTAGTATTAGTTGCAGTGGAGTAAATGTGTCGTTATGGTTCGGATGTTCTTCGTTTCACCTCTTGCCACAACTCACCGAGAAATTCGATGGGTTGCCCCTTTAAATCAGTATACCCTTTCTCGCCTGCCAATGCTTTAAGTGCCTCCATGCGGGCGGTAAATTTATCGGCTGTCCTGGCCAGTGTTTCATGAACATTAAAGTTAAGAAAACAACAGAGGGAAAGGGCTGTGTGCAATAAATCACCGACCTCTTCCTGCACACGCGCGGCGGATTGCCGATTATCCAGTGCCTCTTTAATTTCCTGACATTCGCTTATGGCCTGCTCGATAATCATGTCGGCATCGGGCCAGAGAAAACCAAAATCACGCACCTCTTTTTCGAGCGTTAATAAGCGCTGCAACGCTGTTTCTGTCATTCATCACCTCACAAATGCAGGTTTAAACTGATCGGTTTGGCCGGTAGCAACAAGTCCGTGTCATTGTCATTGTTCTTTTCAAAAAAGCCAATAATGGATGGGCGTTTCTTTAATGCTGGCTCAAGCGATGAATTAACCACCGCATAACTTAACTGGGCCTTTTTGGATGGTGTTGACGGCAACGCCAACGAGCCATAACGGTACACATTCAGACGCGGCAGCCCACCCTGGGGGAGGGTATACCAGGGGTCGATCAGGTTAATCAAGCCACCTTTTGAATTTTTTCCGAGAAAATTATCAAGGCTTATTCCAAAGGAAGGCGAAGCCAGATCATGGCCGTGAATCAGGGTTAATTTAACCTTGGTCCCAGCCTGCAATTGAGTGGTATCCCGATTCCAGCACAGGCGAAAAAGAGGACACTCTATCGGCATGCTTTGAGGGAGGCCGTCACGATAAAACATTTCGAGATAACACCGCTCAGAATCGATGGCTTTTCGTAAGTCCAGGCTGACAAAGACAGCATTCACGGCATCGATTACCTTGGCCAACTCCCCTGCACCCAGATGATAAAAACAGGTTTTTGCATGGTCAACTTCTTCCGGAAGGTGAAGTGTGGCCCGTAAAGCTGCCGTCATTCGCGGTTTATATTCATCATAAAAGGCATACAACGTTTCCAAACCCACCGGCGCATGAGTATACAGAATAAGTTCATCGTCATCTCCCTTGCTGCAGGCAAAAAGGCCCAGGGTGGAGCGATACAGACTGAATAGATGGATAAATCGCTCTTCAGGAAACAGTCCATGATAAAGAAAAAACAAGGCACCAAACGCGGATCGCATCTGTTGATTACGCAATCGGTCATACCCCACAGTCAGAGCAATCTTTGGTGAATATTCACCATTTAAGACCAGGCTGATAAAGGCCATGTCATGATTGGACATCAGGGTTTCGACCCGAATTTTTGCGATGAGAAGCCACTCATAAATCAATAAGGTATACAAATCATTATTACCGCGATCAGCGACCACATCCCCTAGAAAGCGAAGAATCCCTATCTGGCCGGGTTTCGCCTGGTGGAGGATGCGAATAAAATCATCCATGGCCTTTTCATAGGGCGCATAATCAGCCGCTTGCGGGTCTAACTCCTGTTCATAAATCTCCACGATTCTTTGGTAATCTTCTGCTCCTCCTGCCAGCGTCATGAGGCCTGTTTTTATCAAAAAATAAATCATTTTCAGGGCGTTGCCGTGCCCGTCGCCAAGGGTCACTTCATCCTCATTCTTCAAGGGCGAAATGTCGGAAGGGTATTTTCGCAGATCAACATCCATGTGAATCAATTTAAGAGCCATCCCTTTTCCTCTTGTTTTTTTATTGTGTGTTACACTTTCCTATAAAGAAAACCGTTCTCTGACTATGGCATCGATCCGGGCTTTTTGGGGTATACAACTGCCTCAGGCAGCGAATAACACATTGGCTGGCTTGATCCGTTCTCTGCAAACCAATCTGGTCAATACAAACATTCGATGGTCTGCGCCAGAAAATTTACATATTACTTTACAATTTTTAAAGGCCATTGATAAGGAGGCTATTCCTTCTCTGATTGCCTCGGTGGGGCAACAGGTACAGGACCTTCCCGCTTTTCCTATCCAGCTGGGAAAAATCGAACTATTCCCATCCTCGCATAAACCGCATGTCATTTCGCTTGCAGTACCCGTCAATCATTCCCTGATTACGCTTGCCAATCGAGTCGGAGAAGGCATCGGGCGGGCGGGGTATGAGATTGAACAAAGACCCTACCGTGCTCACCTTACCTTAGGCCGCCTGCGACAGAAGGGAAAAGTGCTTTTGCCAGAGGATTTGATGTGGCCCGATGTTGGGGACATCCCTGTGCAGGAAATCAGTTTGTGGGAAAGCAGACCTTCACATCAGGGATCCTGTTATCTCCTGCTGCATAAAGAGCGATTGGCAGGCGTCTGATTGATTTGCTTTTCTGTAGGGCAAATAGAACGCTGCCTTAGAGCATTGGCCAATTATCACAACATTCGGTCTAATACCGGTAAAAAAAATCCCGCCAAGGCGGGATTTCTGCTGTCTGGTTCGATTATTTTAAATTCTTGCGAATTTTTTGTATGGCTCGAATTTGAGCAACCGCTCTGGCCAGTTCGGCTGCGGCTCGGGAGTAATCTAGATCCGTGTTTTTGTTGGCAATCTCTTCCTCGGCTTTAGCTTTTGCAGCCAGAGCCGCGGCTTCATCAAGGTTATCCGCACGCTCTACGGTATCAGCCAACACGGTAACGCAATGAGGTTGTACCTCCAGCATGCCACCTGATACGTAGTAAATTTCCTGACTGCCGCCAGGAAGCGTTATCCTGATTTCACCGGGTTTAAGTACGGTCAGCAAAGGGGCGTGGCCAGGGGTAATCCCTACCTCGCCAAGCTCACCTGTTGCCACAACCAACTCAACAACGCCTGAATAAATTTCCTTTTCAGCACTGACAATGTCCAGATGCGTGCTAATCGCCATGTTATCCTGCCTCATAAGGTCTTCGCTTTGGCAACGGCTTCTTCAATGCTACCCACCATGTAAAAGGCTTGCTCAGGCAGGTCATCGTATTCACCAGCCAGAATGCCCTGGAACCCTTTAATGGTGTCTTTCAGTGACACGTATTTACCGGGTGAGCCCGTGAATACTTCAGCCACGAAGAAAGGTTGAGAAAGGAATCGTTGAATTTTACGGGCACGTGTCACAACGCGCTTGTCTTCTTCAGACAATTCATCCATTCCAAGAATGGCAATGATGTCTTTCAGCTCTTTGTAACGTTGCAGCGTTTGCTGTACACGACGGGCAGTATCATAATGCTCCTGACCTACAATCAATGGATCCAATTGACGGGACGTCGAGTCTAATGGATCAACAGCGGGGTAAATACCCAATTCAGCAATCTGACGCGACAAAACGACGGTGGCATCCAAGTGAGCAAAGGTGGTTGCAGGAGAGGGATCGGTCAAGTCGTCAGCAGGAACATAAACCGCCTGAATGGAGGTAATAGAGCCTGTCTTGGTTGATGTAATACGCTCTTGAAGCATACCCATTTCTTCAGCCAGGGTCGGTTGGTAACCTACGGCGGAAGGCATACGACCTAACAATGCAGATACTTCCACACCAGCCAGCGTATAACGGTAAATGTTATCAATGAAGAGCAGTACATCACGGCCTTCATCACGGAATTTCTCTGCCATGGTCAAGCCAGTCAACGCCACACGCAGACGGTTCCCTGGCGGCTCATTCATCTGACCATAAACCAGGGATACTTTATCGAGTACATTGGAGTCTTTCATTTCATGATAGAAATCGTTACCCTCACGAGTACGTTCACCCACACCAGCAAATACAGAGTAACCACTGTGCTCAATTGCAATGTTACGGATGAGTTCCATCATGTTGACTGTTTTACCCACACCCGCACCACCGAATAAACCCACCTTACCCCCTTTGGCAAACGGGCAAAGCAAGTCGATTACTTTAATACCGGTTTCCAGTAATTCCTGGCTGCCGGCCTGCTCTTCGTAGCTTGGGGCTTTACGGTGAATAGACCAGTATTCATCTGCTTCAATAGGACCAGCTTCATCCACTGGACGTCCCAATACATCCATAATACGGCCTAAGGTTTTCTTGCCGACAGGAACTTGAATGGGTTTACCGGTGTTTTTAGCTTTTACACCGCGCTTGAGACCTTCTGACGATCCCATCGCAATCGTACGGACAACACCGTCGCCAAGCTGCTGCTGTACTTCAAACGTTAAATCGCCATCAACCAGATGCAAGGCATCGTTTACTTTGGGAACCTCATCACGGGGAAATTCCACGTCAACAACCGCACCAATTACTTCAACTACTGTTCCTAAACTCATGATATACCCTCGTTATAAAGCGTCAGCGCCACCGACAATTTCAGCCAATTCCTGAGTAATGGCAGCCTGTCGGGCTTTGTTATAAATCAAGCGAAGCTGTTTGATCAATTCACCGGCATTATCCGTTGCACTTTTCATTGCAATCATTTTGGCAGCCTGCTCGCAGGCGATGTTTTCTACAACCGCTTGATAAGCCTGTAATTCGATGTAGCGTTCCAATAAACCATCGAGCAATTCCTTGGCATCCGGTTCGTAGATATAATCCCAATGATGTCCCAGGCGTTGTGTGTCTTCTTCAGACATTGGAAGAGGCAGCAACTGTTTCAGCATCGGCTTTTGGGTCATGGTGTTTACAAATTCATTGTAAATGATGTGCAGGGCATCAATTTCACCACGGTAGAATGCATCCAGCATGACCTTGACCACACCAATTAAATCACTCACGCTGGGTTTATCACCCAACTGATCCACGGATGCAATGACTTTGCCGCCGAAACGCTTGAAAAAAGCCTGACCCTTGCGGCCTACGACACTGACATCGATGTCCTTGCCTTCCTGCTGCCATTGCCGCATATGACGTACAGTGTCTCGCAGCAAATTTGCATTTAAACCACCGCATAAGCCACGATCGGTCGTCACCACAATGATGCCTACACGCTTAATGTCACGACCAGTCATAAAAGGATGACGGTATTCCGAATTCGCTCGAGCAATGTGCTTGACCACGTCATAAATTTTTGAGGCATAGGGTTTGGATGCACGCATTCGATCCTGCGTCTTACGCATTTTACTCGCGGCAACCATTTCCATAGCCTTGGTGATTTTTTTCGTATTGTTAATACTTGCAATTTTAGTACGGACTTCTTTTGCACCAGCCATATCTGCTTCGCCTTAATTACCAAAATGATTCAACTCATTCTGCTTAATCATTGAGCCGCCAGTAAACTCAACCGGCGGCTATTCATTACCAACTTCCAGTGTTTTTAAATTCCTCAACTGCTGCTTTTAATTGCGCTTCAATGTCAGCGTCATAAGCACCAGTTTCATTGATTTTATGCAGAAGACTTGCATGAGAGGATTGCATGTAGCCCTGCAGCGCCGCTTCAAATGCTCTCACTTCAGCCACTGGCACATCATCGAGATACCCTTTCTCAATAGTAAACAGCGACAGACCCATCTCTGCGACAGACATGGGAGAGTATTGCTTCTGCTTCATTAACTCGGTAATTCGCTGACCACGCTCCAATTGTTTGCGTGTTGCGTCATCCAAATCAGATGCGAATTGCGAAAAGGCTTCCAGTTCACGGAATTGCGCGAGTGCCAGACGGGTACCGCCACCGAGTTTTTTCATAATCTTGGTTTGAGCAGCACCACCAACCCGCGAAACGGAAAGACCCGAGTTAATGGCGGGGCGAACACCGGAGTTAAAGAGATCAACATCAAGGAAAATCTGACCGTCGGTAATCGAGATTACGTTGGTAGGCACAAATGCGGACACGTCCCCGGCCTGCGTTTCGATAATGGGTAATGCAGTCAGGGATCCTGTCTTGCCTTTCACTCGGCCATTGGTTAATTTCTCAACCTCATTGGCATTAATGCGTGCCGCCCGCTCAAGCAAACGGGAGTGGAGATAGAAAATGTCGCCGGGGTACGCTTCACGACCGGGTGGACGGCGTAACAACAGGGAAATTTGGCGATAAGCCCAGGCCTGTTTGGTTAAGTCATCATAAACGATGAGGGCATCTTCACCGTTTTCCATGAAGTATTCACCCATGGCGCAGCCGGTGTAAGGTGCAATAAACTGCAGGGCAGCTGAATCAGACGCACCAGCAACCACAACAATGGTATGTTCCAATGCGCCGTGCTCTTCCAATTTACGGACGATGGCGGCAACAGAAGACGCTTTTTGACCAATTGCGACATAGATACATTTAATGCCAGTACCCTTTTGATTGATGATGGCATCAATCGCAATGGCGGTTTTACCGGTTTGGCGGTCACCGATGATCAATTCGCGCTGGCCACGACCAACGGGAATCATTGCATCGATCGCTTTAAGCCCGGTTTGCACGGGTTGATCCACGGACTGACGGGAAATAACGCCTGGAGCCACTTTTTCAATCGGTGACATCTTTTCAGCATCGATTGGACCTTTACCGTCAAGAGGATTACCTAAAGCATCCACAACACGGCCAAGCAAACCTCGACCGACAGGCACTTCCAGAATACGACCGGTACATTTGCCCTTTTGACCTTCTGACAAACCGGCGTAATCACCAAGAATTACGGCACCAACCGAGTCACGCTCAAGGTTAAGAGCCAGGCCATAGCGTTCGCCCGGAAACTCAATCATTTCACCCTGCATTACATCGGCCAGTCCGTGCATGCGAACAATACCATCTTTCAGGTTGACAATCGTTCCTTCGTTTCTGGCTTCAGAAACAACGTTAAACTGGTCTATTTTCTTTCTGATTAAGTCGCTGATTTCAGCGGGGTTTAATGCGACATGTTCTGACATGAATACTATCCTCTCTATTACGCGGCCAAACCTGCACCGAGTTTATTTAATTTTCCACGGACTGAACCATCAATAACCAAATCACCGGCCTTTATGATCGCACCGCCCAGTAAGGATTTATCAATGGCTACCTTGAGTGTCACCTGGCGTTGCAGGCGCTTGCTTAAGGCATCGATGAGTTCTTTTTCCTGTGTGTTGGAAAGGGTGGAATAGCTCGTGACACTGATGGTTAATGTCTTTTCCTGCTCTGAGCGCATGGCTTCAAACAAGACGTAGATATCAGGTAAAATCTGTAAACGCTTGTTTTCAGCAAGCGTACGGATAAAATTATCCAGGGCTGGGATTTCCCCGGTGTCTGCCATTTTTTTCAGAGGGTCAGCCATCAGGGTTATCTGCTGCTCAATCGTGGCAGCAGGGTTACCAATAAAACTAATTACGTGGTCATTTAAGGCAATTTGCGAGGCGGCGAAGAGAATCGTTGACCACTCAGTCAATTTCCCTTGATGCAATGCATGCTCAAAAATTGCTTTTGCGTAAGGTCTGGCAATGGTAATCGTCTCGGACATATCAAATCTCTTCTATCAGTTTATCCAGCAATTTACTGTTTGCCTGCTCGTCGATTTCCTTCATCAGAATTTTTTCGGCACCTGCAATCGCCAGCTGAGCGACTTGTTTTCTCAATCCTTCTTTCGCATGATTCACTTCCTGCAGAAGTTGATCGTGCGCCAGCTTGGCTTGTTTTTGCGCTTCCAGTTTGGCCGATTCTTTGGCTTCTTCAATCATTTGATTGGCACGACGATTGGCCTTTTCAATGATCTCGTTTGCCTGCGCCTTGGCGTGCTTTAATTCATCGCGGACACGATGTTGAGCCAATTCCAATTCCTTACGACCGCGTTCAGCGGCAGAAAGCCCATCAGCAATTTTGTCCTGACGCTCTTCTAACGCCTTGGCTAATGGCGGCCATACGAACTTCATGGTGAACCAGACAAATGCTGCAAACACGAGCATTTGAATAATCAGTGTTAAATTAATATCCAATGTAGTCTCCTTGTAACAATTCAGGGCGCACAGCGCCCCACTTTGGTGTTATCAAGAACCGAGGTTGCTTAAGAAAGGGTTAGCAAAGGTGAAAAACAGAGCAATACCGACACCAATCATGGTCACAGCATCAAGCAGACCGGCGACAATGAACATTTTAACCTGCAGCATGGGCACCATTTCAGGTTGACGTGCGGAACCTTCCAAAAATTTGCCGCCCAACAGACCGAATCCAATAGCGGTTCCAAGAGCACCGAGCCCGATCAACAGTGCGACGGCGATTACAGTCATACCTTGAACTTGTGCGATTAAATTTGCAGCTTGCATATAAATCCCCTTAATGGACAATGTTTAAATTAAAATCAATAAAAATGCAGGTTAATGTTCTTCATGAGCCAGACTCAGGTACACAATGGTCAGAACCATGAAAATAAACGCTTGCAGGGTAATCACTAAAATGTGAAAAATGGACCAGGCCAGAGCCAAAAGGAATTGCGCCACACTCAGAGTGGCTGTACCGGCAAACGACGTGCTTGTGGCATTTAAAGTCAACAGGGCAATCAGAATAAAGATAAGTTCGCCCGCATAGAGGTTACCAAACAAACGCAGTGCCAGAGAAATTGGCTTGGCAATAAGACCAACCAATTCCAGCAACAGATTAAACGGAATAAAACCGGGGTGATTAAACGGCTGCAGGGTCAGCTCTTTAGTGAAGCCTTTTATCCCTTTAATTTTGATGCTATAGAACAAAATGAGCAAAAAGACAGTCAACGAAAGGCTGAATGTCAGGTTTAAGTCATTGGTGGGCACCACTTTCAGGTAATGAATCCCCATTGATTTAGCAACGATTGGTAATACGTCGACGGGAACTATGTCCATGAAGTTCATTAAAAAGACCCAGGCGAAAATCGTTAACGCCAGAGGACCTATCAGTTTGTTACGGCCATGAAAACAGTCTTTAACCTGACTGTCGGCAAACTCAAGTAACATTTCTGCAAAATTCTGCAGCTTGCCCGGAACGCCTGTTGTCACACGACGTGCACCCATGTAAAACAAGAGCAGGACAAAGGAGCCCAGAATAATGGAAAAGAAAAGGGTATCAAGGTTTAGAGTCCAGAAGCCACCATGCGTACCAAATTCCATTGATTTCAGGTCGTAAGTCAGGTATGTCAAATGATGTTTAATATAGTCTGTGCTTGATACCATTTCAGTCACTTTTTGGCCTATTTTGTTTATTTGCTAAAAACAGTGGCGTGAACCAGAAATTCAATACCACCACAATGTACGTTAAAAAAAATGCCAGCGGCTTTACTTTGTAAAAAGTAAATACCAGGATAAACAGCCCAATGGATATCAGGATTTTTAAGGCCTCACCAGCATAAAAACGGTTAATAATTTTTTTTGCTGCCCTGGCTCCCTGATGCTTGAACAATGTCCTGGCAAAAAAAAACGATGGCAACACAGCGACCAAGCCCCCCAACAGAGCGGATATCGCTTCGTGTTGACCATAAAACAGGACCAGGACAAGTGCCATAACCGCTGTGCTTAAAAGTTGTGTAATAAGTAAGGACCTTACAACGCTTGTTGCCTGCTGGTTTTTCACTGTTCACCTGTTCATCTTCGCGGCGAATTATAAAGTAATCAATTTTGAGAAGCAATGTCAGTTGGTTAAATTTCGACTTGCAGGCGGCGCAAATGGCAAATAATGACCACATTGACTATATTTTTATATGAAATGGGATGTTTGTTAATCGTCCCTCGTTTATCAAGGTAATAAGGAATTGATTATGTCTGAAAAACAGCAGCGTACTTCCGTCAGTATGCGTGAACGCATGTTAAACCGATATGGTGATGGAATCCACCATAAACACGATAAAAACCACCACACTTACCGACAGCACTGTCGATCCCACCCCCCCACAAAGACGTTAAATGGCAAAGAAGAGACCAGCGTGAATTCGTCGACAGGCCTCTTAAGAGAATTTAAAGCAAGAAAAATTCGTAAACGACTGGATAAAGGTCGCTTCCATTGATAGAGTAAAGGTTAACCTCCAGGTTAGCCACTTCCTGGTACGGGGCAGTACAATGTGGCCTGTTTTCAACCCAGGCCACAGTATTAATGCTTACCTGGCTTCGGGGTTTCACTCAAATTATAGTAATTCAGTAGTTTCACCACGCGAATGACCCCTCGGGTCTGACGTGAAATGGCAATAACCCGTTCAGCCTGTTCAGGAATGACATCCCCCATAAGATATACGATGCCATCGACGGTGATGATTTTAAATTCTTTGGGATTAATTTCAGCGTCAGCCAAGATCTGGGTGCGGATCAGGGTGGTAATCCAGGAATCGTGCAGCGCATTGTTTTTCTCTTTTGTTACTGCAACCTGATTAAAGAATTCACGATAACCGCCAAGTTTTTGCAACCGACTGGCCGCCAAATCCCGTAAACCCTCCGTAGGAACATGCCCCGCCAGCAACAAGTCGTTGTTAAATACAGCCAAATCCAGGTAGCAACCCGGCTGCTTGAAGACCTTGTCGTCGAACAGTTCATGATGGGCAACGGCGGCAAGATTGTAATCATCCAGTTTTTTATACACATTGTGGCGGTCATACACCAGGGATGCACCTGTCCACAGGTTGCTTACACAGCCCAGTAATTGCGTCAATGCCAGACCAATCAGAATGAAACATCCCTGTTTTTTCATATTAATTAATGTATTGGAATACTTTAACCACTTTAGCGACACCATTAATCTGGCGGGCTACATCCACCGCGAGGTTGCCTTGCTCCTGCGTGACAATACCCATGAGATAGACAACGGAATTTTCAGTGACGACACGAATTGAACCGGATTCCAACCCCTTTTTGGTTAACATTTTGCTTCGTACCTGGCCAGTAATCCAGGTGTCTTTGGTCCGTTGCGTCATGGATAAGGGGTGCTCGATGGTGACTTCATCATACACACGGCGGACATTGGGTGTCTTCTGGGCGATTTTTTCTGCCATCACCCGCAAGGAAGCCGTGGGTGTTTGTCCAACAAGCAGAACAACGCGGTTAAAACTGCTCACCAGAATGCGTGAGTCACGAAATTTCGGATCAGTGACTATGGCCGTATGGACCAGATGGAAAATCCGGGCATCACTTTCCAGCGTGACCACGCTGCGTTTGTCATAAACCACCATTCCCGCTGCCGCGCCGGCAACCACCGCGGCCACACAACCGGTTAATAACGCACTAACAATTAAAAACAAAACCGTTCGCAACTTCATACTTACCCCAACATTTGGCCAAATAATGATTGATCAATTAAATCGCAAAAACAATGCAGTATAAATAAATGGGTTTCTCTGATGCGGGCCTCCGTATCGGCGATGACACGCAATTCAATGTCTTCGGGGCCTAAATGGTTGGCTAAAACACCACCGTCCCGGCCACTCAGCGCAATGGTATCCATGCCGCGGTCGTTTGCTGCATTGACCGCATGAAGGATACTGTCGGTATTGCCGGAAGTCGATAAGACCATCAATACATCGCCTTCCTGACCCAAGGCCTGTATCTGACGGGCAAACACATGATCGTAATGGCTATCGCCGGCAATAGAGGTCATGGAAGCGACATCCGCGGTTAAGGCAATCACTGGCAGGGGTGGGCGTTCAACATCAAAATGATTAAGCATCGCCGCGGCAAAATGCAGGCAGTTAGCGGCAGAACCGCCATTGCCGCATAAGAGAATTTTGCCGTCATTTAACAGACAATTGACTAAACGAAGCCCTGCTTTGGCGATGGGAGCAAACAACACATCGGCTGCCGCGATCTTTGCCTCAATACTCATTCCGAACAATTGCCTGACCCGATCTTCCATTGGTGTTGACATGATAGATGACCTCATTCAATTTAATAATCCAATCCAAACGCGTCTTTAATCCACTCAAGTTGACATGGTGTGCCTTGCAGGCAAACCACATCAAAGCGTAATGGATGCTGATTTTGTCGATTTTGCGTCAACTGGTAATGCAGAGCGGTTTGGATAAGCCGCTTTTGCTTACTTGCGGTAATGCTGGCCAATGCCCCGCCAAAAGCGTTTGATTTGCGAGCCCTGACTTCCACGAACACCAAATAGCTCTCATCGCGCATAATAAGATCTATTTCACCAAAGCGGCAACGGTAATTACTGAGTAACAGCGTCAGGCCCTGCTCCTTAAGGTAGTTGCAAGCCAATAACTCCGCCTTATCCCCAATTCCTTTTGACATGAACGACTCGCAAGAAGGGTTCGCCCGATAAACCCCAATATCAGATGGTTTGGCTGGTGAGTTCGGCCACGCCGCCCTTGAATTTACCCCAGGCCAATACCCTGGCCACCTGCTGAGCGCGGTTTAAATATAAAACACCGCTCTTGTCATCAATGCCCAACGCAGGGAAAAGGATTAATTGGTTTAACTGGGTCGCCAGGGCGTAACTGTCCATGCCCAGGGCATAAAGTCGGTTATAACTGTTTAACTGCTCAGGCCAGTTTTTATTCGCCAGCTGGTGGTTAAAAACCCAAGGCATATCACAGAAAATGATGCCATCCAGATCCCGATCGCGCATGGTATTGGTACTGCCGCCATAAACAGAGGAGGTGGCATAGACAGGCACATCGCCAGCAAAATAATATTTCAGCAGTGGCATGATTTGCCGCGCTTTGGAAGGATAGGCGAGCAGGAAAATCATATCAAAATCCTGGCGTCGCTTCGGCAACTGCTGCCCCTCAGGCTCAGCACCAGGTCTGAATTGTTTTTGCCGCGCCTGATGCTCGGACACGTGCAGAAAATCACGCACCGCTGCCGTGAGGTTGGTGTGATCATCAAAAGCCAGACGTTCGACGATGACACCGCCGCTTGCACGCCATTGATCAGTAAATGCCGCGACAATGTCATCACCCCAGACGCCTGCTGGCGCAATCACCAGTGCGCGCTTTAAACCCTGCTTACTGGCTTTGGCGGCCACCTGACGTGCTTCGTTGGTGGGAGATAAACCAAAGCGATAGGCATTATTGCTTGAGCCAACATCGATATCATTCAAAAACAGGGTAGGTACCGGATGATTCAGTTTGGCCACTTTGGCCACATCCGCTTTGGCCAGAGGACCAACAATGTAATCGGCGCCGTCATCAACAGCTTGTTGATAGAGTACCGTAACATCCTGGGCGGCGGTATCATACAGTCTGACACTCACCTCCCTGTCCGGATCATTGCTGGTATAAGCGGCCATGAATCCGTCACGTATGGCGCCGCCCGGGCCGGCTAGCGGCCCGGTGACTGGCAACAACAAAGCCATGTTATGCGGTTTCCGGTGCAAATAGGGTTTAACCGCATCCAGGGGAGTGGGTAATAAATGGCGTGCAGGATGCCCTGGGAAATGATCCTGCCACGTTTCGACCTGCGTCAGGATCGATTGCTTTGTCTGCTGCTGTCTTGGGATCAGGGCAAGTGTCATCCAGCCCTGCAATTCAGAACCGTCCTCCGCCTCAACAGCCAGGGTGTTGAGCTCTGCTGTTGGCAAACGGGTCAGGGTCAGCCAGAGAATGCGGCGATTGTTGGTGCGGGAAGCCTCATCGGGAAGCAAATGCTCCAGTTTTATTCGCTCGGGGACAGCATAGGATGAGTTCCCTATCGACTCGTAGGCGGTGGCCAGAATTTCGTGGTATTGCGCTTGATAGAAAGCCGGCAGACTGGCACTATTACGCACCGATGACAACCTGGTGATCGCCCCGCGCGGTTGATCACGCAACATATCGGCTTTGGCTAAAAGAATATTTTTTTCACTGGCCTGCACCGGGGATAAATTGTCCGTTTCAGACAGGATAGACAACGCCTGCCGCCATTGGCCATCATAAATGGCACGACCGGCGGCCATGATCAGCATGTTTTGCCGCTCATCTCCCCCCTGGTTTTTTGCCATGGCCAGGTAAGCCGTTGAAGGCATGGTGTAGGGTGTGGGTTGTTGCCGGGTGGATTGAGGACGATTTTCTGCAACTTTTGTACAGCCAGCCAGTATAATGGCTGAAATCATCATCAGCATGAGTTTTTTAATGAGTGAATTCGCTACCATGAAGAAAGGGTCCAAAACGCAGGAACGCAATAGGATAAACTATGGATAAAAGTTCAGCAAGCTCTAAAGGCTGCCTTTATATCGTTGCCACCCCAATCGGCAACCTCGATGACATCAGCCTTCGAGCCATCAATACCCTGAAACAAGTGGACACGGTATTGGCTGAGGATACCCGCCACTCCGGAAAACTGCTTCATGCACTGGGGATTGATAAACCGCTAATATCGCATCACGCCCATAACGAAGGCCGCCACAGTGAAAACCTGATTGCCGCCCTGCTTAACGGCAAATCGTTTGCGCTTATCAGTGATGCGGGGACGCCTTTAATCAGTGATCCGGGCTTTGAACTGGTTCGTCAGGCTCGTGCGCATGGCATTGAGGTGGTTCCCATCCCCGGTCCATGCGCGGTCATTACCGCCCTGTCTGCAGCCGGCGTTCCCTGTGACACGTTTACTTTCCTGGGCTTTCTGCCGGCTAAACAGCAGGCTAGGCGCGAACAACTCAAAACCATTAGCCGCAGCCTGCACACCACCGTTATTTATGAATCCACTCATCGTATTCATGATTGCATTGACGACATTGAGGAGGTATTCGGCCCTGATTATGCCTTTGTACTGGCTAAAGAATTAACGAAGGCGTTTGAGCAATTCATTCATGCTCATGCGCCGGCCATAAGGCAGTGGCTTATGGAAGATAACGCGCGAAGCAAAGGCGAATTTGTGTTAATTTTTCCAGCACAAGCGAGAAAAGACGAAACAGGCAGAGAGGATGAACTACTGCAGATTTTGTTGAACGAGCTGCCGTTGAAGCAAGCGGTTAAGCTGGCGGCTGAACTGAGCGGCTCGCCTAAAAATGAATTGTACAAATTGGCTCTGAAGCTGCAAAAATCTCCTTAGATAACCCCGAATTCAACTATAGTTAAAAGAGGGGAGTATGCTTCGTCGGGTGGGTTATGTCGTTGGGCAAAAGACTCAGTTTTCTTACCGGGTACCTGTTGCTTTTACTGCCGTTGGCCGGTTTCTTCTTGGGCGGAATTTATAATTTTCTCGCCTTTTTTGTTCTATTTACCAGTGTCCCGGTGATTGATTACTGGGTGAGGGATTCCAGCAATACCCCGGCGCTTGAGGAAGAAGCAATCGCCCGTGATCCTTATTTTTCAGCCATTGTTTATGCCTATGTCCCTGTGCAATGCCTGTTATTGCTGTTTTCTGTGTATGTGATCAGTCATGTGCCCTTAAGATGGTATGAATGGCTGGGTTATACCTTGTCCATCGGCCTCATTACCGGTGGATTGGGTATTACGCTGGCGCATGAGTTAATGCATAAAAAAGGGCGCTTACAGCAATTTCTCAGTCAATGCCTGCTGGTCATGGTGTGTTATGGGCACTTTATGATTGAACACGTTCGTGGCCACCATGTGCGCGTCGCCACCCCGGATGATCCGGCCTCAGCTCCTCTGGGAATGAGCGTTTATCGTTTTATTCCCCGCTCCATCATGGGTTCGTTTCAATCGGCCTGGCATCTTGAAAAACAGCGCCTTAATAGGAAAGGGTATTCCTTCCACAGCTTCCACAATCAATTCCTCTGGATTATCGGAGCCCCCTTGATAATAGCTATAGCCCTTTATGGTTATGGCGGTCTGTCCGCGCTGGGTTTTTTCCTGCTTCAATCCCTGGTTGCCATTTTTTTACTGGAAACGGTTAACTACATCGAACATTACGGTCTTCAACGTAAACGATTACCTAATGGCCGTTATGAACCGGTTTCAAACCAGCATTCCTGGAATGCCAATCACTGGTTGAGTAACGTCATTTTGTTTCATCTCCAGCGCCACTCCGATCACCATGCGCAAGGCGCAAAACCCTATCAGGTTTTGCGCCATTGCGAGGAAAGTCCTCAACTGCCGTCCGGTTACCTTGGCATGATCATGTTGTCCCTGGTGCCTCCGCTTTGGTTTGCGGTGATGGACAAACGGGCCCTGCGTTATCGTCAAGACGCGTAATTCCTCTTTTCAATTGGCCAAGACAGCGATATAAATAAATTTTGATCATGTTATTAAGGACTTGTATGCCGAAAGGTTATCTTTTATTCACCCTGTCTTTTCTTGCTTCGGGTCTATTGATGGCAACTCCGTTGGGACAGGTCACTGTTGCGGATCCGGTTCTTGGCAGCCGGCAATTGGTTTATGAACAAATCAATGACTACGCCGTCGTTGAAGGCGATATTCTGATTGGCAAAACGACGGATTTAAAACGGCCTGGTGCGGTCATCCGGCCCAAGGTCGGCGGCAGCCGCTGGACTCATGGCATTGTCCCCTTTGAAATCGCCGAAGAGCTACCGTTTAAAAATAAGCTCGCTGTCATGCAAGCCATTGCCCACTGGCAAGAGCATACCGCACTTGAATTCGTTGAACTGACCTCAAAAAATCGTGCACAGTACTCTGATTTTATCGCGTTTATCCCGGCTGAAGGCACCACCTGCTCCTCGTATGTCGGCAAACAGGGGGGACGTCAGGAAATTAATCTGGCGCCGCGTTGTACAACCATGAATACAGTGCATGAAATCGGCCATGCCTTAGGCCTGTGGCATGAACAATCGCGCGCCGACCGGGCAAATTATATTCACATCGTCTGGGAAAACATTGAGGACGATCATCGGTATAACTTCGATCAGCATTTGACAGACGGCAAAGACATCGGCGAGTATGACTACCAGTCTATCATGCATTACGGCCCTTATGCGTTTTCCAAAAATGGTCAAAAGACCATTATTCCCTTGGTGGAGGGGGTCGAAATTGGTCAAAGGAGTCATTTAAGTGAAAAAGACATTGCAGCAATTCAAGCCATGTACCCGGAAATCTAGCCGTTTGTTATTACTCACCGCATTGGTAGCAGGGATTAACCCTGCCCAGGCGGCAATCAATTGCAGTCATCTTGACGGCATCTGGCAAGGCACATTAACTGATTTTTCCGCGGTTAAATTAACCATTGCACCTAAAACCGCGCAAAGCAAACTGGGTTTTATCCAGTTTGTAGACAGTCGCTTGCAGAACCGAAGCTATGATGTCAACGAAGCCACCTGCCAAGTGCTCTCCGATAAATCAGTCTCCGTCACCTTTTACCGTAACCGCGGCGGTGCCGAGGTCAATCTTAAGGTGTATCTGGCTGGCAACAGTGACGGCAAGCTCCTGCGAGTACCGCTTTTTTCCGTAAGGGAAAATCGTAAATACGAAAAAGTCAGCGGCACTTTAAGCAAAGGTTAACTGGCATAAAAGCCCAAGAGAGCATGAGTGTCGGAATTGTGTGGGTGATTTTCATCCACCGGATTTTCCACGTCAATGACAACAAGCGAATTTTCGCCGTCCATCGGCGTCATCTCAAACACCTCCGGTTCCTGAGAGGCATTCTTTTTCTTGCAATAGGCATTCCATAACTCGTAGGCGGCATACACAGCAATCAATACGACGGCGGCCTGCCAACAGACTGCAAACGTTGCAAGAATCAATGTTGGCATCACTGTGTTTTTAATCATCGTAAAGATAAATTCATTCCTTGCTGCCTGATACTCTTCCAACACGCGTTTCAGATCGTCAGCAGGGACATTCTCGATATGCGCTTGTTGTAACCGCAGGCTTTTTTCCTTGTAATTGTTGTAGGCGCCATCGGATAAATACATGGCCACGGCCACCATGCACACCGCATAGGAAACAACAATCAAGGCCGGGGATGCAAACAGCATGGAGGCTGAAAATCCCGCACCCAGCATCAGCGCCGCCGCGGCGTTAAACAAAAAGGTGGAATTTTTAGCCTGCCAACTGATTTCAAGGTTTTTAAGCTGCCGGGTGAGCAGGTCATAACGCTCCAAATCCTTCATGTGCAAGCAATGCTGTTGCTCGGCCGTATACTGCGCCTTTTTGGTGTTGTACTCTTCCTCTGCCAAATGGCGGCGCCAGAGAATCAGTGCAAAATCAAAGAGCATGAATCCTGCCGTTATCCACCCTGCTGCAGCGGCAGAGATATGAAAAACCTGAGCATAGTTAGTCACGCCATTAACGACTGCCCACACGACATCATTTAAAAACACGGGATGGCGTTTGTAGATTTCGAGATAAAAACGCTCCTTAAACGGCAGCGACTTTTCTTCCTTGGACGAACCCGCCATGTGTTTGATGGTTACCAGACTATTGAGAAACAGGCGAGCCAAAAAGAATCCCACGCTTAACCCTCTGAATATCGAATTGGGCGCCTCAAGGGTATCAACCACCGCATCCACATCAATGTTTTTACCAATCGCATTTTCAAGCAGTTCGAGAATCTTGACGTCACGCAGCAAGCGCAGGGAATTGGTGAAAGTCAAGCGGCAAAACACCCAGTAAATACGGATAATATTATAAAATCCAACTTTATCCCGCAGCTTGGACAGCTGGGTAGGGGTTTTGAACAGCTCGACGACGTCATTGCCAATCTCTTTACCCACACGGGTAAAAAAGGCATCCTCTTTCTTACTGTTTTTGACAACCCTTGCTCCGTTGAAGCTGGCTTTAATTTTATCCGCAATGGCTCTGTATTCCTGAGCCTTGGATTTTTGACCATAATGCGTATGGTACGTTTCAAGCATCAGGGCACAGTAATAACAATACAGCCAAAAATCCCGTCGATTTTTCTTTTTTGCTTTCAAGCTGGCAAAAAGCTGTTCGAATTCCTGCTGCAGAAGGAGGTGATTTCTGGCAATGAAGGGATAGTCCGATTTGTTGGCCTGTTTTTCAGCAAAAGCAAGAAGATCTTTTCCTTTTTTTCCCTTAGCAGCCGCCTTATCAAAAAATGTATTTTTATTCTGGTAGAATGCATCGTACTGTAAGGCGTAAACCATCTTATTGCCCCTCTTCTTAAGTTGATATTAACGTGTGGTTTCAAGTTCCCAAAGAAATCATTATGTATTTATTTTTTTCATGTTGCAAGCTCGCGACCAATTGTGTTTATAAATAAGCATTTATTGCTTTTCTTTTAGCAATCCTGTTTACCATAATGTCGATAACAGGCTGGCATCATAGTTCAATAAGGGACGCTGCGCTTTAACACGCTCGACCAGATCGGGATTGGCAATGAACGGTCGCCCGATAGCAATTAAATCAAAATCCCCCTTATCAATACCCGCTGCGGCACGCGCCAGCGCGTAACTGCCGGAGGCAATGACGGTGCCATGATAAACCTGACGAATAAACCCAGTCATGGTTTGATTGCCAAGCTCACTGAATTGAACGCTGTCATCAAAATTACCTGTGTGCACATAGGCCGGCTGGATTTCATTGAGTTGTTGCAATAAATACTGAAATACTTCCGCATCGCGGGAATCACCGGTGATTTCATTCAAATAGGCACCGGGCGACAAGCGCAAGCCCACCCGTTTTGCACCAATGGCGGCAATGCAGGCACTGACCACCTCCAGCGCAAAGCGTGCTTTATCGCGGAAAGTACGCCCGTACTCATCCTCCCGAAAATTGGTATGGTAGTGGAGAAACTGGTCAATCAAATAGCCATTGGCACCATGAATTTCAATGCCGTCAAAACCGGCTTCCATGGCATTTTGTGCGGCTATGGCATAACTTGCGATTAACGATTGAATCTCCGCAAGCGAGGCTTCCCGTGAAGTCCCATAATGCAACTCCTTCGTGCGCGCAACTTTCCCGGTCATCGTCGTGGCTGAGGCTGAAAGCGGTAATTGGCCATTCAAGAAGGAGGGATGAGATACCCTGCCTACGTGCCAAATCTGCATAAAAATTTTCCCCTGACGGGCATGCACAGCTTCAGTTACTGCCTGCCAGCCTTTGATGTGAGCCGCCGTATAAATACCCGGAACATGGCTGTAGCCGCGACCATCTGGCCGGATAATGGTTCCTTCCGTAATGATTAATCCCGCGTCAGCCCGCCTGGCATAATAATCCGCCATGGCCGGAGTAGGACTTAGATCATCATTCGCCATATTGCGCGTCATCGGCGCCATGACGAGGCGGTTTTTTAACTGAATATCGTCATTCAGCCGATAGGGTTGTAGCAACGTTTGCAATGACATACAGCCTCCATTAATCGGTTAATTTAAATATTGCAAATTCCCGATATATTAATCCAAATTTTTTTACAGTACGGTTTTTAACACCGCCAGAAATTCGTCAATGAGTGTTTGGTTTAACTTGCAATAAGTCCACTGGCCACGGCGTTCCATGCTGATAAGACCGGCCTGTTGCAATTGCGACAGATACTGCGAAACCGTCGATTGCGACAAACCCGATTTTTTTTCAATCAGGCCAACACAAACGCCATCGGCAATAACATCACAATGCGATGAACTGAAATGTTTTCCCGGTTCCTTAAGCCACCCAAGAATTTTTAAGCGCTTCTCATTCGCCAGGGCTTTAAGTACTAAATTAATGTTCATACCCTGATTATATCGGAATATTACGATATGTCAATAAAGCACACCGATTGGATTAGATGAAATAATTTAGTGTATATTGTTTATTTTTTATAATCGTGAATAACCAGGAGGGTTCATGTTCAGTAAATTACAGTCCAGACGAATTCAGTTATCACCGCAACAACAGGACGGCGATTGCGGTTATCAGGTAATAACCCTTGGTCTTTTTTACCTGGCCCTGCGCGCTGCATCCTCATCCTCTTTAAAGGAACAACTCAACAACAGCGAAGCGCTTGCTGGTTTGCTTTCCTGCGTCATTCCGCCGGTACCTCGCTGCCTGCCACAGGACAAATCCTCAGGCAATGCACAAACTCTGCTTCATCATCTACGGGCCGTCTCCTCAACAAGCATGTGGAATAGCCCTGGTTTTGATGAAATTCTGTCATCCTTTACTGTGGCATTAAAACTGAGAGCTTCTCAGTCAACCTGGCTAGCTGACCAGGTGAAGCAAAAAATCAAAAGCGGCCTCTGGTTCGAAGATTATTGCTATTGGGAAAATTACCACCGCTTTAAATCAATCAAAGAAAAAGTGATAAGACAAATGGACGAGCTATACGCCAGATTAAGCAAAAAGGACGCCTGCGATTTTGAAAAAATACAGGAAGTCATGTTTAAGGCTCGAGTTGGAGTATGTAATCAATTAAGCGATGAGGAATTGCTTGAACCCGTAAACGAAGTTATCCGTAAATATTATCAGGATGTGTCTAAAAAAACCTGGCTGGATTGTGAGTTTTTAAAAGCGCTGACTGCAGACTTACTGGGTAGCACTGACCCTTTATTTGGCGGGGACGTGATGATTACCGGTTGCGCTACCGACAGCAATCATTGGTCCATTGAATTGCCTGAGGATGAGGCTAGCGAAACACTCATCGGCCTTTATCAACAGGGTTACCAGAAGACCCTTTCCATTCAGAACATTTATACTAACAGCAGCAACTGCTTTTTTAAGACGCCATTAAAAAACCAGGAAAATAATCAAACCGCTAATCCTCAATTTACTTCATGAATGATCCGGTGTGTTACCCTTTTCCATTGGGGTGTCGGATTTTATTGATGTTGTTGCAAAAAAGCCTGTCATGCCTGTGGCTTTATACGAAGCCTGCTCCTGTATTACCCTAATTTCCTCTTTCAGACCCGCAATTTTATTTTGAGTCAGGCTGATGGAACTACTGAGAGCGACAAGTCTGGTGTAATTCGGCATTAAGCTCTCTTGTTCTGCTAAAAAGGGCAACAACGCCGCAGTAATGGTTGGTTCATCGGGGGGATCTGTCTCAAAAAACCCAAGGGCCGTGACCGCTTCATTGGCGGATTTTATGTGTGACTGAACAGTCTGTAATGCTTCTGTGAACTCAGCAAGTTTATTTTGACGGAGACTGAGCAAATCCTTTAAGGTCTCCTTTTTGTCATTCAGCGTGGTCTCTGCTTTGTTCTTAACGATAAAGCGATCAATGACTCGTAAATCTTTCATATGTCCTTTATTCGCGGCATTGAGGAGCGTGCCTGTCGCCTCATCATCCGGCAAATCAAGATACCAATGACAATCTGACGTGCCCTTACTGGTTATTTCAACCCCTTTTCCATCAAACAGCAGCGTAGTGGATGAGAATAGCGTCTGACAGAGAAATTCAAGGAACTCTCGACCAACCCATACTTTCCGCGAGCCAGGGCCATAATGGCCTCTAACAACCTCTTCTGCCATTTTTTCCAACTCGTTGTCTTTCAGTTTTTGGCAGACTTCAATTGTTGCTTTAAAACGAATTTCCCCAGCCTCTTCAAGGTCAACGGCTCGGTTTCCTGCGATTTCGCTCATGCGATCAAAGATACGATTTTCCAGCTTTTTAAAGGATGGCAGTTTATTCCAATCGCTATGATCGAAACTCCAGGCTCCCTCCTGAATAACGTTTTTAAAGTAGTCCCTGCCCCAGAGACTGTACATCAGTGTGTGACGCACGGCATTACTGAAATCACTCAATAACTCCGTATAACTAATCCTGTCCCAGTCTGCAGACGCCATGGAATCGAGTATTTGCCGCAATATCACCACATTTTCACTCGATGAGGAGGTATTACTTTTCATGGTCTCAAGCAGATCCGATAAGGCCTGGCTATTATTCAGTGTTTTTTCCAGGCTGTCTTCATTCTGAGACGCCAGGGCAAGGTAGAGTATCCCGGTAAAAAAGGCATAGTAGCCACAATCGCCAGCATTAAAGGGCGGTTCCAGTTTAATCCGTCTAACCTCGGATTGGGTTTCTGATTTTTGCTGCATGGTGAATGTTTTAAATTACAACATATGTGTAATTAATATACACCACGAATATTAATGGAAGCTTATTTGCCTATACAGAAGCTTGAGAAAATTTTTCCCAGCAAATCATCCGTCGTGAACTCGCCGGTAATTTCATTTAAGGATTGATGAGCCAGGCGCAGATCGTCTGCCAGTAATTCACCGGCCTTTGCTTGCTGCAATTGCAATTGGCCATTGAGCAATAATTCTTCTGCCTGTTTAAGCGCTGCCAAATGACGCCGCCTGGCAATAAACTGCCCCTCCGTGGGCTGGTACCCAACCACGTCTTTGATTTTTGTTTTCAATAAATCAATTCCAATCCCTGATTTGGCTGATAAATAAATGTCATTGTCCTGCTGAGAGGGTTGACGATTGGCTTTATCAATTTTATTGAATACCTTGATGACAGGCACATTCGGAGGCAGTTGTTGTTGAATAGCCTGACTGAGTTCCAAGACCTGATGCGTATCCTCAATATCGATCACCATCAGCACACAATCAGCCCGGCTGACTTCCTGCCAGGCGCGCTTAATGCCTTCCTTCTCAACGACATCCTCACTTTCCCTCAAACCGGCTGTGTCAATAAGGTGCATGGGCAGATCATCAAGGAGAATGTGTTCGCGCATGACATCCCGGGTAGTTCCGGCAATGTCGGTAACGATAGCGACTTCCCGACCGGCCAGCGCATTGATTAAAGTCGATTTACCGGCATTGGGCTTTCCAGCAATAACGACGCCCAAGCCTTCACGAAGCAGAGTGCCCTGGGCCGCCATGGCGCCAATGGCCTGTACATCCGTCAATAAATCGGAGAGCATGCCCGCAATTTTACCGTCAGCAAGAAAATCAATTTCTTCCTCCGGGAAATCAATGGCGGCTTCTACGTACATGCGAAGGTAAATCAGTTTGTCATTCAAGGCATGGATCTTTTTTGAAAAATCACCTTGAAGCGAGCGGACTGCAAGGCGAGCCGCGGTTTCAGAACTGGCATTAATTAAATCGGCAATCGCCTCAGCCTGCGTTAAATCCATTTTATCATTCAGGAATGCCCGCTCGGAAAATTCACCGGGCCGCGCCAGGCGGGCGCCTAATTCCACACACCGTTTCACCAGCAGGTCTAAAACCACCGGTGAGCCGTGGGCATGAAGTTCAACCACGTCTTCGCCGGTGAATGAATGCGGTGCCTTAAAGAAAAGGGCAAGACCGCTGTCAATGGCTTCGCTTAAAGGATTAAAGAAAGAAGTATACGTTGCCAGCCGGGGCTTTAACTGCTTTTTATGAGTTAAATGCAGGGCAATGGCATACGATGCAGGACCAGAGAGGCGGATAATGCCTACTCCGCCGCGACCGGGCGGAGTAGCGATGGCAACGATGGTTTCTTCCTGCATGGCTATTTGGCGGTTGCAAGCTTTTTGGGGTTGGGCTTGTCATCGCTGTATTTACGGGTGATATGCCACTGTTGCAGGATAGACAGGGTGTTATTCACAATCCAGTAAAGAACCAGACCAGCCGGGAAATTCCAGAATAATACCGTGAACAATACCGGTAAAAACATCATGATCTTGGCCTGCATCGGATCAGGTGGGGCAGGATTCAATCGTTGTTGAATCAGCATGGTTCCCCCCATGATAATGGGAAGAATGTGATAGGGATCCGCTGCAGCCAGATCATTGATCCACAGAATAAAGGGAGCCTGTCTTAATTCGACACTTTCCAATAATACCCAGTAAAGCGCAATGAAGACAGGGATCTGCACCAGGATAGGTAAACACCCGCCCAGGGGGTTTACTTTTTCCTGACGATAAAGCTCCATTGTGGCTTGACTCATTTTGGCTTTGTCGTCGCCATAACGCTCACGCAAAGCTTGAAGTTTAGGCTGTAACTGCCGCATTCCTGCCATTGAACGGTAACTGCTGGCGGATAACCGATAGAACGCCAGTTTTATCAACAAGGTAACCAGAACAATAGACCATCCCCAGTTACCCACCACGCCGTGGATGGCTTTCATTACCGCAAACAGGGCAGAAGACAGGAACCATAACCAGCCATAGTCGACGGTCAAATCCAGGCCAGGAGCAATGGTCTGCAACACATGCGTAATTTCAGGACCGACATACAATTTTGCGCCAACGGTTTTACTCTCACCTGGTTTCACAGTAATGGGTGAACTGACCACACCAATGGTGTAATTATTGTCTGCTGAACGAGTGTAAATGACATTTTTGCTTGAAGCATCAGGGACCCAGGCGCTTAGAAAGTAATGTTGCTGCATGGCAACCCAACCACCTGTACTGTCTGTGTTCAGATTGGATTTAGCCATGTCCTTGAATGGCACTTTCTGGTAATTATGTTGACCGGGCACCGAATAGGAAGCCCCCACATAAGAACCGACATGAAATATGCTGGATTGATCTTCTCTGGGAGAATCGCGCAGTAATTGCGCATTCAGGTATCCCTGCCAATCGTCGCTGCCCTCATTGGCAATTTGATAATTGACCTGGATAAGGTAGCTGCCGCGGGTGAATTCAAAGGTCTTTTTCACCTCAAGGCCACTGGCACTCTTGCCTTGCAATACGACAGTGAGAGTCTTTTGATTGTTATCCAGCTGATAGGTTTTCTCCTGACTGCTGAAATTCAGATCAACCGGCATCACACCCTTGGTTGAACTGACAAGCAGGTTGCTGTTGGCGACATAACGCTCATCCGGATTATTATTCAGTAAGGTGATGGGCTTGTCTTTTTCTTCAACACTGACGGGGTAATCCAGCAGGCGGGCATTAACAATATCACCATGCTCCGTATCAATCAGGACGTCCAGGACGTCTGTTTTTACGCTGACATCACTGGCATCCGTTTTTTTGTCGAATGAATCCGGCGTGATGGTTTTTTGATTCTGGCTTTGATTCTCAGAGGATGACCCAGTCGCCACATCGGGAAGCAGCTGATTTTCTTTGGACAGTTCTTTGGTTTGCGGCTGTACTGCCGGAATCGCAGGGTAATCCTGATGCCAACTCGTCCACAACGAGTAGACAATCAGAGCCAGTGCAGCATATAAAATAACTCGTCTTGTATCCATTAATGTTTCTCTTCGTTAGGTAATACCGGATCGTAGCCGCCATCACACCAGGGATGACACCGCATAAGACGGCAACAGGCTAATTTCATGCCTTTAAGTACGCCGAAGCGGCGGATAGCCGTCAGGGCGTATTGTGAACAACTTGGATAAAATCGGCAGCTTGGCTTCATAACAGGGCGGATGAATAACTGATACACAATAATCGGTAACGCAACTAATTGCCGTACAATGCGATTAATTTGTTCCATGTTAAACCTAGCTTGGTTGCAATGACTTTATTTTCTACTTTGGCCACCCCATGTCTGGCGAGAAAGATAATATCTACTGCTGGCAATGGATGGGTGCGGAAACTTTCACGGAGTAAACGCTTCAGGCGATTTCTCTGATGCGCTTTGGGCACCATTTTTTTTGACAAAGCTAACCCCAGACGAGCATACCCCAGACTATTTGCTTTATGTAATATCACAAATTCTGAGGTTACTGTTTTATGAGGTTGATTAAATACAACATCGAAGTCTGTTTTTTTTAACAGTCGACGTTTCTTGTCAAAACAATACACTTAGGCAGATAAACGTTTACGTCCTTTGGCTCTGCGTCGCTTTAAAACCAGACGACCACCACGGGTTGCCATACGTTGACGAAAACCATGATCGCGTTTGCGTTTTAGATTACTGGGTTGAAAGGTGCGTTTCATGATGAACCTGTTTAAAAATTAAATTTTGAGGGTGGGAATGATAGAAAACTTTACATCTTCTGTCAAACCATCTGTGACAAAGGTGAGAAAGAAACCTGTTATTCATGCCGCCAATTAACATAAAAAAATAAGATCTTAAAATTTTGTTTTTTTTATTAGCAAGCCAATTTCTGTTGATAATAATTAATAAGATTTAAAAATCAATGAGTTACATGATTTATTACATTGTTGATAATACGGCTGTTAGCGCTTGAATATCTTCTTGATAGCTTCAGGGTTTGTCTTTTTTGGCTATTTATACTCCTTTTATCCACGTCGTTTTTATAAGGTTATCCTCCACTTGTTCCTTGCTTTTTGAAGTGTACGAGAGAATTGTCGGTGCACAGAAGTTGTTTATAACGTTACTTGAGTTAATGAATATTTCCATAATCCTGTGGATAACTCTGTTCTTTTGTGTTTTGGAGGGTATAATGATTTCTCATGTGTCTATGACATTCCTTCATTCATTGCGGTGAATTATCCTTTATTGCTTAAGCGGCAGGCATTTACTCGCCTGGACTTGCTCGTTGTAAATGATAGTGGCACTATTTAAATCCGGGTTGCCTTTCTTCAGTGCGACCTTGTAGGTAAGGGGAGTTTTT
>NZ_CP045733.1 GCF_016864235.1 Legionella sp. MW5194
TGCGATGGAGCAGTGAAGCATGGCTCCCAAGAGGTCGATGGCGGCTATGGAGGACACAGCGCGGGTGGGCATGGTGGTCATGGCGGTGCTGGGCATTAAGCCCATTCGCTGCATTGGTAAATCAAGCCAAAGCATACTCACACTTAACAGGTAGGGCAAACCATGAAACACGACCACCATCAAGGACATACCCATTCTGGTAAAGGACATGCTTGTCCTCACGAACATAATTCTCCCAAGACTCAGCAAGCCTCTTCCAAAATGGAGGGGCCTATTGTTTATACGTGTCCCATGCACCCAGAAATTCGCCAATCTGCCCCTGGTCATTGTCCTCTTTGTGGTATGGCTTTAGAACCGGAAACGGTGACGGTTTCGGAGGTTGTGAGCCCTGAATATCTTGATATGAGACGTCGATTTTGGATTGCATTGATGTTAACTATACCTGTTGTGATATTGGAGATGGGTGGACATGGTTTGAAGCATTTTATTTCTGGTAATGGTTCCAGTTGGATCCAATTGCTTCTTGCCACGCCAGTGGTGTTATGGGGAGGTTGGCCTTTTTTCAAGCGCGGTTGGCAGTCTCTAAAAACAGGCCAACTCAATATGTTTACCTTGATTGCCATGGGTATTGGTGTGGCGTGGATTTACAGTATGGTGGCTGTCCTTTGGCCAGGTGTATTTCCCCATGCGTTTCGAAGTCAAGAAGGAGTAGTTGCTGTTTATTTTGAAGCGGCAGCAGTGATTACTACGCTTGTCTTGTTGGGGCAAGTGCTGGAACTAAAAGCTCGAGAACAAACGGGTAGTGCCATCCGTGCCTTGTTAAAATTGGTCCCTGAAAGTGCACACCGAATTAAGGAAGATGGCAGTGAAGAGGAAGTGTCCCTGGATAACGTTGCCGTTGGTGATTTGTTGCGTGTTCGGCCTGGTGAAAAAATACCAGTGGATGGTGAAGTGCAAGAAGGCCGAAGCTTTGTCGATGAATCCATGGTGACGGGTGAGCCCATTCCAGTTGCTAAAGAGGCCAGCGCTAAAGTTATTGGTGCTACGATTAATCAGACGGGTAGCTTTGTCATGAAAGCGCTGCATGTGGGCAGTGATACCATGCTTGCACGCATTGTGCAGATGGTGAGTGATGCCCAACGAAGCCGTGCGCCGATTCAGCGACTAGCCGATACCGTCTCAGGATGGTTTGTGCCCGCTGTGATTTTGGTTGCGGTGCTGTCTTTTATTGTGTGGGCACTGTTGGGTCCGCAACCAGCGCTTAGCTATGGTTTGATAACTGCTGTGTCAGTACTCATCATCGCTTGCCCTTGTGCGTTAGGTTTAGCAACGCCCATGTCCATTATGGTCGGTGTTGGAAAAGGAGCACAAAGCGGGGTATTGATTAAAAATGCCGAAGCGTTGGAACGAATGGAGAAGGTCAATACCCTGGTGGTCGATAAAACGGGCACGCTTACTGAAGGTCACCCTAAATTGACACGCATTGTGACCGATGATTTCGTGGAGGATAATGCTTTAGCATTAGCTGCGGCACTTGAGCATCAAAGTGAACATCCGCTGGCCAATGCTATTGTGCATGCTGCAAAAGAAAAAGGATTGTCCCTTGGAACAGTCGAAGCGTTTGAAGCGCCCACTGGAAAAGGGGTTGTAGGTCAGGTAGACGGCCATCATGTTGCTATTGGTAACGCCAGATTAATGCAAGAGCATGGAAGCGATAATGCCCCTCTTTTTGAAAAGGCTGATGAACTTCGTGGTAAAGGCGCCTCAGTCATGTTTATGGCGGTTGATGGTAAAACAGTAGCTCTCTTGGTGGTTGAAGACCCTATTAAATCGAGTACTCCAGAGACCATCCTCGAACTTCAGCAAAGTGGCATTGAAATTGTCATGCTCACCGGAGATAGCAAAAAAACAGCAGAAGCGGTGGCAGGGACCCTCGGCATTAAAAAGGTGGTAGCTGAAATCATGCCTGAAGACAAGAGTCGCATCGTGAGTGAATTAAAAGACAAAGGTCTTATTGTTGCCATGGCAGGAGATGGGGTGAATGATGCCCCAGCGCTTGCCAAAGCTGATATTGGTATTGCCATGGGAACAGGCACTGATGTGGCCATCGAAAGTGCTGGGGTCACCTTGTTGCATGGAGATTTGCGTGGTATCGCCAAAGCGCGACGTTTGTCAGAAAATACCATGAGCAACATTCGCCAAAATCTTTTCTTCGCATTTATTTATAATGTACTGGGTGTGCCTTTGGCTGCTGGGGTTTTGTACCCCCTAACCGGCTTGCTCTTAAGTCCTATGATTGCAGCAGCGGCGATGGCGCTTTCTTCAGTGTCAGTGATTATCAATGCGCTGAGACTAAAGAGAGTGACACTATGAAAAAAGGATGGTCAGATGAGCTTAAGATGTGATTAGTCTTTATTGTATTGGCTAAACAAAAATCATCACGATCACTTCATTGAAGAAAAATCAAGTCTATACTAAAAAAATAGTTCAGACTGTATTTAAGGCAAAATCATGGTTATCCCAGTTGTTATGATAGTGTTTGGTATTGTCTTTCTTGCTAAAGGAGCTTATTTAATCAATGGATTAGTGCAACAAGGGAATCACTATCGGCGACTAAGGTTTGTTTCTCTTTCTTTTATTGGCATTTTTATCCTCAGTTATATAGCCAGCATTTTTTATGGTTTATTGGTCGATCCTCATTGCCTTAATTATTTTTATGGCAGTGTATTTTTGTTAGCAGCGACTTATACTTATTTTTCGTGTCATTTGGTGACTAAGACCATTCAAAAAGCGGAATTAATGGCTGATTTTAAAAGTCGCTACGAACTATTAAGGCAGCATGCTCAGTATGATTCGCTAACTGGCTGTCATAACAGAGAGACCCTTTTTGAGGTTTTGAACACAAGGCTCCAACAAATTAAGATGCATGGAGGATGGGTTATCGTTCTTTTTATTGATATGGATAAATTTAAGACGGTCAATGACCGTTATGGTCATGATGCGGGAGATAACACGTTACAAACATTTGGGCAACTCCTAACGCAGCGATTGCGAAAGGATGATATCGTGGCTCGTTATGGTGGGGATGAGTTTATTGCCGTGATGGAAAACATCTCTATCGATGAGGCGAAAAAGATTGCTGAAAATCTTATCACTGTGACGAGACAATCGTTCAAAGAAGGTATTTTATCGGAGCTTAATCTAGGTTGCTCTATTGGCATCACTCAGATGAATCCTCACTCGGCCTCAGTGAATACCGTCATCAAAGAAGCGGATTTGGCGTGCTACGCGGCAAAACAAAGAAAAATCAATGGCTCGGTTTGTGTCTATAGTCCAATGCTTGCAACAACAAACCATCTCATCGACACGAGTATCCATCCAATCGCTGACTAGAAAAAGAGAATGCATAAAACAGTCATCTTACTGCAGAAGCAGGTACGACATCATCTATTATTTTACAACCCATTGTTTAATGGCATTGGGTGGGAGATACTAGAAAATAAAAATAATAAAAAGAAGGGATTAATTTATGACTCATTATCTGATGAAACGCACCCTCCTGGTGATAATTCCCGCCTTTCTGGTGGGTTGTTCCTATAATGCCAAGTTAACCCCTGAAGGAGAAAAAGTAACCATTCTCCAGTCAGGTCAGCTCTCAAAAGGCTGTACTTTTTTAGGGGAAGTCAGAGCCTACGATCGCAATGGCATGAGCCAATCCTATCAATCACACGAGCATTTGATCAAGGACGAACGAAATATCCTAAGAAATGAAGCGGCGTTATTAGGTGCTAATACGGTTTTGGTGAGTCAACATCAGCAAACTTATGAAGGCAATCCCAAAAATGATTTCGTGGCAGACCATTGGATGGTAGGTCGAGCCTACCGATGCAAGATAAAACAATAGATAGACCTCTTTGAGCCATTGTTTATGGAATATCATCGTGCTTGGCGGTTTTCTTATAGGGTCGTTCTTCTGTTGCTGTATGCCTCTTTGGCAACAGCGGGGAAGGCATGGACTCTTCAGGAAATAACTCAAATGGCTTTTGCAAACAACAAGGATTTAAAAGCCGCTCGTTATAATGTGGCTATTGCCAAGGCCCGTTTGCTACAAGCTGGCCTTTGGCCCAATCCAAGCCTCAACCTCTCCAACAACGACGATCGCTTATTTAATGATGAAGGGGAATATTCACGAAGTGCTGGGTTTAATCAAGCATTCCCTATTTCTGGGCGTATTGCAAAGCAAAAGACAGTGGCGCGTTTAGATGTATTGAAAGCCATGGCAGAAATCAGGGAAGCAGAGCGCCAATTAAGCGCCAAAGTAGCAAATGCATTTTATGCCGCGATGATTACTGAGCGTCGCACGCAACAGGTGAATTACTTATTACGGATAAACCAAGAGCTTGTTGATGTGATTCATAACCGTTATCACGCGGCTGAAATTTCAAAGCTGGATGAGAATGCGGCACGCATTGAGTATCTGCGTATCGGGCAAGAAAAGCACCTGTTGCATAGTCTTCGTATTAGCCAATATGCGCTACTGAATCAATTGATGGGGCGAGAAGCCAATTCACCCTTATCCCTTAAGATGGATTTTATCGCTGAGAGAACGCTCCTTAAATTACCCCGCTTAAAAGCCTTAGCGCTTAAAAATCGTCCAGACCGTCAATCCATCGCATTATCGATTGAACGCGCCAATGCCGATCGCCGTTTGGCCAAAGCCGAGCGTTTTGCTGATTGGACGGTAGGGCTTGGGGTACAACAAGATAAAATTGTGGTCGAAGAGGGCCCACCTCAACCTGCCGATAGGACTTTGGGTGTGACTCTTTCCGTGCCTCTTCCTCTGTTTAATCGTAATCAGGGGCGAATTTTAGAAGCAAGTCACACAGGGACTCAGGCAATAATGGCTTTGCGTGCTTTGAATTTAAGTATTGAGACGGAAGTAACCAGTAACTATGGGCAATTAAAAGCGCTGCAAATGAGTCTTAGGGAAACGCAACAGGTTTCTCTGAAATTAGCGGTTGAGAATGTCACACTGGCTCGTGACTCTTATGAGAATGGACAAATTTCTTTTTTGAATGTGCTGCAAGTACAAAAACAACAAAATGATTTACAAACGACTTATCTCAACACGTTAGAAAAGTATTTGCAAGTGTATGTGGCTTTATGTACAGCTATTGGTCCTGGTAAAACCAATGGGTTTTGCCCTTATTTAGCGTATCAAAGGAATGGGGATAGTAAATGAGATGGCAACAGCGCATGAGAAGGATGGCATTAATTAGTCTGTTTCTTAGTCTACTCTTTCCTATTCAAGGGTGCTTTGCCCATGGAGAAGAAATTGAAGTGAGTGAGGGAGGAGCTAAAGGCCCAGTTCATTTAACACCCCAGCAAACCAAGATGCTTGACATCAAGGTAGTGGAAGCAACCAATCGTCCTATGGCGCAAATGCTTGGTTTAAATGGCCAAATTCAATTGTTACCTGATGCGCAAGCGGATGTTAGCATTCGGATTAGCGGAAGTGTGACGGCCATTGATGTGAATTTAGGAGATAATGTCAAGGCAGGACAACGCTTAGCCACAGTGCAATCAAGATTAGTGGGTAATCCTCCACCAAGTGTTGCGGTCACGGCACCCATTGCGGGCATCATTGATGCCAGGAACATTAACTTAGGTCAAGCCGTTGAACCGAACACCGTTCTTTTTCACATCAGCAATCGCGACAAACTGTTAGTCATCGCTCAAGTGTATGAAGAAGATTTAGATAAGATTAAGGTAGGGCAAGAAGTGAATGTTCATGCCCTAAGTTACCCCAAGCGAACTTTTCCAGGCCAAGTGACTTTAATTGAACCCAATCTTGACTCCTTAACCCGTACCGTGAATGTGCGCATCACCTTGGATAATGAAGAGAAACTCCTAAAGCCCGGAATGTTTGTACGCGCCAACGTCATTTTAGCGCGTAATGAAGCAGCACTTGCCGTACCCAATGCGGCCGTGTTGCAGGCAGATAACGAGTCGTTTGTTTTTGTGCAAAATAAGGATATTTATGATCGCGTCGTTGTTCAAATGGGTGCCGTGGATGATGAGTATTCAGAAATTAAAGACGGGCTAGTTCCTGGCGACCTTGTTGTGACGCAAGGACATCGTGAGCTTTATACTTTGTGGTTGAGTGGGGGTAGTAAGCCTCATTCAGGCCAAGAGGAGCCTCACTAAATGTTTACGCACTTAATTGCCTGGTCGTTACATAATCGCCCCTTGATTTTGGCCTTAACGATTATTCTTTGTTTGCTGGGTGGTTATACTTTAAAACAAATGCCAGTAGATGTGTTTCCCGAATTTGCCCCACCGCAAGTGGTGGTGCAAACGCAAGCGCCTGGCATGGCCACGCAAGATGTAGAAACTTTAATTACTTATCCTTTGGAAAGTGCGATTAATGGCACGCCAGGGGTGGTTAGTGTGCGCTCTAAAACGTCTGTGGGACTGTCCACCATCACGGTGGTGTTTGACGACCAAACTGACATTTATCGTAATCGCCAGTTAGTTAATGAACGCATTCAACAAGTAGTCAATCGCCTCCCTCCTGGCGTTGAGTCACCCATCATGTTACCGGTTACGTCTGCCGTGGGGTGGTTGGTCAAATATGCGTTGGTGAGCCGCACCGAAAGTCCTGAAACCTTGCGCACTATTTCGGATTGGACGATTCGTCCCAGGATTCTAGCATTAGGTGGCGTAGCTTCTGTAGTTTCCCTGGGTGGTGAGGTCAAGCAATACCAGGTGCGCCTCATTCCTGAGCGTATGCTCGCTTATCGAATCTCGGTGGAAGACGTGCGACAAGCGCTGACATCGGCGAATCAAAACGTACCCGGTGCCTTTGTTCACCAGGCAGGAACCGAATTCGTAGTGAGTACCCTTGGGCGGATTAAGACGCTTAAAGACATCAAAAAAACATTGATTGTGGTTCGTAATGGGGTACCTATTACCATGAATAATGTGGCAAATGTTGCTTTTGGTGGAGAAATTAAGCGAGGTGATGGAGCTTATAATACCCAAAATGCGGTGATTGGGACAATTTCTAAAGCCTATGGGGCTGATACGGTCACGACCACAGAGAAAGTCGAAAAAGCACTTGCGGAAATTAAAAAGTCCTTGCCTCACGATGTGACCTTAATGACTAATGTGTTTCGCCAAACCAGCTTTATTGAATCTGCCATTCACAATTTAACTCGGGCTTTGCTTGAAGGGGCTGTGATTGTTATTGCGGTTCTTTTTGTTTTTTTGATGAATTGGCGCGCTTCGTTTATTACGTTCCTTTCGATGCCCGTTTCGTTCGTAGTGGGTATTCTAGTGCTTCATTATTTTGGTATTGGCATCAATTCCATGACCTTAGGTGGTATGGCCATTGCCATTGGAGAAGTAGTCGATGACGGCATCATTACGGTGGAAAACGTGGTGCACCGTTTACGGATTAATCGTCAGGAAGCCCATCCTTTACCCACCATACAAGTAGTTTTTGATGCGGTGCTTGAAATTCGAAGTTCAGTGGTTTATGCCACGATTATCATTAGTTTGGTTTTTTTACCCATCTTCTTTTTATCGGGGATTGCTGAGCATATTTTTAGCCCCTTAGCCATTGCCTACATTGCCTCGGTATTGGGCTCTCTCGTGGTCTCCATCACTATGGTTCCTGCTTTGTGTTACTGGTTACTGGTGTGTGGTCAAGAAAAACAGCAAGATGTTGAAGTGAGTCTGCACGCTTTATCGAATAAGGAACGGCATTATGCCGTAGAAAAGGAAGGTAACCATCAGGCGGAGTCCGAAACTCGCTTTGTCTTGTGGCTTAAAAAGCATTTTTTAACAGCACTCCAATGGTCTATTGCCCACTGCAAAATGGTTCTTGCGTTTGCATTATCGGCTTTTGTCTTTGCACTGGCGTTACTTCCTTTTTTTGGCACGTCTTTTTTACCGGAGTTTCATGAAGGCAACTTTATTGTCGTGATGAGTACCTTGCCGGGAACCTCCCTTAATGAATCCATGCGTTTAGGTCAACAAGTACAAAAAGCATTGCTTCGCTATCCGCAAGTGATTTCCATTGCGCAGCGGGCAGGGCGCAGTGAGCTTGATGAAGATGCGCTACCACCCAACATCAGTGAATTTGATGTGCTTCTTAACTTTGATAAAGACAAGTCCATGAGACCTGATGAATTGCTGCGTCGCATTCGTGCGGATTTGGCGAATATTCCTGGAGCCGTATTTAACGTGGGGCAATTCATTGCTCATCGTATGGATGAAGTGCTTTCTGGGGTACGCGCTCAAGTGGCCGTTAAGATTTTTGGGGATAATTTATCCACACTCAATGAACTAGGACAATCGATGGAGACCCTGTTAAAATCAGTACCAGGGGTGGTGGATGTGAATAAGGAACAACAGATTAAAGTCCCTCAATTGGTGATTCAACTCGATCGCGAAAAAGCAGCGCGCTATGGAGTCAATGTGGGGCAGATTTCGGAAGACGTGCAAGTGCTTCTGAATGGCGTGAGTGTTTCCAGCGTTTTAGAGGGGCAACGCACGTTTGATTTGTATCTTCGAATGGATAAACCAGGGCGTGACAGCGTCAAGAACATTCAAAACATGCTGATTGATGCTCATGGCGTGGGGCAAAATACCATTACGCAAATCCCATTGCGGGCTGTGGCTGAGATTGCATTGGAACCGCAACCTTTTGCAATTAATCGTGAGAACGTGCAACGGTTGCTGGTGATTTCTTTTAATGTGGAGGGGCGGGATTTAGGTAGCGTGATTGCTGAAGTGCAACAAGAAGTGCAGGAAAAAATCAAACTACCCACTGGTTATTTTATTCAATACGGCGGCCAATTTGAAAGCCAGCAACAAGCCTCCAGAGTGATTTTGGTTTTTGGTGGCTTGGTGATTTTTGTGATGCTGATTTTGCTGCATAAAGCGTTTGGGACGTTTCGAGAGGCTTTATTGGTGATGTTTAATTTGCCCTTGGCACTTATTGGTGGGGTCATTTCATTGTTTGTGGTGAGTGGCGAGATGAGTGTGGCCGCCATGATTGGGTTTATTACGCTGTTTGGAATTGCGGCGAGAAATGGCATTATTTTGGTGAGCCACTATAATCAATTACGATTGCAGGGAAAAACTCGGGAGCAGGTGGTCATTGATGGCACCATGGACCGCTTGGTGCCCGTATTAATGACAGCTGCTACAGCGGCACTGGGCTTGATTCCTTTGTTGTGGGGTTCGCCTGCCGGAAAGGAACTTGAACGACCTTTGGCCCAAGTGCTTTTAGGTGGGTTATTGACTTCTACGGTTCTCAATATGTTGGTAGTACCTACGGTGTATAACGCCATTGAAGTATGGCGAAAAAAACGGATGCAATTCAATGAAACAGAACAAGGAGAAATAACATGAAGCACATTACTTTGAAACAAAAAAACCACTTCTGGTTGGGGCTTATAGCCAGTGTTTTGATGGTTTTCGGGAGCTCCCAGGTTTTTGCTAATCCAACTGAATCTATTCCTAAAACCGTCCCAGCCATTTGGGAAGCAATAGACAAGCATTCTGCATCCATTAATCAAATATTAGGCGGGGATGATTTAACGTCCATACACGAGCATGCGTTTGCCATTCGTGATTTAGCCAATGCATTACCTGCTTTAAGCAAGGATTTATCAGAGGAGCAGAAAAAGACACTGCAACAAAATCTAAGCTATGTTGGTCAATTGGCGACTCGTCTTGATAAAACAGGAGATGCCAATGATAAAGAAGGGACGCAAGCCAACTGGCAAAAATTGCAAAAAGTGTTAGCACAGCTGCGTGCGCTGTATACTCCCAATGCCCCTAATTAATCAAGGAATGAGTCATGAGGGGTGCAGGAATTCAATGGATTGAACATTTTTGTAAAAATCTGTCCACAACAGATAAAGATGTGGATTATTCAGGATGGTGGTGACGCATGGACAAGGAAAACACCGATTCGCCTTATCAAATGGGGCATGATTTTATTTCTTATCAACTGGATTGTTGGCAGCGTTCTATTTTATTTTGGGATACCTTGCGTGAACGCGCCAATAATATGATGGAGCACGAACAACAAGGGTTGCCACCACTGCTTAATTTCAAATATGAATTAGTTTTGGATGGGAAATCATTGGAACCCAAAACCAATTATGCATTGGTTAAAATTCTTGAGGTCGGTGATGTGTGCTTTGAAGAGTGTTTTGATCCTCATGCTCATCCGGTGATTATTGTGGATCCCAGATCAGGCCATGGGCCAGGGATTGGTGGTTTCAAACGGGACTCTGAAGTGGGCGTAGCACTTCATAGTGGTCATCCTGTGTATTTTGTTATTTTTTATCCTAATCCTGTGCCTCATCAAACGCTCGCCGATGTCCTGATGACTTTGCGCCATTTTGTTGAAAAAGTCCAAGCCTGGCATGAAGGTAAAGCCCCCATTCTTTATGGCAATTGCCAAGCCGGTTGGATGCTGGCTTTATTGGCCTCTGATTGCGCGAGATCGGTTGGCTTGACAGTCATGAATGGCTCACCGGTTTCTTATTGGTCCAACAGCGAAGAAGAAGCCAATCCCATGCAGTTATTAGGGGGACTCTTGGGTGGCTCCTGGAGTGCCCGTTTTCTATCGGATTTAAAAGAAGGGATCTTTGATGGGGCGTGGTTGGTCTCTAATTTTGAGTTACTCAATCCCACCACAGCCATTTGGGATAAGTATTATGGCTTATTTGATGAAATTGACACAGAGCAGGAGCGATTCTTGGAGTTTGAACGCTGGTGGAATGGGTTTTACCAATTTAGCCAGGAAGAGATAATGGCCACCGTGAATAATCTTTTTATTGGCAATCAACTAGAGCGCGGTGAAATGCGGATTCATAAAGGATGTGTTTACGATTTGAAACGCATTCAAAGCCCTATTGTTCTCTTTGCTTCCCAAGGCGATCAAATTACCCCACCGAGGCAGGCTTTACATTGGATAAGAACAATTTATCCTACGACACAAGCATTGAAGAAGGCCAAACAGCGAGTGGTGTATCTGCTTCATCCTTCCGTTGGGCATTTAGGAATCTTTGTATCGGCTAAGGTCGTTCGTTTGCACCATCGTGCTATTTTAGAGCATAGTGATGCCATTGAGCAATTGCAGCCAGGGCTTTATGAAATGATAATCGTTAACCCAACAGGCGATCCCGATTGCAGTAAAGAACAATATCATGTGCGTTTTGAAGCGCGCGAACTCACAGAACTTTGCACAACGAGCTCCACGCAACAGTTTGACAAGGTTCGTCAAACATCCGAAGCCAATGACTCGATTTATCAAAAAGTTATCCAACCTTCCGTGCAGAGCTTAAGTAATCCTTTTTTATCCTGGTGCCTTGAGAAAACGCATCCCATGCGCCTAAGTCGCTATGTGTTTTCTGAAAAAGTGAATCCGCTGATGAAAGCAATCGAACTATTAAGCCCACCCATTCAAGCCAATCGCCGCATGGCTACACAGAGCAATTGTTTTAAAAAAATAGAGCATGGTGTTGCGCAGATGATGAGGGATTCGTTGGAATCCTCCCGAATCATGCGTAATGACGTGATGGCAAATTGGTTTGAAGCCCTTTATAAGGATCCCGATTAACAGGCGAGGAAATTAATTCATGGAGCGTATGGCATCAAATTCCTCGTCAAGGTTCATTTCACTCTCTAAGTCCGCTTCATGAACCCCTTTCTCATCAAAAAGAGGGTTAGTTTCTCGAGCTTTTTCTTCGTAGTCATTCTCTACAAAACAATCCTTAGCGTTCATAACAATTCCTTCAAAATGATTGTTCTTGTCCTTGCCAACGACTAAAGACAACCCGGTTTATTGTTGCTATTTTCATCTCTGACATTTAGCATAACGGATACGATTCAATGAACAAAAATAAGAAATAAAAAGGGGTCAACTGAATAGCCATTTGGCTATTTTTTTATAAGAAGAAACGAGGGAATGGGATGTTGGTTCCCCAAACTGGAATAAGGAACGCATCGACCATGATAGAAATTATCCCCAATTGGCACCCCATTTTTGTCCATTTTACCGTGGCCTTATTTACTGTTTCGGTGATTCTTTATGCCCTAACCTATGTATCCTCTTACATTCATTGGAACACCAAGCCATTGATTGTCGAATTGGAAATTGTGGCGCGTTGGTGTTTATGGCTGGCCGCATTGAGCACGATGACCACCGTGTCCGCTGGGTTTTATGCCTTTTATACGGTAAAACATGGTGCTATGGCGCACGCCGTAAAAGTGATTCACCGCAACTGGGCACTGGCTACTGCAAGTGTCATTTTACTTATGGCGTTTTGGGTTGTTTGGCGTTATATTAAACACCAAAAACCGACGCTGCTCTTCTTAATGGCTTTATTCCTTGTGCAAGTGCTGTTGCTCACAACCGCTTGGTATGGGGCGGAATTAGTCTATCGGCATGGGTATGGTGTTTTGCCTGTCACAGCAGAAAAGACGGTATCACCGCATTAATACGATTTTTATGGAAGGATGGAAACATGTTACAAAAGGATTTGCGTTGTTCAATTAGGAATTATTGCTTTATTTTTTCCTTTTTACTGCTCGGTTCTTCTGCTGTGTTTGCCCAGCATGAGCAACATGGTGCCTCAACACAACCGTTAACTTCCTCGAAGAGTACACCATCTCAATCGAAACCTGCACAATACAAAATGGAACAACCTACCACTAAAAAACAATCTCCTAAAGCGGTGACGCCTCTAACTATTACAGGTGGAGCAAAGCGTACGGTTAATTTGGTGGTTGCTTATAAAACGGTGAATTTTGCAGGCAAACCAAGACGCGCCATTGCTGTTAATGGGCAAATTCCAGCACCGACGTTGCATTTTAAAGAAGGGGACGATGTCACCATCAATGTGTATAACCATTTGGATGAGGGAACGTCCATTCATTGGCATGGTCTTTTAGTCCCTTGGCAAATGGATGGGGTGGACGGGGTGAGTCAAAAACCAATTCCCCCAGGAGGCGTGTTCCATTATCGCTTTAAGCTTTACCAACGAGGGACCTATTGGTACCATGCCCATGCCAAGGTTCAAGAACAAGAAGGCTTATACGGGACTTTTATTATTGACCCGCCTAATCCTCCAAGCTATCACTACACCAAAGATTATGTGGTGGTGTTATCCGATTGGAGCAACACCCCTGCGGAACAAGTACTTGCGAATTTAAAAAAAGACGGCGACTATTACGGTCCTCGATTTCCCCTACAACCCTCGCTTATGAAGTTTCTTCATGATTATCGTAAAGCGTCATCCGAAGAGCGTAAAAAATTAATTGCTGATTATAAAATGATGCAACAAATGCGCATGAGTATCTATGACTTAAGTGACGTGGCGTATGATGCGTATTTATTAAATGGTCACCCTAAATCTCATCCTTGGACCGCCCCTGTGAAAGTAGGGGATAGGGTGCGGCTACGCTTCATTGGCGCAGGAGCAAGCACCATCTATCGTGTTAAAATTCCTGATGCCAAAGTGGAGATGGTGCATATTCAGGGAAATGATGTAACCCCCTATCCCATTGAGGATTTTTGGATTGCACCAGGTGAAACCTATGATATCCTGGTGACCATTCAAAAAAACGAGCCTTACATTATTTATGCCGAGTCGATTGACACGCTGGGCAAAGCGTATGGGGCTTTAGTGACTCATCCTAATCAAGTCGTCAACTATCAGCACGTGACTCCTTTCCCTGAGCCACTTCCTGTCACAAGAGAAATGATGGCCAACATGATGCAGTCTATGAATAGCGGGGGGATGAGTGGAAATCAACAACACGCCTTGATGAACAAAAAAACATCATCAACGGCGATGAAACCCTCCATGACCATGCCTTCGCACTCTCAAGCAATGAGTTCGCAAAGTGCTAATCATTCGATGTCCTCTAAGACTATCCAAAAGAAAATGGACAATGCATCCAATCATTCCGCTCACACCTCATCAATGAAGTCCAAATCCTCATCGACCTCGATGAACAAGAGTATGGACATGCCAGGTATGAATCATGGGGCAATGAGTCAGAGTAAGACGCCTAACTCTGCTCAAATGAAATCTGACCCCTCGTCGACCTTAATGAACAAGAGCATGGCCATGCCGGGCATGAATCATAGCGCAATGGGTCAGAGTAAGAAGTCTCACTCTGCTCAAATGAAGTCTGACTCCTCGTCGACCGCAATGAACAACAGCATGGCTATGCCGGACATGAATCATAGCGCAATGAGCCAGAGTAAGACATCTCACTCTGCTAATGACATGTCTATGAATAGGAACATGAAGTCAGATAGGCCTATGGAACATGGCATGTCGATGAATGATTCCATGAACATGCAGATGCCTATTGAGCCGACCATCATAGGCGATAAAATAGAGCCGCCTGATTCAGCAAAAGCCACCACCTTAGGAACCAAATACCAAGAGTTAAAAGCAGCAGTGAAAACCAATAATCCGAATAAACCAGTCGATGGGATTATTAAAATGGAATTGTTTGGTTATATGGACCGTTATATCTGGTTTATTAATGGCCTACCAGAATACAAGGCCAAACCGATTTTGATTGAGCCAGGCAAGCGTTATCGGATTATTTTTACCAACAATTCGATGATGCGTCACCCCATGCATATTCATGGTCATTGGTTTATTTTACGCAATGGTCATGGGGCTTACGATCCCTTATTACATACCATTGAGGTGGCTCCAGGAGCTACTGCCGTTGCCGATTTTGATACTGAAGCCAGCGGCCAATGGTTTTTCCATTGCCACCATCTTCTGCACATGACCGCAGGCATGGCGCGGGTATTTCAATACACCACCATCATTGAGATTGCCAAAGGCACTCGAAAGCCAGACAATTACGCCTATCAGCAAGCCTACATCAATCGGCCGGTCGTACGAGAAGACGAAGTCATGCCACTGGATGCTTCTCTCATCAAACACCCCGCAGGGCATCATCAAGGTTTCTATCGTTCAAGCTATATTGAACTCGGTGAAGATCCTTTTCATAATGCTCAGGAAATGACGTTTAGAGGCCTCTATGGCCCAGATTACAATAAGCTCCAGTTGTATACTGAGGACGCTGAAATTTATAAAGGAACCGTTGAAAACGCAGATATCGATGTGTTCTATTGGCATTTGATTAGCCAATTTTGGGCAGTTAAAGGAGGAGTCAATTATTTTTATCGCCCCGGAGGCCCTTATTGGCAACCTGGTATTGGTATTGAAGGGTTAATGCCTTGGTATATTGATACCAATATTAGAACGTATTATCGTGATGGCAGTGTGAAGTTTGACATTCAGTTAGCACGGGCTAACCAACTGACCAATAACTTCTTCTTCCTCACTGGGCTTCGCAGCATTCTGGCCACTCATACCGTCGTCAAAAACGAGATTGGCAATGGCTTAAACCAAATGCGTTACATCCTTAGGCCTTATTATCGTCTTAAGCCAGGGCTTAATATTTTTACAGAGTACGAACATGATGAAGAATATGGTGCTCTTAAGAGAATTCTTCGAAGTCAAGGAGAGCCTACCACTCAAGATACAATCACGTTAGGAGTAGCTGTTCTTTTTTAAACGGTCACGTGAGTTGCTTATACCAGGATACTGGAGTCCTGGTGCACTAGATAAAAGTACCGGTTTAAGCCCACGCTCTTGCTCATGGGTTTGAAATTATTTTGAGTTCAGAGTAGGCCAAATAACAAATAGTTAGTACCCATGGTTTGTCCAGAAGAAACCTCGTGAATGCACTAATTGGAGGAATGTATGTATTTAGATGCTCTTTCACGGCTTGATAAGGCCGCTTCATTTTGTCGTATTGATTCCGAAGCTTTAGAGAAACTGAAACACCCTAAATCCTGTCTGGAAGTATCTCTCCCAGTTCGGATGGATAATGGTGAATTAAAAATTTTTACAGCTTATCGAGTCCATCATAATGACAGCCGTGGTCCTATGAAAGGGGGCATACGGTTTCATCCAAAATTGGATTTAGATGAGATAAAAACTCTTGCATTATGGATGACAATAAAATGCGCTGTCGTCGACATCCCCTTTGGTGGTGCAAAAGGTGGGGTAATTGTTGATCCAAAACAATTATCTCGCATGGAGTTGGAGCGATTAAGTCGAAGCTACATTGAGTTAATAGCGGATTTTATTGGACCAGACAAAGACATCCCTGCTCCTGATATGTATACCAATGAGATGATCATGGGCTGGATGATGGATGAGTATGCCACCATTGTTCGGCAAAATAGTCCAGCGGTAATCACAGGCAAGCCTATTTCTTTGGGAGGGTGCTTGGGGCGTGAGGGTGCGACCGGTCTAGGTGCCTACTATTGCATTAAAATTCTTGAAAAAAAGAAAAAATGGCAGTCTTCTGAGCTACGAGTTGCTGTTCAAGGATTTGGTAATGCGGGACAAAGTATTGCTAAGCTGCTTTACGACAATGGCTATAAAATTGTTGCGATAAGTGATTCGAAAGGAGGAATTTATAATACCAAAGGCATCGATATACCTCGCATGATTGAAATAAAAAACAGCTCTAAAGAGGTGCAGTCCATATATTGCAAAGAGTCTGTTTGTAAACTTGCGAAGGATGCTACCATTACGAATGAAGAGTTATTGGAACTCGATGTCGATTTACTTATCCCAGCTGCTGCACAAAATCAAATTACCCAAGAAAATGCAGCCAGAATTAAGGCGCCAATAATCATTGAAATTGCAAATGGTCCAATAACCTTAGAGGCCGATGCACTATTGCAGAAAAAGGGAGTATTAATTGTACCCGACATATTAGCCAATACGGGTGGGGTCATCGTAAGCTATTTTGAGTGGGTTCAAAATAAATCAGGTTATTATTGGAGTATGGAAAAAGTTCAAGAAGAATTACAGACTATCATATCCCGTGAATTCAAGAATATTTGGCAGCTGATGGAACAATATCAAACAGATATGCGGCAAGCGGCATACATTCATGCCTTGAGTCGATACGATAAAGCAGTTACAGCCCAAGGAACTCGCGGATATTTTTCAAATTTAAGCCTAAGCCTATAAGGAGAGTTATCCTGCTTGAATTTCATGCCTCTTCTTACTGGGGCTCATTGTCCTATTATTGGTGTTGATTGGGGTATTAGGCTTACTCTCCCCAAAGATTAGAAGGTCCTTCCCCACGTCTTTATGACGGTGACTGATTTACCTGACTGAATATATTTGGCACAAAAAAAACCTCTTAACAACATGTTAATACAGTACCACGCATCAAGAGAATGAGCTCCCTTCTTCTTAATGTCCGCTGCCATGCCCGCCTTGCCAGCCGTGTCCACCTTGTCCACCGTGATGCCAGTTTTGTTGGTGCCAATTTTGATGCCAGTTATGATGCCACTTGTAGTGGTATTGAATCCAATGCCATCTATGTCCATCCCAATGCCACTTACCATGTCCACCATGAGGTGTCCAATGAGGTGGATGATGGACACTGGCAGCCAATATCATAGAACCTAATTGGGAATCATTTTTGACTGAGGTATCAAAAGCAGCGGCTACAGCAGTTGAGCCTATCAAAGCGGCTACAGCAACAAACCGCTTCAACGTCTTTAAAGTCCACATATTGCCGCTCCTTGTAAAGGATGTGATAGCGTTATTTCTAAGCTAGTCTAAATCCAATACTTATCAATCTAAGTATAGACAAGATAGCACTTTAGTTCGAAATTTGAACAATATATGGGTGATACTTTACTGGCGCAATCTTTTATCAGGATGGACTATACTAATAAAATTTAATGAGCAAAGGAGGGCACATCATGTCGCCTGAACCTAAGCATCACCCGCAGTCATCAAAACCACAAAAAGAGATGCACTTTTGGAGTTCTCCTTCTGGTATGGTGGCCATCATCATTATTGGGATTATTGGCTATTTCTTGATTGTAGAGCATGGTGCTCACATTGCGAGTTTTCTTGGGGCTTCGCCTTTTTTGCTGTTAGTCTTACTCTGTCCACTAATGCATCTGTTTATGCATAGAGGACATGGAGGTCATGAAGAGGAGCATCATCATAAGTCTGATAATGAGGACGACTCGTCTGAGGATAAGGATTAATCGAAAATGGAACATACTTCGTATGCCTATGGTTTGTGGTTATTGGTCATTGTCAATTCGGCTATTTTCATTTTGTTTGCGTACAGTTTTACCACCACGTTTAAAACAAGGCGAGATTGGCGCGCCTTTGGTGCTTTTTCTGCGTTTGTCATCGCTTATTTTACCGAAATGTATGGTTTTCCTTTAACCATTTATTTTCTGTCAGGATGGCTTTCTAAATATTATCCTGGAGTAGATTTATACGGTCATGACAGTGGTCATTTACTCCATACCCTGCTTGGCTTGAAAGGTGATCCCCATTTTGATGTCTTTCATATCTTAAGTTTTGTCTTCATTATCGGCGGTCTTTGGATGATTGCATCCGCCTGGGGTACTCTTTATCGTGCTCAAAAGAAGCATCAACTTGCAACCAGTGGGCTGTATGCCAAAATTCGTCATCCGCAATATGATGGGTTTATTCTGGTGATGATTGGTTTTTTATTGCAATGGCCAACCATTCTGACCTTAATCATGTTTCCTATACTGGTTTATATGTATGTTCGTCTCGCACGTAGGGAAGAAAAAGAGGTTTTGGCGGAGTTTGGTGAGGAATATCAACGCTACGCTGCGGTTACTCCTGGGTTTATACCTCGTTTTGGTAAACAACAAGACAGTAAAGGAGGTGCACCATGATGTTTATGTTTCACAGTGCCGAGATGCTCGGCCTTATCGCAATAGCGCTTGGAATCATGTTGGTCGTCTGGGCATTACGTAATGAAGGCAACAGTACTGGATTAAGCAAAGTATTTGGATGGCTGATTGTCATTATTGGGATTTTAGGGGAATTATGCAGTTCTTATTACGCAATTAAATACTGGTATGCAGGCTATTTCCAGATGCCAATGATGTCAGGTGAAGCATTCCTATTTCATGTGGCTCAGATGTTGTCTTTGATTGCTATAGCGTTTGGTATTATTTTGGTTGTCTGGACTTCACGTCACGAAGGTTTCGGTATTTCGTTGGCAAAAGTTTTTGGTTGGCTCATCGTTCTCTTTGCGATTTTAGGAATGATTTGTAGTGCTTATTATGCCACTGTGTATTGGCATAAAGGATATATTCAAACGCCTACTGGTATGCCTCTGTTGATGCAACATCAAATACCGATGCAGAAACAGTCACCCAATCAATAGTCCTGGTAAGTGCCATAATAAATTGTTATGGCACTTATAATTTTCCATTGTAGAGAAGGAGTCCCTCAATGATGCTTATAAAACCCAACTCCTTTAATATCAGTCCACAACGTGGTTTGGTGGCAAAGGAAGCATTGATCGACACGGGCTTCATGCTCATGAGCCACTTTTTTTGAAATCATATTAAAATGCTCCATATAATGACTGGGTGGCGCTTGGTGGCATTGAGCACAATCCATTGAACTCGGAGATGGGTGCCTAAATTCAGAGAGGCTCCAATGAGCCGTTTCATGACAAGCAGAACAATCGTCGCCAAATAACTTAAAGTGCTTGTCCTTGTTTTGATGACATGAGGCGCAGCGTAAAGTCAGTTCTTGAGGTGATGAATGGGGGTTGACCCGTAATGTGGACTTATTGGATTCGTTCTGCGCTAAAAAGAGCATAACTTGATTAATAATCAACTGTTCTTCTTCATCATTTGCATTTGAAAAGGCACGAAGTTGCTGAAGTCCTAACGAAACCAAAGCATTGTGATCCATCTGGGTGATACGTGCTGTTCTGCCCTGGTGCTCTCTATGACATTCAACACAACTGCCTATGTTGGCATGAAAGGAGGTCGGCTGGCGTTTTAACAGAGATTCGTTGTTGGCATGGCAGACGTTACAGTTCGCTGCCTCAACCCCTTTCACAGGCGTATGACATGCAGTGCAGTTGTGACTTAAAAACGAGTGGGCTTTGGAAAGTTCTCCGGGGCTTGCCATTCTTTGCCACTCCGCTACGTTCGTCAAACTGCTCACCTCATCTCCATGAGAAGACAGATAATAGGCCATAAAAGACAGTGCCGCGATTACGGTAAGGGCAGCGAGGGTAGCCCAACTCAGCTTCATTGAAACCACCTTAATCCAAAATAAATTCCAGACCAAACGTGCAAACCCAGCAGAACATACAATACCAGTGCTGTAATAATGTGACAGGTTAACCATTTTTGAAACAGGCGCTTGAAGTGCTCGTGAAAACGAATGGCGTATTCCAGCTCAGAGATGGCATCTGCTAAACACAAAGCGCGTACTTCTGCTGACTTGATTAACTGACCATCCAGTGCGGTGTCTTCAAGAAGCCAGGAAAGAAAGCGAGCTGTCATAAGATGTAATTTCCCGATGTTTTGCTTGGGGTGTGCGCTTGCTTGTAATTCTTGAGCTACGATTTGGTATTGCTGTTGTAATCCCAAGAGGATTGTCTTTTTTTCATCGATTTCCTGAGTCATAAAGCCCATGAGATAACGGCCAATAAAACCACTGAGCGTGACAATGAGCGTCATAGCAGTCAAAGCAATGCCTAGCGCGCTATTAAATTTATGTCCTGTATGAATCAAGACTAAAATCGAGCCGATAATACCTGTGTAAATATGCCACGACAACAGCGTATTCATGGACACATAGTGTGTTACCCAATTTTTCAAAAATGAAATGCGTTTAACAAAGAGGTAGAGGAGCGGAATCAGCATCAATATCGAGCCACTCACCCCAAACACACCACCCCAAAAACTCCCGGCAAAACGAGAAGACGTATGGACTGCAAAGCCTAGCCATGTAATAAGCATTAGAAGTACTAACCCCAAAACCATCATACGTCCTTGCGCATTCATTAAGCATCCACCTCAATGTTTTGAGTCGCTTTGGCCTGACAGGCTAAGATAAGCCCCTGTTGTTTGTCTTCCTTGGAAAGTGCATCTTCACAAGCCATGGTCACTTCCCCCGACAGCAATTTCACTTTACATAACCCACATTGCCCGGTTCGGCACGCATTATCAATCGCTATCCCATTGGCTTCAGCGATTTCAAGAAGGGTACGGTCCGGCAGAATTGGAACCATTTTTTCGGATTTCCTAAACGAAACCATCGCACGGGTATCGGCTTTGATGAAGTCTTCTTGGACTATTTCTGGTTTCTTTTCTGGTCCAAATGCTTCTGTTAGAATCAAATCAGCGGGCACGTTAAGCTCTTTTAAGATACCAAGGATAGCTTCCATCATCGCAGGAGGACCACAAACGTGGATACGATGAGAGGCAATATCAGGGACAAGATGGCTGATGATATTCTTGGTAAATAGGCCTTGTAACCCCATCCAAACGGTTCCCTCTGAACGCAGCATCGACGCATACACATGGAGATTCAGGTATCTTTCTTGAAGTTGCTCTAATTCTTCGCGAAAGATAAACTCACTCGTCGTGCGACAACAATACAGCAAATAAATGTCATTGTGCCATCCAATATCGGTGAGATAGCGGATGATACTCATCATGGGGGTAATGCCGACCCCGCCACAAATCAGTACAATGCTCTTTGCCTCTTCCCCAGTAAAAGTAAATTTACCATTAGGTCCCATCACCTCCAGTAAATCCCCTTCCTTAATTTCGTCATGCAAATAACGGGAAAACACGCCTTGTTCTTCCCGCTTGACCGTGATGGCACAATAATGCAATTGGGTTGGGGTGGACGCCATGGTGTAACTGCGTCTTATCGTTTTACCATTAATTAAGGCGGTGAGCGTAATGAACTGGCCAGGATAATAGGTAAATGGCAAAGCCACCTCATGGGTTGATGCCAAATGATACGTTTTGATTCCTGGTGCTTCTTGAAAGATACGGCAAACACGAAGTTGTCCTTCCCATTTCTCTTCCGGTTCGGTGAGCGATCTCATGACCGGAAATTGGGGGACTGGACATTTATGCGCGGGGCAGGTAGGAGGGGTAGTTGGGGCTGTTTCTGATGGCACTTTAGAAGCTTGAGAGGATTTAATGGGCTCCACTGATGTTAAGGAAGGGGTTGGTTCAGGTGTTTTTGAGAATTGGGGTGAGGTATCCAAAGGAGCAGCCGTATTTTGTTGGATTAAGCGATCGAGCAAAGCAGCCGCTCTTCTCATTTTGAAAAAATACATCCAAATCATGACCAAAAAAAACAGAGCAAATAGCGCAATAATCGTTAAATGAAAAAAAGGCCCCCCTAAGACATTCTCGGCTTGCGGACTAGTTGGAAGAAGATTCATTTCTCGTTTAAACCACTGCAAGGCGATGTCGCTTGGATTTTTTCCTTCAGAAAGGGCGCGAAGTGCGGCCAGTGCACTCTCATATTGCGCAATCCCTTCTCGTAATTTCTCTAAAGCTTCCTGCATTTTAGCGTAATTGTTAGTGCTGGATGCCAACAAAAGCTCGTTAAGCCCACCTTTCATGAGCGCGATGCCTGAGGTGATGCGCTGGTGTGCCTTTTGTTGAATTTCAAGGCGTTTTTCAGGGGATAATGTGGGTAAACTCATTAAAGAAGGGTAAAGCTCCTTAGAGGGAGTCCCTATATTTTTCATCATGCCACTCATTCCCTCGCCTTCTTTCTCCTTTTCTCCTGGATGATGTGCGGCATGCTCATCCGCTGTGGGTTGTGCAAAGGAAACAGAGGCCATCGCCAACAGGAAAGAAATGGATAATGTTCGAACCCATCGAAGTAAGGTAAACTTTTTAGTGTATTGAAACAGCATCCTTTCTCTCCAAAAGCTCACTTAACATGACGATTCAAAAAATGGTTAAAGTGGAGCAGTCTGCACGAGTGTTTTCCCGCCTCATATGAGTTTATTCACTATTCTGTAACCGATTTCCAATCACTCGAAAGGGATGACTACGAATTTATAGAAAATTCATTTCATTGATTAGAAACCCAGTCCAATCAGTATATTATAGTTTACCTTGTCTTTCTATGTGAGCTCATGACCAATAATCGCTTCGGCGCTTTGTACAATATTCTGAATTTCTTCGGTAATTTCTTCTTGGCGCAGTAAATTGAGACGATGGTTTAATGCATTTTTTTTATTTTCTAAGCGATCTAATGCCTGGTTTAAGTGAAACAGTCTTTGATGATTCTCCGCAAAAAACGATTGATATAAAATCGAATAACACATGGCCAGTAAATAATGCTCCACCAAGTCAGCGAAAAACTGGTCTTTGGAACCATTCAAAACGGGTGGCACAGAAAAATAAGGCGCAGGACTTGTATCCAACTCTTTAAAGGGTTGCCAGGTTTTTGCTTGAATTTGATTGTGCTCTTCCTCATTGAAGAGAATAGTCCATTGCCAAGAATGCCATGTCTTATTTCTTTGCAATAAGGCTTTTTCTAATGTTTGTAACACGTTTGAAATCACGTCTGGGATTTCTTCAATGGCATTGGGTCCATCGATTGTTGCTATGACACGAGGGTCATTAGGCATTTTTAATGCCAGTTTATGCCCTACAAGAATGAGTGCTGGTTCCAATTCAGAATGGTGCTCTTTGTGCACGTCTAACTGATGAAGCACATTATCATTAAAAGAACCACAAAAGCCGCGTTCTGAGCCAATAAGAATAGAAACTAAGGGAGGATTTTCTTGTTGATTCATGGGGGGCATGGGATAGAAACTTAAAAAATCATGACTCACCTCACTAATGGTTTTAATGACGTTGTCCTGCATGGAAAGACATTGAGTGATTTTGCCCAGTTCAATTAAAGAAAGATTTTTCATGGCCGTCATAATGTGGCCAATTTCTTCTAAAGTATGAAGATGTTCTTTGAGTTTGGTTCGTTTCGTCATGATACCATCCGGGTATTAAGTGATACTCATTGCTTTGGAGTGGATAATGAGTCCGTTCTATGCCATTAGCCATTCTTTTATCGCTTTTTCCCATTGTTCTCGTGGGTTTCCCAAGGATAAAGTGCTCTGTTTTATTTCTCCCTCTATTTTTTTGAGAATTTTGGGGATGTCTTCTAAATTCAATTCGTCAAAGAAACCCTCATTGTAAGCAATTAGCCATGCGAGTTGAAATTCAATGGGTAGTGGTGAAAAACGTTCTTGTTTTAGAATTTCTCTTAAAATTCTCCCTTTTTGAATCTGCTTTTGCATTTTGGCATCCAGTTTCGCCCCAAAGCGGGTGAACAGTTCCAAATCAAGAAATTGCAGGTAATCAAGTTTCATTCGACCGGATTCTTTTTTAATTTGTGGATGCTGCGCTTTACCACCGACTCGTGAGACCGATTTGGTGATATCAATGGCGGGAAGAAATCCAGAAGAGAATAAGGATTCATCAAAAAAGATTTGCCCATCGGTGATGGAGATGAGATTCGTTGGAATATAAGTAGCCATTTCACCTTCTTTGGTTTCAATAATAGGCAACGCGGTCATACTGCCGCCGCCCATAGCAGGGGAAAGACAGGTGGAGCGCTCTAATAAACGGGAATGCAGATAAAAAATGTCCGCAGGAAATGCCTCACGTCCAGGAGGTCTACGCAGTAAAAGGGACAGTTCACGATAACTATTGGCATGAGCACTCAAATCATCATAGACCACCAGGGTATCTAAGCCCTTTTTCATCCAGTGCTCGGCAATGGCGCACCCTGCAAAAGGAGCTAGATAAAGTAATCCTGGTAAGGCCGTCGCTTGGGCCACCACAACAGTCGTATAGTCCAAGGCATTGGCTTCTTTTAATAATTGAATGGTAGAGCTTACTGTAGAACGTTTTTGGCCAATCAACACATAGACACAATACACATTTTTATCTTTTTGATTCATCACAATGTCAAGGGCTAAAGCACTTTTACCAAGCCCATTATCCCCAATCAGTAACTCCCTTTGTCCTTTTCCGATGGGAATTAGATTATCAAGCATCTTATTTCCCGTGTACAATGGTCGATTCACAAAGTCGCGGTGAAGAATAGGTGGGGACAGCCTATCCAGTAATCCTTGTTCTTCATGGGGCGGAATCTCACCGCCGTCTAATGGATGGCCTAGAGGATCAATCACCCGCCCAAGCAGTTTATCGCCTACTGGAATACTCAATACGCGTTTCAGAGGAAAAATAGGGGTGCCTGCCTTTAATTTTTTGGTTTGTACCAGCATCACAGCGCCAACCAGATCTTCGGTGAGATGGAACACCATGGCAATACAGCACTCATCTTCTGAAATAAGAATTTCATCGATGGCAGCCCTTGGTAAGCCCTTAATCCAGATAATCCCATCTCCAACAGAAACCACCCGCCCTTGTTCGGATACCTTGATTTGAAATTGATAGCGCTCAAGGCGTTGTCGTTGCTTCTCAAGAAAAGAAGGGGTGTTAGGCCAATTCATTTTTTGTCTCTGTAAAGAATTTTAATTCATCACGAAGATTGGCTTGCAAGCACATGGGGCCCATTTGCAGGGTTAATCCCGCGAGAAGCTTTGGATTTTCCGTGAAACAGACGGTAAGTTTTTTAGGCGACAATTGTTCAATGACTTGCAAGAGATCCTGTTTCTGATGTTCTTGGATGGGGTAGGCCGTTTGTATCGAAATGGTTTCTTCTTCCGGCACAGTATTGAGCCATTGCCATTGTTCTACCGGAAAATGATTCAGATCCTCAATGGTTTTTTTAATGATGTTCTCTTCAAGATGGGCATCCGCAAAAGGCATTAACAATTTTTCAGCAAATTTCCCAGCCAATAGAAACGCTTCCTTGGCATTGTTTTCAATGGTGGCTGCGGCTTTTTGCATTTCATGGGAAAAAACCTGCTCTTTTTCTTGACGCAATTGTTTTTCAAACCGGAGTCTTTCTTCTGATTTCCATTGCTCCATCGCCTCATGCCACTCGTTTTGTAGGGTCGCTTTCTCTTGTTGCCAATCGGCAAGGCGATGTTCATAGGTTGTTTGCAATTGCGTTGCTTGCCTGTGCAGTGTTTGTGCAGTCTCTAATTGTTCTTGCACTCTTTTTTTTCGTTCTAATATGGTTTTTTGTATGGGCTCATAAAGAAAGCGTTTCAAAATCCAAATGAGAATAAGAAAATTAATGAGTTCTAATGAAAAAGTGGTCCAAGAGAGTTCCATTGGTTTTATCCCTGTTGCGTTACAAAATAAGACAATAATGGATTTCTAAAGAGGATAATCAAAACAATCACCAAACAATAAATGGCTAACGACTCGATCATGGCCAAACCAATAAATAAGGTTCTGGTGATGGATTTTTCGGCTTCAGGTTGCCTTGCCAAAGCATCTAAGGCGTGACTAATCGCGCGCCCCATGGCCAGAGCTGGCCCTATAGTTCCTATGGCAATGGCTATTGCTGCAATAACGGTTGACGCTAAACTAAACCAACTTATGTCATTCATAACGATTCTCCTTGGCTTTTAAGCTCATGGGCTTGAATGCCCCCAGCAATGTAAATTAAGGCCAGCATGCCAAAAATATACGCTTGGATGATGGCTTCAATAATATGTAAAATGAGTATTGGAATAGGAACTAAAAATCCGGCAATCATGAGGACAATCAGGGCGGTTAATTGCAAGCTCATGATATTACCAAACAAGCGGACGGCCAATGCTAAGGTTCGAGAGATTTCGCTGATTAAATGAAAAGGCAATAAAAAAGGAGTTGGCTTAATATAATGTTTCAAATACTCTCGCCACCCCTCGGCACGAATTCCAAACCAGTGTACCGATAAAAAAGTTATTATCGCAAGGGATGCCGTCACCGATAAATCCGCCGTTGGTGAATAAAATCCCGGGATAACACCGATTAAATTGGAAACAAGGATAAAAATCCACAAGGTGGCTACAAAAGGAAATATCAACTCAACGTGGTTGGGCAATACTTCTTTTATCGCATCGTACATGGTGCTCAAAACACCCTCCCAAAGGAGTTGGTACGTGCTTGGCTGTAGGAGAGAGCATTTGTAAGTGGTACTCCATGCCATGATGAATAAGGAGATCATAATGAACCACGTGGTTAAGACGCTTTGTGTGATGGGTAATCCACCGATTGAAAAGGCAAAATGCGCTAAGAATCCTTCTTCTCCCACGGTTAGTCCTTAATTAAAAGATACACGTTAATGGCACCAATAATCACCCCAAGGAGGATTAAATTGATGGTCCAACTCATGGAATACCCTTTTATTTTCTCATCGAGCCAAACCCCGAGATAGGCTCCTGCAATGATGGGTAACACAAAAACAAAGCCTAAAGTACCCAGGTAAACTGTTTGGGCTAATAACGTTGATTTTCCCTTTTTAGCTTTATTGATTTTGCGGACGTTTCGTTTCACTTGTTGTTCCAGTTCCTTGTTTGAATTTTTAAATTCCATAGCTGTTCTGCCGGTTTAATTCCCATAAACGCTTTAACATTTCTTCATCCAAACGATGCACGCTTTCTTTAGTGCGCAATAGATTGTTTTCTTCCCAATGTAATTCTTCCGCCAGGACCCTTTGTATGGCTTGGTATTCTTTATGGCGCACATAATGTCGTGTCGCAATATGCAATTGATTGTCAATGAAATAAACCACGGCACCTGGCAATGCTAAGTATTCCGTCTCTTGATTTTCATCACGAAACCAGGCCAAGCCGAATTTTAAGCACGTCATCATTCGGCTATGATGAGCTAAAATTCCAAATTGCCCAGAAGCATCCTCACCCACAAAACTGATGACCTTATCGATTTTTTCATATTGTGTGGCACTCTTAAGATGGATAGTAAAAAGCTCCATGTCCGTCGTTATCTCCCTTTATCCATGGCACCTCTCATGTAACACTCTTCTTCTGAAAATTCATCGTAATCGCCTCTTAGAAAGGATTCGCAATCGGTTAATGTGTGTTCTAATGAAACCGATTTCCCTTCCATTCCTGTTTGAAGCTTGGTGACATGAAAGGGTTGGCTAAGATAGCGCTGCAGTTTACGTGCTCTTAACACAATAGCACGGTCTTTAGGAGAAAGCTCTTCAATCCCCATCATAGAAATCATGTCTTCTAATTCTTGATAATGTTCAAGGTGTTCTCGTACGGCTTGTGCAATGGAATAGTGTCGCTCGCCCAATAGGATTTTATCCATAAATTGACTCTTGGAAGCTAAGGGATCTACGGCGGGATAAATGCCTTTGCCTGCTTGTGCGCGAGAGAGTACGATGATGGAATCCAAATGAGTAATAATCCCGGTCACCGCCGGATCGCTCATATCATCAGCCGGAACATAAACCGCTTGTACCGAAGTCACTGCTCCTTTGGCAGTCGATGTCATGCGCTCTTCAAGTTCCGCTATCTCAGTCATTAAGGTGGGTTGATAACCGACACTGGCCGGCATTCGGCCGAGTAGGCCTGAAATTTCACTGCCGGCTTGCACAAAACGATAAATATTATCCACAAGAAAAAGAACCTCATGGCCCAACGTATCACGCAAATATTCCGCATAAGTTAATGCCGATAACCCTGTGCGAAAACGCACTCCCGGTGATTCGTCCATTTGACCAAACACCATGAGGGTTTTATCCATTACGCCTGCGGATTTCATCTCATGCCACAATTCATGTCCCTCCCGAATACGCTCGCCAACACCAGCAAAGACGGAGGTTCCTTGATGCAATTGAATAATGGCATGCATCAATTCCATCAGGAGTACGGTTTTTCCAACTCCTGCACCACCAAACAATCCCGTTTTAGAGCCCCTGACGAAGGGACAAAGTAAATCAATGACCTTAATTCCTGTCTCAAGAATGGTTTCTTGAGTGCTCGTCATTTGAAGTGGTTCTGATTTGGCTAGAACATCACGATATTCATTGGTTTCTAATGGTGGGCCGCCGTCTAACGGCTCACCAAAAATATTTAAAAGGCGGCCCAAGCATTCTTTTGAAACGGGAATTTGTAACGAAGTGCCTTGGTCATAAACTATTAAACCTCTTTGCAATCCTGAGGCACGGTGGAGCGTGATGGCTCTCACATGATGCTCATCAAGGTGCTGACACACTTCCAAAATGTATTCATCACTGTCCGTGTAAGTTTTAAGAGATTGATGCAAAGGAGGCAGTACATCACAATGTATCCTGACAACAGGGCCATTGATTTCGATTATCCTGCCGATGGGAGTTCCATGACTTTGAGCAACAGCCGTGTTTTTATCCATCATTTTCCAATTGTATTCATGACCCATGAATTAGGTGTCGTCCTATTCTCTCTATTTTTACATCACTTTATGGAATTTTAATATAACAGAGTTTGAAAACAGAGAGCAAAATGCTAATTAATAACAGCCCGCCTCAAATCTAAAAAACAAAAGCTATGTAGGAGGTCTCATCAATCTGCACACCCATGTCACTGGGTTATATGATGATACACCAAACCATCCCTTTATAGAGTTCAATGAAATAGGTAGGCTCTGAATAGGCCAATCTTAATGGGCTACTGACAATAGGGCTCTTAGACATCTCATAAGAGCTCAGGTGATTTGAGTCAATTACCCTAGGATAGGCCTCTCTTATAGAGGAGTTATTGGTTTTTCATCATGGGACATCCCATCATTTGCCTATCCATCATCATCTGCATCATTTGCGTCATCATTTGCATCATTTTCATACGTTGATCCATCATCTCGGGTTGTTTTGCTGTATCATCGTGCATACTTTGCATCATCTTCATGCCTTTTTGCATGGTGTGCATGCCTTCTTCCATCATGGGCATTTGTGTTTGCATCAACGATTTCTTTTCTTCCGTTGTTTTTGCATTCATAAGCTTATCATGCATCTCCTGCATTTGTTTTAGTGCTTCTTGCATTTGCTTCATTTCGTCTTGCAGTTGGGTTGACTGCTGATTAGAGCTTTGCATTCCCATATTATTCATTTGAGAACCAGAAGGCATATCTTCTGCGAAGAGTGGCGTGGCAACCAAGCTGCAAGCGGCCAATAAAATGAACGCATTCCTTTTTAACATAATGAAATCTCCTTATTATTTTTTCAATGAATTGTTTGGACTGAACATCCTACTATAGCACTACATGAACAGGGGATGAAAAGCAAAAAACATACTTGTTCATGTTAATGCCAACCTATTCCTCCCGTGTTGTGTCCTTCATAAGTATGAGAAACACGGTGTGAATTATTGGTCGTTGTTGATGGGGCGCAAGAGATCAACAAAAGTATCGCGCTCATTATCCCAATAACTGCTTTAATAAGTCTCTGCTTTGGCATATCTATGCTCCTTGCAATGAAATAAAGTGAGAGAGAATCAATATAAAAACAACCCACCTCATTTTATAAATCATTTATATAATATAGCACCGTTTAGAAATACGCAGTGCCAGTCATGACTACTTGTTGAAAAAATCAGTTGTCTTTTGGAATAGGGAATCTATACCTCCCCAAGCTTAATATAAGTTCAAATTATTATTTGAATTCACTGCCAAGGATGTGAATAGATGTTGGAGTTAAGGAAGACGATAAGTAGGGTATTTAATTATTGCGAAGATTCTACCATTCTTTTATGAAGAAATTTTAAGATGATTCAAAAGGTAACATGCCAGTTAAGAAGCGATTTGGTGGCTATCATCACCACAGACATGGGCATTGACACCATTAGAAATGATCCAATGAACACTCATTATTAGTGATAATTAATGCCTGATATCGTATGAAAATATTGAGTATACGAAGACAAGTACTTTTGTTATAACTTTATTAATTTTCCTTATCCTGCAGGCATTTTTTACATGGGTTTTTATTTCAATTTTCCACTTCTTTATCAAGCATTAGATTAGCCCCTTACTCATCATGGTTTATGAGGCTGAGTTTTTAGTTATTTTCCTCTTCAAGCTCACATAAGTTGAGGGCGGGAACAACTCATTTGGTGTGACATCTAATCCTTTAAGAATTTTTAGAAGATTTAAAATGGTTATATTGGCTTCGCCACGTTCCACAGTCCCGTAGTAACCCCGATTCATTTCGATGAAATTGGCAAAACCCTCTTGAGAAAAACCTTTCTCTTTTCTGATTTTGCGAATTTGCTTGCCTAGTACAATTAAGTCGGTTTGTTTTTTCATTCAAAAAGCATATGTGCTATGCTTCATATATAGCCACACGGTATGTCTATCATTTTTGAGTTTTGTTTAGGAAATGGTAATAAAATCCTATTTTGTTATTTTTAACATTGTTAATTTTTAACACGGTAAATAATCGTTATTTGAACTATATTGATACGATTAGGAGAAGAAAATAATACCTGACTCACTGGATAGTTATCAGGAATTAAAGTAGGTTAGAGTTCTTTAGTTAAATTGAGCGGACTCATGAGGAATTCATCTGTAGGTAAACCAATTTTAGTATTGAGAAATGACGTGCTACTTAATTAAAAGGGATTTAAAGATTTGTTTTATGCTGGAGACCATAGATGAAAGGTATCGTTTTTACCTCCTTAAATAACATGATTATAGAACAATTTGGCATAGAAACCTGGGACCAACTCGTATCCTCACTAGACCTTCCAAGTGGTGGAAGTTATACAGCAGGCGGCACTTACTCGGATACAGAACTTCAGCAATTGATTCAGGCCATTGCGAAGAGGACCAATCAGCACGCTTCTGTTTTTTTAGAGGCCTTTGGTGAATACATGTTTCCTATCTTATCGAGTAAGTACGCAATTTTTTTAAAAAAGGACATGACATTAAAAGAATTTTTAAAAAGCATTGATGGAACAATTCATGTGGAAGTAGAAAAGTTATACCCAGATGAAACATTACCTACCATTAGCTATGAAGAGCCTGCTGCAAAACAATTGGTTATGTTATATCGATCACATAGAAGGCTCTGCCATTTTGCAATAGGTCTCATCCAAGGAGCCGCTCAACATTTTAAAAAGAGAATTACCATTAAGCAGACTCACTGCATGTTAAAAAAAGATGATCATTGTCGTTTGGAGATTACCTTTGAGTAATGAGAACAAAGCAATATTTGAGCGCTCTTATTATCGCGAAAGAAAAGCACGCGAGGAAGCCGAATTATTGTTGGAAAATAAGACAAGGGAACTTCATTTACTGAACCAGGATTTGGAAAAAAAGAATGCTGAACTGCTAAAAACGCTAAAAGATTTAGAAAGCGTACAAAAGAAATTATCGAAATTAGCCCATTTTGATGTATTAAGCCGATTACCCAATCGATTGCAGTTTGAACTGGATTTAAAACGTGAGATTGCCAGGTCAAAAAGATACGGTCGTCATCTGGCTCTGTTAAGCATCGATTTGGATTTTTTTAAAAATGTGAATGATCGCTTTGGTCATGATGTCGGTGATGGTCTATTGCGTGAAGTAGCGAAGCGTCTTTGCTCAAGTCTTCGCGAAGAAGATTGTGTGGCTCGATTAGGAGGAGATGAGTTTGCTGTTATTTTGACAGAAATTAATAATCCACAACAGGCAAAATTAGTGGCCAATACTATGATTCAAAAGATGGGTCAACCATTCCTTATTAAAGGTCATACCGTCATGATTGGACTAAGTATAGGAATTGCTTACTTTCCTGATGCCGGTGAGGAGGCAGTAACCCTTCGTAAGAATGCCGATATTGCTTTATACAACGCCAAAGAATGTGGTCGAAATAATTGCCAAATCTTTACACCGTCTCTTAGAAAACAATATTCAAAACGCTTGGGAATAGGGACCGAGTTGCATCTTGCTTTGGAGCGACAAGAGTTTTTTCTCGTTTATCAGCCTCGGGTTGACTTAAAAACGAATTCTATGGTTGGGATGGAGGTCTTATTGCGTTGGCAACATCCCAAGCGAGGTGTTGTTTTTCCTGATGAATTCATTTCCGTTGCAGAGCATTTTAACTTGATTATTCCAATTGGTGAATGGGTCTTACGAACCGCGTGTAGGCAGTATGTGGATTGGAAAAAGAGTTACGCTCCTTTCAACTGCACCCTGGCGATTAATATTTCGCTTCATCAATTTCAACACAAAGGGTTTATTTCTTCTGTGAAGCACATTTTACAAGAATATCAAATGCCATCGGATTGGTTAGAGCTTGAAATTACGGAAGCAACGGCAGTCAATTTTTTGGGAAAGATTGAAGATACATTAAGTACGCTTCGCAATATGGGGGTAAAGCTTGCTTTTGATAATTTTGGCTCAGGCTATTCTTTTTTATCTCACTTAAAAAATTCACCAGTCCAATCCATCAAACTGAAACAAACCTTAATTGAAGATGCTCATCTCAGAGAAAATGATAATTTAATTATCAAATCGACGATTGCTTTGTCGCAAGAATTAGGATTGAATGTGGTGGTGGGTGGTGTCGAAACAGAAGAACAACTCAATTTTTTACGGTCAAGTCACTGTTTCGAAGTGCAAGGTTATTACAGCAGTAAACCGTTAACAGTAGGACAGATGACGCAATTTATCGAGGAAAGGAACTCCAAAGGGCTGTAGCTTTATGTTATTTCATTCCTATCAAAAAATAACACCAATTAGGTTACCAAAAATAATTTAGCCTAAAATGGATAAGTTAATAAGCCCCGCTTTATTGACCAAAATCTATGAGAAAATGTTTCTTGTAGGAAAGTAGGAGCGCTGTTTGGTCAAGGAGACAGCAAGGGGTGACTATTTAGCCTTTCTATTTCCGAAGAGAGACTCCTTAAACGGAATTGATGGGTTAAATCTTGTGCTATGCTGTATTATATCGTGTTGATTATAGGGCATAATGCCAGGGATGTCGTGGCCATGAAGAGATCAGAAAAACAATGTTGTCCTAAGGAAAGGATACTCACTCAGAGTCAAGAATTGCAAGAAGGGGTAGATTTCTCGTGTTGTGCACAGGCTGATAGAGGTACTTCCGATAACTTCTTTCCATTTTTCACTCGATTAGTGCAAGCCAACTTGGCTAAATGGACGGCAGGAATAAGTCCTGCTGCCATCGGCTCTTCTTATTCCACCTGGCTTTGGCAATTGGCCCAATCCCCTGGGGTTTTGTGGGAACTTGCTTTTTATCCGTTTTTTCATGCCAAGGATTGCATTAATAATATCGTTTGTGTTGAACGTGCTGCGGATGGTAAAGACGTGCGTTTTAAAAAAGACAGTTGGCAGCCCATGCCTTGGCGTTTATTCGCCGAAGGATTTTTGCAGATGGAGGATTGGTGGCGACGCGCCACAACGGACGTACCAGGATTGCCCAACCAGGTGGAACGTATTGTTTCGTTCTGGGCACGTCAATCCCTTGATGCCCTATCCCCTTCCAATTTTGTTTGGTCTAATCCTGATTTATTCCATGAAGCCAGGCGCACTGGGGGCCTTAATCTCATCCAAGGAGGCCAAATCGCATTCGAAGATTGGCTAGAAAAGCTAACCGGTGCACCACCTACAGGTTCTGAACATTTTATCCCTGGGAAACAAGTGGCTATTACCCCAGGGCGGGTGGTCTTTCAAAATCATTTAATTGAGCTCATTCAATATGAGGCCCAAACGAAAACAGTCTATAAAGAGCCGATACTTATCTTACCAGCCTGGATTATGAAATATTATATTCTCGATTTATCACCACATAACTCCTTAGTGAAGTGGCTCGTAAGTCAGGGGCACACCGTATATATCATTTCTTGGCGCAATCCTGACAAAGAGGACCAGGATTTGGGGATGGATGATTATTATCGGCAAGGAGCTATGGCTGCATTTGATGCGGTGTCGACCCTTTTGCCAGAAACTAAAATCAATCTGATGGGGTATTGTTTAGGGGGCACCCTGGCCATGATTACCGCAGCTGCGATGGTAAGAGACAAGGACGAACGTTTAAACAGCTTGACCCTCGTGGCAGCCCAAGGGGATTTTACTGAGGCTGGGGAATTAATGCTTTTTGTGACTGAAAGTCAAGTGGATTTTCTTAAAAGTATGATGAGGGAGCAAGGGTATCTGGATACCAAGCAAATGGCCGGTTCTTTTCAGATGTTGCGTGCTTATGACTTAATTTGGTCCAAAATGGTTCAAGATTACATGCATGGCATGCGGCGCGGGATGATTGATTTAACCGCTTGGAATGCGGATGCTACACGAATGCCTTATAAAATGCACAGCGAATACCTTGAAAAACTGTTTTTAAAGAATGATTTTGCCGAAGGGCGTTACACCGTTGAAGGAAAGCCGGTGGCTGCTGAAAATATTCAGTTGCCTGTTTTTGCGGTGAGCACTGAAAAAGACCATGTAGCCCCTTGGCAATCCGTCTATAAAATCCATCTTATGACAGAAGGGGATGTGACCTTTGTTCTCACTGGCGGTGGGCATAATGCGGGCATCATCAGTGAACCTGGCCACTCAGGACGTTCTTATCGTGTTCATGAGCATAAACAAGGCGAGGCTTACTTAAATCCTGGGAGCTGGCTTGCGATGGCAGAGAAGCGGGAGGGCTCCTGGTGGCAAGCATGGCATGCGTGGTTAGTCCAGCAAAACACTAAAAAACGCATTGCATCATCGGTCATGAATCCCTCACTGCCAGCGGCACCGGGAACTTATGTGCTTCAGAAGTAGAGCGTTCTTCTTGAACAATAAAACAGGAGTCAAGGACGGATGAAGAGTAAAAACGCTTGATTGTCGATTTTGCTAATCCGCATTCTATTGGTGCTGCTCAATAGGGCAATGAATTGGTCATTACTTATCAAAATTGAAAAACCAGGGAATAGGTACAAATTTTTAGCCCCCCATTTTCATGCCGCTGGATATTATTAAGCATCTGATAAAGCCGCACCCATTGCTGGGCAAATCCTTTATGTGGATGGCGGCTTTAAAATATAAACGCTCAATGGACTTTCGAGTGAGTTACATGTATTGCCCACCATTGACATCAAAATTGGCGCCGGTAATAAAACCACTTTGCTCTTCTGCAAGGAAAGCAACAACACGAGCAATTTCCTGGGGTTTGCCTAATCGTCCCACAGGAATTTGAGCAACAATCGCTTCTAAAATGTCATCCCTCAGAGAAGCAAGCATCTCGGTATTAATATAGCCAGGGGAGATGGTATTCACTGTGATGCCTTTCTTTGCGACTTCTTGTGCCAGACTTTTGGTAAAACCGTATAATGCGGATTTAGTGGCCGCGTAATTACACTGGCCAAATTGACCTTTGCGTCCATTAACGGAAGAAATGGTGATGATACGTCCATAACTATTATCCAACATGGTGGATATCACGGTTTTCGTCATATTAAAGACACTATTTAAATTGGCATGGATGACATTCTGCCATTGTTCTTGAGTCATCTTTTTCAAAGTGGCATCGTTTGTAACACCGGCATTATTCACTAGAATATCGATCTTGCCGTATTTTTCGATGACCAATTCGGTCACTTTCTCACAATCATTGAAGGAAGAAATATCGGCGTAGACAATGTCGATATCAAAGCCTTGCATGGCCTGTTTTTTCTGCCATTCTTTCGCCAAATCATGATTGCCTTGTTTAAAATAACAGGCAATGACTTGATAATCTAACTTTTGCATTTCCTGGCATATGGCAGTACCAATACCACCAGTGCCCCCTGTGACTAAAGCAACTCGTTGATTCACTTCTTTCCTCCTTGATGGTTTCATACAGTAAAAAAATAAGTGTTATTGTCATCAGAACGGTTTTGCCTAGATCTAATAGTGGTCATTTATTAGATAACTTCTACTTCCTCGGCCTGAGGTCCTTTCTGTCCTTTTCCCATTTTAAAAAGAACAGTTGCCCCATCAGGAAGTGTTTTAAAGCCGTCACTTTGAATTGAACTAAAGTGGACAAAGTAGTCTTTGCCACTGCTTTCAATAAAACCAAAACCCTTGTCTTTATTAAACCATTTGACTTTACCACGAATTTTATTGGCCATTTTTGTTTATTTCCTTATAATCAAGCAGGTTACATAGTGTCATGCCACGTTGTTCTTTTTGTCAATACTTGTTAACCAGAGAGCTCTTAGTGATTTAATGGATTGAATCAGTGGACTCTCCAGTGTTTCCCTTTGTTTTTTTCAATGAAACCACTTTATCACATTGAATCTCAATGGTATTTGTTTTAGCAGCAGATACTCCCCAACATCGTATTCTTTTTCCCTCTTTCTCGATGAATAGCACGTGAATAACCAAATTTTTCCCATAAGTGTTGTCGATGGTGATGCCTTGAGTCTCATTCGTTTTTGTCAGGAGTCTTCCCAGTGAATTGCCACTACGGTGGAACTCTATTAATACTTCAGTATTGGATAAGGAAACATTGTTTATTTTGGAGTCTTTGTGGTATTTGATGTGATAGGATTGCAAGCCAGCATAGGCATTGAGTGTCGTGCAGGAAAAAATTGCCGCAAAAGTAATTTTAAGAAGAACTATTTTTTTTATTTTAAATGACTTGATATCGTTCATGTGATTCCTATCCTTATCTTTGTCCATGTACTTTTACTATTTTGTGTCATAAAATTTTTACATGCCCAATCTTTAATAGCAAACGGATTATCTGCTTAGACGTTGCACTTCTAACCTTAATATGTATAATTCTCAAAAAATTTACATTTCATTAAAATTTAAAGGCATCCATTAAATGGCTCATATAAGCAAATTTTTACCCCAATCTATTGAAGAGGCAAGTAAAATAACCACCGATCCTTTTAAAATTGGAGACCGTGTATATTTTGTAAATGATCAAACAAATGAAACATGGACAATTGTGAATTTTTCATTGAGCTCTATTGATAAAAAACCCGTGGCTATTCTCAGAAGCGATACTTTTGATACCTATTCTTCCCTGGGAAATATCAAATTAATTTGTTAATTGGGCTGATTTCAAAATTAATCAGCTAAATGCTTTACCCAATCAGCAAAAGCCTCATCTTCGAACTGATAAGTTCCAAAATCAATTTTAGTAATCAAATTTTTATTCGATAATCTTCTTAGTGCATTATGAGTGGTATTTTTATTAACACTATCAATTCCAAGGGCTTCACCGAGTTTTTGCAAAGCTAGTTTTCCATGTAAGTCACTTATTCCATTGGCAATCATTGACATTATTATTTTATCGGCCGGCAATAACGTTTCCCATTGACGCTTAAAATTATCATCACTAAATACCCTGCTTTTAGTAGCCGCTAAAGCTGCAGCCGTGCCCTCCTCCGGATTACTTAAATAGTATTCTATGTATCTTCGAAAAAACTCAGGAGTCTTCTTCAGTTTTTCAAATGCATCAAGAGCGTCATGAATACTCATTGGGTATTTCGATATTTTATTTACCCTTTCGACCATAGCCAATACGAAATCTTTTCCTAATAATTCGAAGGGTTCTAGAGGCGCCCAGTTATAAAATGGCTCTGATGCAACCCCAAACATACGTCTTAGAGTGGTTTCCGAACTGCCAGCAAAAATTACTTTTATACGCTCTTTCCTGATATCCAATGCTGCTCTTAGAGCATGAGCAAAATGAGAGTTCTCTTCATATGCCAAAACTTGGGCTTCATCTATTACCAAAATCATTTGATCTTTTGTTTTATCGAAAGCATTCATTGCTTCCATTAATAAAGTACTGGTTCCTTTTTTTGTTTCTGCTAAATCTGTCTCAAGAGTCCTTTCCCCTAGACCTGTAATTTTTCCTGAGGCCTTAACTTTTTTAATATTTATAGGCTTGTTTAAACTGGTCCAAATTTTATTAAATCCTTTTGGCTCAATTGTCTTATAAAATTCGGAAACCAAAGCTGTTGCAGGATCAATTTCTAATTCCCAAAGATTACTATAGACGACAATATAACCTGCCTTTTGAGCTGCAGGTATAAAATCTTGTTTCAAAAATTCGGTTTTTCCCATTCTTCGTCTAGCAAATAATCCTCGGGCAGAGGTTAGACCTATTTCAAATAGATCGAGATATTTTTTAGCTAGTTCGGGGCGGGCATAATGCCAATTGTTGTGTTTTTTCATAAGTTCTTAATAATTCTTAAAGGATTTAAGAATTATTCTATAGGATAGCCTAATCATTAACAATGAAAGTCTTAAAAATTCTTATCGTATTTAAGACTTTTTAAGAATTATCAGAAGTGTCTTAGTATGTGCATAAACCTTCGTGGTCTATTTCTTGCTTTAGAAAATGTTTACTTTTGGGTTGATTGAATCTCAAACATTTTCTTTATAATCGATATATCCTTTAAGGATCAAATATAGACTCTTATTCGCAAAATGTCCTAAACAATTTGTCATTTAATGTATTTGCTACATTGCTACACGACCATCAAATCATTGAAACCTGATGGATAAAATTATCCATTAAATCATAGGGTAATTCGGTTTTTTCTGTTATAAATCCGATTAATTAATTGTAGCAAAACTCGTGCTACTGTATTGCTACATAACGCTACACTAAGAACACCGAAAAAACACATCCTGAAATAGGCAAAAGAGGGTGTCCTCAGTTGTGGCTTGGGTTTCTTCATGTTTTGTTTTTTTAAGTTCTTTTGTTTTTTGCAAAGAGTTCCTTATTTATAATAATTTTCTATAAATAAGGAAAATGGCAGAAACAAGACGTGATCCAGTGAAATTTATTAATCTCTGAAATTGTAGCGATATGTAGCATTTATGTAGCAATATATTGCTACATAAATGCATTCATTTTGATGCGATGAATATTGTTATGATCCTTGTGAACACTGTATTATCTGATCAATATAGGTATGCTCGTTTGTCAACGAGTAGCAAAAGTAGCATGGTGCTCAATGGGTGAATATTAGAATAACGTTTAAATCAAGGGGAAGTTAATGCCTTCTGAAAAATCTCGGTACCTTAACAGAGGACCTAAATCACCTGTGGATATGCATCAGCTGAAAAAGTATTTAAACTCTTTTACTAAAGAACATTTGGCTGAAATTGTTCTTTTAAATGCACAATATAATTCTGTCTTATGGAGGGCTTTAAGTGCATCTATTGGAATGCGACTTGCCAATGGAGACTGGGAAGAGATAAAGAAAGCCATTGACTATGCATTTTATTTCCCTGAGTACATCCGTTATACAGAAAATGGGTATGGATTCATTATTTATGAAATGATTAATGCGCTTGAGTTCTTGTATAAAGATAGAGACAAGCAATTTATTTTGCAGGTTGCTGATTATATGTTTGAGCAGGCAGAACAGGCTCTTGAATCTTTTGAAGAAGGTTGGGATTGGACTTGTGCATTAGAAAGCCTTAAAGACTGGATAAGAAATAAAAAATCAAATGTAAATGAAGGTGTAACTTAATAGAATTAACACAGAAAAAACAACTTTTATCTCATTGGCTTTCTCCTAAATGAAAGGGATCGCAAGCAGGCGCACAATCGTGAAAGAGATGTTGCTTAAAATTTTTTCTTAGGGATACTTAAATAATCTTTTGATTCAACTTCCCTAATCCCCTTTATAAATTTCGTGATGATTGACCTTTTATTATAAAAAGCACTATAATTAAGTCATAATAAAGGTATTTATTTAGGTCATTAAAATGCAAACTTTATATGCAACACAAGTCGCTAGCATTAGCGAATTAAAGAAAAATCCCACAAAACTTATTAATGATGCGCATGGGATGCCCGTGGTGATTCTTAACCATAATGTAGCTGCTGCTTATTTAATTCCAGCAGAAACTTTTGAAAAACTGATGGATGCTGTTGACGAAAGCGAGCTAAAAAGCATTGTAGAACAACGCCTTTCAGAGCCCTTTACGCCAGTTAAGGTTGCGCTTGATGATCTATGAGTTACATTTCCATCCGCTTGCGTTAAAAGAATGGAAGAAACTATCGAAGGAGTTGCAGGAACAGTTTAAAAAACTATTAAAACGGCGACTGGAAAATCCGCATGTTATTTCTGCCAAACTTAGTGGCCATCTTAAAGATTGCTATAAGATAAAATTGCATCAGGCTGGCTATAGATTGGTCTACCAAGTTAACGATAATAAAATGATTCTCCTTGTTGTTGCTGTAGGCAAGCGAAACAAAAATAAAGTCTATGAGTCAGCAGAAGATAGGACTTAAGCTGATGATGAATAGGGTATTTGATGGTGTGCACCTGAAGTGATTCTTAAAAATAACAACTACAGAAACTTGCTAATTTAACTTAGTTTATGCAATCAATTTGATGACTGGATTAATGGTCGTTTTAACAGGTTTAAAAAAATTATTATATCTATTGACCTTGCCGTTACGTCAACCCTTATCGTGTATGTTGTCAATTAGAGGAGAGCAAAATGGCATACACGATTAATCAATTGGCGAGGCTTTCAGGGGTCAGTACCCGCACTCTGCGATTCTATGATGAAATTGCTTTATTAAAACCTGCCTACTATGGTGGCAATCAATATCGTTATTACAAAGAAGAGCAGCTGCTTATGTTACAGCAGATTTTATTTTTTCGTGAGCTTGGTTTTCCTCTAAATGATATCCAACAGATTATGAGTAGTGATGATTTTGATAAAATAGAATCATTAAAAAGACATAAATCTGCTTTGGAATCTAGTCTTGAACGAACAGCAACGCTCATCAAGACGATTGATAAAACCATTTCACATTTAAGAGGAAAAATAATTATGCGTGATGCGGAAATGTATGATGGCTTCGATCCCATCAAACAACAAGAGCACGAAAAATATATGCTCGAAACAGGAGTGATATCACAAAAGCAAATTGATGATAGTTGGACGCGTGTTTCTCACTGGAAAAAATCAAATTGGGAACAGTTTAAAAATGCGGGTGAAAAGCTTAATCTTGAGCTGGCCAATGCATTAGCAAAAGGAGTTAGGACTGATTCGGATGAGGTTCAGGCATTAATCCAAGAACATTACGATTGGGTTAATAATTTTTGGACACCAACAAAGGAGACATATTTAGGACTTGGAAAAATGTACCTGGACCATCCAGATTTTCGATTATTTTATAATAAATATCACCCTGGTTTGGTTGATTATTTGGTAGCTGCTATGAGAGTTTTTGCTGAACGTAAGCTATCGTGATCATCTTGCTCTGCTGATAGAAGCATCAGTAGAGCACTATCTTTCTGGGAAATTATTATGAATACCAAAATTTGCTTTACTAATTCTACTATTCTGTTAAACGATGGCAGAACACTTGGATATGCTGAGTTTGGAGATCCAAAAGGAGAGGTAGTTTTTTATTTTCATGGACTTCCAGGTTCTAGGCTTGAGGCTGGGCATTGGGAAAATATAGCATGTTTAAATCATTATCGATTAATTAGTATTGATAGACCAGGAATGGGTTTATCTTCTAAACATCCAACGCGCACTATTCTTTCATGGGCTGATGATGTTGAGGCTCTTGCCAATTACTTAGGTATCCCTAAATTTTCTATTATAGGTCACTCTGGTGGAGCTCCTTTTGTTGCAGGATGTGGATATAAAATACCTCATCGGTTAAATAAAATAGCGATTGTCTCAGGTATGGGGCCTTTTGAAATACCTGAGGCTACAGCAAGTCTAGGACGAGGACAGCGGTTTATAAATAAAATGATTAAAGCAATACCCCCAATTGCTACCGTCATGGTAAATCTCATGTTTTTGATGCTGAAAAAACCCGGGATATTAAAAAAAATGACGAGTAAAATGTCAGAGGTAGATCAGCGTATTTTAGGTGACACAGAAGCTGGTGATTTATTTATCCAATCATCGTTAGAGGCTTTTAAAGGTGGTATTACAGGCGTATCTCAAGAAATTCAATTAAGCCTAAAGCCTTGGGGATTTGATATGAGCCATATAAAGTGCCCTGTTGTCATTTGGCAAGGTAGATTAGATAAACAAGCTCCGTTAGCTCATGCCAATCTTTATGCAAAATTAATCCCTAACGCCTCACTAAAAGTTTTGGATCATGAAGGACATATCTCGTTGCTCATTAACCATGGTGAGAAAATTTTGCGCAGTGTTCGTGAATAAAATTTTGCATCGTCGCTACTATTTTAGGTTACAACCGTATTGGAAGTAACGATCGTGATAAAAGTGGCATACAAGAGAACATTTTTATTTATATTAGAGCGTTAGATTCAACGATTTTCCCCCAATTTCACAATTGTCGCTATTGCCTGTAAGATAAACGTAGCCCATCGTTTTAAGTTCTGTTTGCAATCCCAATAAATTATAAAACTGCTCACATTCAGCAAGTTTATTAACTGCTAGGGCTATATGTCCCAAACTGGCATTTTTGGGTAACATTTTTTAGGTCCTTATTTGAATGTAAGTTGGTTCATATTGGAAGCATTGTTTATTATTAGATACTCTCAACCCGAAACGCTTGATAAGAAGGTGATTCATAGGGATGAGCCTTCTTTAAGGCCGCAACAGCCACTGTGATTTGCTCTTCAGTACAGATAATTTCTACTTTATATTCAGGTACTCTTTCAAGCTGATTGATTTCCCCAATAAAAGCATGGCTTCCAGGTAATGGCATAAATTGCCCCTCACCCAATGTTTGCCAAGCACAATGCTGATAATGATCAACACTCCCTGCGCCTGTAGCAAAAATAGCATTTTTAACAATTTCTAAATGGGTTTCTGGAACACAAAAACAAAGCATGTACATGATATCACCTATGGGGAAATTAATTCTGATTTCCAAGAATCTTCTATCTTCGTATAGCGAATTACTTCAGAAAAAGAAATAGAGCCGACCGTGTAGAAAATCCATGTTTCTGGGATAAAGCGAAAACCGAAATAATACTCGCTCATAGGGATAGGAAGTCCTGCAAATTGATCACTCAATTCTTTTTTCCTGGTTTCCAATTGGTTTAAATCTTTAATGACAAGTCCTGAAGTAGGAGCATAAGCAGAGAATCTCAATTGGCGTTCACGAGGAAGAGTACTCCAAAAAGCTTCATTTTCTTCTTGAGAAATGGGGATTGCTGTACCTTCTAAAATAACTTGTCGGTTCTGCATCGCAAATAAAAAATTTAAACAGGATTTAGGGTTATTTAATAATTCAGCAACCTTGCGTGTTTTTTGCTGCGTAAAAAATAAAAGACTCTCTGTTTCAATTTCCCGAATGGCCACCACTCGACTATGAGGTTCGCTAGAGCTGCTACAAGTACTTAAAACAGCACAGGAAGGATCCTCAATCCCCCTTTCTTTTTCCTTGTTCAACCATTCTTTTAGCATGTTAAAGGGCACGAGTTTCTCCTGTAAATTGGTGTGATAAAGTTAAAAGTATTAAACAAAACTCATGTTGGCACTTTGCATGCGCGTGGATTCACTTCCACCATCGTTTTTGAACCTGATTTTACAATGCGTATTTGATTGTGCTCCACTAATAATTCAACCGCTTGGTCGCGTTTTATTTTATCTCGCAATGGACTTAATTGTTGAATAGTTCGTAAGGTTGTTGAACTAATATTTTTTTCAATAAACCAGTCCATAAGTTTTAGGGCATCGGAAAACTGCAAAGAAACGGTTTCAGTAGGCATAATTCGTCGTGCTTCTTGCAAATGCCAACTAATTATTTCAATGGCATTTTCGGTATGCTCTACACCAATATCCCCATGGCGTCCTTCAAAAAGATGAAAGAGTGCTGCAAGCCGCGCTGTATTTTCAGCGGCCTTTGACGCGAAATCAACGACATCGACCCACTGGCCTTGAGGTTTTAACCCAGCTTCCACTGCATTAAAAAATAAAATCCATTGTTGTTTTGCGGCCATACTCATTTTCAACAATGGAAGTTGAATACAACCTTGATGGCTTAATTGTTCTGACTGGTTTAAGCAGGCAGTGACGCGTTGCTCATAATGGGTTAGAGAATGTAAAGAGGCAGGCGGCTCTTGGTAAAATCGATTTCCCATACTATTGGCAGGATAAGCCATAAGGCAACGAGCTAAAAAACCGCTTTGTCGGCTAATACCGGATGCTTGCTTGGTAAGTTGTTGTAAGATAAGCGGTTGCATCATCAAGTTAAGTGTTAAACGCCGATTTTCAATGGTAAATCCTTGCGTTGTCTTACGATGTGCTGTGAACGTCTTACCGTCCCACAAACGATTAAGCAATGCTACAAAACGAGTTGGATTGCCTTGCATGCTATGGCTACCCAAGATGATGCCTGCCTCATCAGACCATAAGGATGCAGAAGGCCAACCTTGGGCTAAATGAATAGCCAGTGCTTCTTGGGTAGCATCTTCAAAATAAAGAGTGGGTTGCAAAGGAATTTCCGGTTCTTGATGAATTAACTCATCAAGCATTTCTTTGGCATAATCCGAGTCTTCTCCCGTATAGGTTGCACGTTTGATTTGGGAGAATAAACTGTCTTTTTCCATTTGCCATACTTGGTGTTGCGTTAGCGCTGACAACACTTCAGGTTCGCGCCTTTTACGAATAAGTGTTTCCCAGTGACGCGCTGCCCTCGAAAAAACATTATCTGCAGCAGTTTTTCGGGTGCCAGAGCCGCTGGCAATTAAAAAATAAAGCGATACAGGACTAATTAAATAGTTGTCTCGCGCTACATTGGCAAGTGATTGACATGATAAAGACATGTTAGCCAAGGCGCTGCATGCAATCAAAGGCAGAGGTTGCTGTCCATATTGTTGATAGTCTACTACGGCTTTTTTAACAATTGAGGGAAGTGCCTCAACTGGGTAAGGACAGTCAGGGGCTAAGATTGGGGAAAGTGGAATAGGTTGTCCCCATGTAATGCTTTGATGTAGATTATTTTTAATCTCTAATTCATTCTGTTCAATAGTCATTGTTTTAGAGGATAAAGTTTTGGTTTTCGATTTTACCAGTAGCCTCAGTATGATGTAAAATTAGTGGCTGAAATATACTGATGATGCTAAATACTGGCTCTATGGCGATTCGGATATAGCGCTTCTATTAAAAATTGTTAGGGTCTAGATGATTGTAAAATGTGTACGAGCTGGTGTCCATGAATTAAAACAGATCAATGAGTTAATGTATCGCTCAAAATCTTATTGGGGATATGATAAAGCATTTATGGATAAATTCATGCAGCTTTTTCAAATGACCACAGACTATCTTGAAAAAAATACAGTGCAACTTTTTTGTGAAAGAAATACTGAAAAACCCGAAAAGGTGATGGGTTTTTATAGTTTTAGCATCAGAAATAAAGAGTCTGAACTGGATAATTTTTTTATTGATCTAGATTATATTGGTAAAGGCTTCGGTAAAAAAATGTGGTCTATGATGGTAGAAGATTTTAAATCAAATGGTGTTAGTAGATTCAAATTATGGAGCGATCCTGGTGCTGAACCATTTTACAAGAAAATGGGATGCATCAAAATTGGTGTTAAAAAATCTCCTATGATGCCAAATAGATATCCCATTATTTTTGAGTATAAGATTTGAAGAAGTTTTTTTCATTTTACTCTGGAGTAATGTGGTTTTTTTGAGCAACCCAAACAGTTGCTTCCCCACAATCAGGATCCCTAATGTTATGTACAAGGACTTTAAAATGGCACTTTAGAAGAATTTGAGTATATTCTTCAGACGAAAGGGATGCATGATATAAATCATATCCCCCATTATCACCCCAGACTTCCCCGTACTCGGGTCCGGAAGTAAATATTAATAAACCATTTTGCTCTACCAAAGAAGCAAGAGATTTTAATGTTTTTCGTTGATCATCATGAGGTAAATGAAAGAAACTATGCCAGGCAATGACCGCATCGAATTTCTCTTGTAAATCTAAAGTTCTCATATCAGCAAGTAGCCATTTTGCATCTGGGAATCTTATCTTGTATTGCTCAATCATTTTTTGACTTGCATCAATGCCCGTTACTTTATATCCTTGTTTAATTAAAAATTGTGCTATGGGTTCGCCTGTACCGCAGCCATCCGATATTTCAACTGAACAAAACCACCGCCAATACATTTGGTTTCAAGATGCTCCAGTTCAATGTCTTGTGTCAAATGTACAAATAATGAACGACCAGAACCTAGCAAGACTGGTGCGATGGTTATTGTTATTCATGGATTAAATTCGCGGCTATAAAATTTTGGACAGTTATTCCTCCATCAATATAAAGATGCTTAAATCCTTCATCAGTTAACCGCTTAACGAGCTCGATGGGTGTTTCGGAAGATGCTGAAACATATTTTAAATGAGCAGGGATTTCTATAGGTTTGCTACTCATCACTATGACAGGAAGCTCACCATAAGGCCAAGGGTCGAATGATAAGACTTTCTCAAAAGAATGCCTCCCCATAATGAGTCCATCGACCGTAGATATGAACTCTTTATAACCACCATCCTCACCTGGGGGCACAAGCTCATTTGCTTTCATTAGCCAATCAATAGAACCATTATCTCTTGCAATAAAGCCATCAAGACTTGTAGCAATAAATACAGAACATTTAGCAAACATCATCATTTATCCTTTGTATACAGACTTATTGATTGAGCTCATGCAGTGTAATAGCATTTCCTTCAGAATCGATGATAATTGCCATTCTACATACGGGTGATGAAAAAGTATCCAATTTGAATGTTACCCCATTCTTTTTTAATTGTTGCGTTAAGGAATCCAAACCTTCCACTTCAAAAGCAATACTACCCCCGGACACAGCACTTGGTTTAACACCTTCCGCAAGGGTTGTGATTGCAAAGCATCCGCCTTGGGGTAAGTCGTACTCTATCCAATGACCATTCGCAGATATTTTGCTAGGTATTAAACCAAGATTTTTTTTATAAAAATCCATCGCTCGATCTAAATTTTCGACAGGATACATGGTAAACGCTACTTTTTTAACATGGTTTCTCCTTTAAATAATTTTTCCCATTATTATAAGCTCACATGCGCCCAAATGTCGTCATGGTGAAAATGATCGATTATTTATCGAAGCGGTTTGCTGGATTATCAGGACTGGCGCGCCTTGGAGAGATTTGCCACCTGATTATGGAAAATGGCAAAGTGTTTATGGTCGCTATAATCGATGGGTTAAAAATGGACATTTCAATGGAATACTTGAAATTTTAAAAAAAAGATGGCGATCACGAATGGCACATGATGGATGGTAGCGTTATTCGAGCACATCAACATGCGGCTGGAGCTCAAGGCGGCCAAGAGAAACAAGCACTAGGCCGAAGCAAAGGTGGTTTTAGCTCAAAAATCCATGTAAAGGTTGATTCTTTTGGATTGCCTTTGAGTTTTATTTTAACACCTGGACAAGACAGTGAGATAAAAACAGCAAAGGAATTGCTCGGTGATGAACTATCCGAGTATTTATTAGCCGATAAGGCTTATGATAGCAATGAATTTCGCGGGGAGTTGAAAAATAGAGGAATCACGGCGGTCATCCCATCCAAAAAGAATCGCATCATACCTATAGAGCATGATACACATATATACAAAGAGCGTAATTACGTTGAGCGTTTTTTTAATCGAGTCAAAAGTTTTAGGAGAATTGCTACACATTATGATAAAACAGCTATCATGTTTCTAGGAGCACTAACTCTAGTAAGTATTATATTGTGGCTGAAACTTTAAAAACACGCCCTAGTATTAAAGTGCCATTGTTACCTAAAAATAAATTTTTTTAAAGAATTCACTCTAGACATTGAATAGAACTATTTGTTTTTCTAGCAGTATTTGGAAAATTAATTACTAATAAAGAAAGACTTTGGTTATCTATCTGTATGAAAATACTATAACAACTTTATGTCACATGAACATCATGTATTTATTCAAGCATTTTTGGGACCCTTTTATTAAAAGTTCACGAGAAGTTTTCAAAGAAATTTTTGGCTGGGTATTTATTGTGTGGGATATTTTGCGATTATCTGCCTTTATTAGCCTCTATTTTACAGAAAGGAGGTTCTAGTTCACATTTGCTCCGTTTCTGTAACTTAAGCATTCAAATTCTTAATGCTAACTATATGAAAACAAATTATTTTGTTAAAATAAGCGCTAACTTTTGATGGTAAGTGGTAGGTAACAGGATCCCATTACTGAGATCCCGTCCCATAAGAACGTAGCGTGAAACTTTCGCCTCACTACGCTCAAGCCTTTTTAAAGCCAACTTCGGTTGACCCAGCTATCTTGCTTCACTTGGTGCTTATTTTATCATGGCTGGTTGTTTCGATCCCATCCTGGTAGCTTTTAGATAGCGTGTACGCTTTTCAAAGTATTCAGTGAAACGAGGATCGTAGGGTGTAGCTTCAGCCTTGATTTTAATATGCCTTCTCACAGGAACAGCACTTGCTTTGAATAAGTCTACATAGGACCTGATGCTGTTAGTGTTTGAGATTTTCGCAGAGAAAATCCAGTTTCTTAATCCCTGACTACGGAAGTACTTTCTTTTTCTCCATGAACCACTTTTCGTCGGGTGTCTGCGATGAATCCAATCCCACAAGGCTTGCCAGATACAGTTATCGACATAGCCAAACGTCTTCTTGGCACAGCTGAAACGATGATAGTTAGCCCATCCTCGAATTTTTGGATTCAATAGATAGATTAAATTCTCTGTTTTTGCTGTGGGGTTGGCTTTGATAGTCTCTCTGATGTCGTTCAAGAAAGTTTTCACACTTTTCTTCGAAGGCTTGGTGATGCATTTGCCTTTATATTTTCGTACATTAGTGCTAAGAAAATCAAAGCCGTCATCAATATGAGTGATCTTGGTTTTCTCTTGTGAGAGTTCCAAGCCTCGCTCAAGCAGAAATGACTCTACCACTGGCTTCACCTTTGTTTCTAGAACTTCTTTCGAAGCACCCGTTATGATAAAGTCATCGGCATAGATGCTAAGATGTACTTTATCTTTGCGTTTGGATATGGCGTTAAGTACGGCCTGTTCCAATCCGCTAAGCGTTAGAACCAAAAGTGTGGGGGAAGCAAGCCCCCCTTGTGGTGTGCCGGATTCTGTTTGATGAGAGACGCCCTTGTCAATGTAGCCAGCCGATAGCCATTTACTCAGAATCTCTTTGTCCATCGGAATATTATCCCGCAGCCAATCATGGGAGATTTTGTCAAAACAAGATTTAATGTCCGCTTCCAATATCCATTTGGATGAGCCTTTGAAGACTAAAGCATGATGACATGCTTCCAAGGCATCAGCCGCAGATCGTTTTGGGCGAAATCCGTAGCTGTTTTTATCCGCCTTAAATTCAGCGATTGGTTCCAGAGCAAGCAAATGTAGAGCTTGCATTGCCCGGCACTTCATCGTTGGAATTGAAAGCGGCCTTAAGCGTCCATCTTTCTTTGGAATATAAATCCGTCTGAGCGGTTGGGTTTGATAACCCTTCCGTGTTAGTGACTGGGCAGCCTTCATCTTTTGTTGCGGTGTTTTCCAAATGATTTTATCAACCCCGGGAGTTTTTCCCCCTTGGTTTTGTACAACTCGCTTCACGGCTATTAACTTGGCATGAAATGAGTGCGTCAGTATCCATTGCAACGATTTGACTTTGCCATGGCGACCTTCGCTGATAGCTTTCGCAATACGCATTTGCAGTCGATTTACTTCAGTCTCTATGATTTTCCAATTAATGGAATCCCATCCTTCGGAAGTTGGGGATGCACCAGTCAGCAATTTTACTGCTGCCGTCATTTGCTTTTCCTCATGCTATCGATTCTTCAAATTATCTTGCGTTAAAAGACCAGTCAGCTGTCTGCTCACTTTCGTGCCTGATAATGTTCCAATCAGTATCTCTATCATTACAGTAGAGCATTCGCTTTTGCTGACCTCCTACATCCGCACAACCATAGGTGAATCTTACGATGCACTGTCCTTTACAGGAGTTGGACGGAGTTACCACGTTCCACTTAACCAACAGAATGGGTTAGGTTCCTTCTTATCCGCCGGCAATCTTATTATCCGTGAAAGCAGGATAGACCAGCCTACTTTCTTAATTGCAGTACCATTTTGGTTAGAGCCTGTCAGCACTTTTGGCTCCTCGGATCTCACGACGTTTATATAAAGGTTTACGTTATATTAACCATACCATTCATCTCTAGTTCCTCTCCGCTCTAGTGCTAGCAGATTCGATTTACCTTCACAGGTTCCTCTACGGTTTCCCGTGGTTACATTGTCCCCAGAGCTTCATACCACCAAATTACTTCGATTGCATGTCTGGGTAGAGAACTGCTGACGGAACAGCAGGTTGCCTTCAGATGGCTGTCTGAGACAACAGTTTGTTAAGCGACATCGTGTCGCACGGCCTAGCGCTCCGGAACTTGCGCCCTGATGCAAAAATCTAAAATATTAGATTGGAAAATCTCTTATGACGTCATTATATTTATCTTGTGCATGCTAAGCCTTCCTTGGATTTAAAAAACAGGCAGCATTGCAGGCATCAGCTGATTCGTGATGGCTCTTGGGATAAGGATAGAGGATGTCAAGTCTTAAATTTCTTTAAGCTTAACTTAAATAGGTTGGCTGTTTTATTTATTGAAAAATTTTAAATGTTGCAGAATTAATAACTCTAGTTCTCTTATTCAAGGATATATATTTTGCCAGAATTAGCATCGATGCGTAATTTAATTTTTTTATCCTCTGTACCAAGGGCCTTTGCCTCATACTGACTGCCGTGCGCTTCAATTTTGAAAATAGTATGATAGCCAGCGCCCTCAATTCTCTGCGCCGCTTCAAGCATTGAGATGGGGTATTTCTTGGTTTTTAAATTGGTGTTGATAAAGTCCCCTGTATTTGGGTTCATTCGAATAATAAGCTGAATCCCTTTTTCATCAAAGGCTTCCACCTCATATAAACCATCATCAAATTCAACTTCTCTTATTACGCTATAACCGCGAGTCTGTAGAATTTTCAAGATTTCAGACATAGGTAAGGTGCGACTGGGAATTTCATCGGCCAGGATTGTTTGTGTGGATAACGAAAAAATAAGGCCGCCACAGATTGAAATAAAAACCTCTTTTTTCATATTCGCCTCCTGTGCGGTGTTGACGGGAATAAAATTTCATCAATTTAACTCCGTTTTTTTTATATTGAATGAATATAAAACCAAAGGAGTACAATTTACTTTTATTTCATCCATAATAATGATATTAAAAAATAACAGCAAGTGAGTTATTCCAAGGATGCGAATGATGAAAAAATCTAGTTTGGTAACCCCATATGTATTAGTGCTCATTTCTTTAATGTTTTTGTTGGCTTCCTGCGCTTCTTCTATTAATAAGGAAGATTCAAAAAACAATAAACAGCCTAAACGTGTATTTGGTGGGTATCACCCGCGTGGTCATGGTCACGGACACCACTAAACCGAATTAAATTAAAAAATTGACATTAAGATAACCGTTAGTGATTCATATTTTAATGCATGGGTATGGTGTGAAAATATTTTTGATATAAAGATAAATAAAATCCATTTTTTTCGATATGTTTTAAGGCTTGATTGATTTGGTTCATTAGCATCTTAGAATCCATTTTGGCCATGATTCCATAACCGATGCCGACGGGGAAGGGTTTACCTAATCCTTTAAACAAGGTGTTATTATTGGCTATCCAATAATCAGCCGAAAAGTCATCCATAAGCAAGGCATCCACTTCCTGTTGATTTAAGGCAGTGATGAGTTGATTAGTTGAAGGATATTCTCTAACCCTATTGGTTTTAAATTTCTGAGTAATGAGTTGTTTGAAGAGAGAGCCTCTGATAATGCCTATTGATCTATTGTTGAGTTTTTTAAGAGATGTAATTGAGTCGTTTTTTGTGGTCATAAAACGTGCTGCACTTGCCAGATAGGGAAGACTAAAGAGAAAGGTTTTCTGTCGTTCGTCGGTGATGATAATTGCCGCTATCCCCAAGTCAATTTTACTCGCTTTTAATTCTGTAAACAGCTCGTCAAACAGCATGGGTTTCAATTGACACTGAGCTTTAATTTGCTTGCAAAGCTCTGTTATGAGCTCAACATCAAATCCAAAGAAATGATTTTTGTCGGCATTCATTGAAAACGGCGGGTCATACGCTACTATTCCAATAGTTAATGACTGAGCCTTAAGTTCGGCAGTCAAGATTATTAAAAAAACAAATAATAATCGTAGGTGCATAGGATAAACAAGTTAATGGATTATAAAGATCAGTGTATACCAGTTTGGTAATCATTTCAGTGACTTAATGCTATGATTTTCTGGTTTTTTTAGCAATAAGGTGTATCAAGGCCCAAAATCAAGGTACACTGGAACGAAAGGTTTGACAAGGATTTGATAGGGTAGGGAATGCGTTATTTATTTTATTATGTTGTGTGGAGTGCAATGAGCCTTGTAGCGAGTGAGGCACTCGCGGCCACCCCTTTGACATTCAAACAAGCCCTGGGCATTGCTTATCGCAATAATCCCGAATTACAGGCCGAAATAGATAAAGCACAAGCCATGCGCGGTTTTTTTATCCAAAGTGGGCTTTATCCCAATCCTCAAGTGACTTTAACCGCAGAAAACTTTGGCGGCTCGGGGAGTTATTCAAGTTATGAGGCGGCAGAAACTACGGCATCAGTGACCCAGCCCATCCCTTTGGGTAATCGGTTGCAGTATCTGAAAAAAGCAACCTATTCAGATTACTTAGCCTCTCTTGCCCAAATTCAAGTACAAAAAGCGATACTTTATGTGGCAGTTGGTGTGGCCTATGTGGATGCACTTTATGCGGGTCAATGGCATCAAGTCACCCAAAAACTTATTCGCCTCAATCAAGACATCGTAAGCGCAATCGAGCGTCGAGTTAAGGCAGGCGCTGGAGCGGAATTAGACTTACGTTTGGCCCAGGTGCGCTTAGGCGAAGCGCGTATTCAAGAAAATAAAGCTGCAAGGGATGCATTATTTCAGCGTGCGAAATTGGCGCGTCTATTAGGTGATGGATTACGAGTTGATGGACAATTAGTGGATAAAGGTCTTCCTGGAGTGACATTGAACTGGGCTGTGTTACTTAGAAAATTACCGCAAAGCCCTCAGTTAGTACAGCTTCAACAGCAATTACACGCCAAGCGTGCGACTATTACTGCAGTTAAAAAATCTGTGTGGCCGGATTTAAACATTCAATTAGGCGGTCGTCATTTCTCTGATGATGGCAGTAATGCCGCAGTGGCTTCAGCCTTTGCAGAAGTCCCTGTTTACAATAGAAATCAAGGAAAAATCATAACCGCTGAGGCACAATACACCCAAACGGCTCATGAGCTTCAAGGTACACGCCTTGATGTGCGTCAAAATGTCTATGGGGCTTTTCTACAAGCCGAACAAAGTCATTATGAGGCGAGCTTGGTGACGAATTCGTTATTACCTTTGGCGCGTAAATCAATCAAATTGGCACAGGATGGCTACCAAATGGGACGTTATACGTATATTGAATTATCCACAGCCCTTAATTCGTTGTATGAAGAAGAGCGTCATTACCAACAAGCTCATGCTGATTATCATAAAGCCTTAATTCAACTGACCGGGCTTTTAGGATTAGCGCCTTCTAAGGAGAGTAAATGAGAGTTTTAAAGCCATTCCTATCCTGCATGCCCTTTATAATTCTGTTATTGGGGTTGAGTTCCTTTTCGTTATGGGCAACAAATGAAGAATCCCATGGCGATGAAGAAAAAAATCATCAAGAAACCATGGAAAAGGGTCCGCAAGGTGGGCGTTTGTTTAAGGATGAAGATATAGCCCTTGAGTTTTTAATTTTTGAACGGGGCATGCCACCGCATTTTCGCGCTTATTTGTATAAGAATGGTGAGCCTATCGCGCCTGGGAAAGCGCAATTGACCGTTCAGTTAAAGCGATTTGGTGATAAAAAAGAAGCAATTGCGTTCACTCCTGTCGAGAATTTTTTACAAAGCGTTGAGGTGATTGAAGAGCCTCATTCTTTTGATGTGAGCATTCAATTAGAGCTTCAGGATAAACGCTATACCTGGCATTATGCGACTTATGAAGGCCGCATTAAAATGGTGCCAGCCATTCTAAAAGCGGCAGACATTCAAACGGCTAAGGCACAAAGCCAAACAATTAAAACTCAACTTAAAGTCGTAGGTAAAATTGCTCCCAATCGAGACACCTTAGCTCCCATCTATGCACGCTATTCAGGCATTATTAAATCAATGACTAAGAATTTAGGCGATGAAGTCACCAAAGGGGAGGTATTAGTTACGATTGAGAGTAACGAAAGTTTACAAAATTATACAATTAATGCACCCATGAGCGGAACCATCGTGCAAAAATACGCAACCAATGGGGAGCTTGCGCAAAGCACCAAACCTATTTATGAAGTGGCTAATTTGGCTACTGTGTGGGCTGATTTTACCTTATATCGTAAAGAGGTGCCTTTAGTAAAACAAGGAATGAGTGTGGTGGTAACTGGAGATGAAGGAACACCAAAATCCATCAGCACCATCTCCTACATTGCGCCCTTAGGCATTGAAGACAGTCAAACAACGCTCGCACGAGCAGTTCTTTCTAATGAGCCTCGTGTTTGGTTGCCTGGGATGTACATTAATGCCGCAATTACCATTAAAGAAAAAACGGTTCCAGTTGCCATACTTTTGTCGGCTATTCAGCGCATGGATGAGAAAGAAGTAATTTTTATCCAGCAAGGAGATTATTTTGAGGCAACGCCTGTTATTTTAGGCCAAAGGGATGATGAATGGGTCGAAGTGGTTTCGGGGCTTGATGCAGGCCAGCGCTATGTCAGCAATAATAGCTTTTTTATGAAAGCAGAGTTAGGAAAGGATGGCGCAAGCCACGAGCACTAAGGATTGGTAATGCTTGAAAAAATAATTCGTTTTTCCCTAAAACATCGATGGTTTGTCTTATTATTTACGACAATCATTGCTCTTTATGGTGTGTATAATTTTCAACGTTTGCCTATTGATGCGGTACCTGACATCACCAACGTGCAAGTGCAAATCAATACTCAAGCCTCAGGCTATTCACCCTTTGAGGTGGAGCAACGAATTACTTTCCCTATTGAACTGGCTATGAGCGGGTTGCCTAATCTGGATTACACTCGTTCTTTATCACGTTATGGACTATCGCAAGTCACGGTGGTCTTTAAAGATGGCACGAACATTTATTTTGCGCGTCAATTAATTAATGAGCGCTTGCAGGAGGTAAAAGACAAGCTCCCACCAGGAGTAGAAACCACTTTAGGCCCAATCTCTACAGGGCTTGGTGAGATTTTTATGTACACGGTAACCAATAAAGCCAATGTACCAGCAAGTCAACGTTACAATCCAACGGAACTGCGTACCATTCAAGATTGGATTATCAAGCCGCAACTGCGTAATGTAGAGGGAGTGGCTGAAGTAAACACCATTGGGGGTTATGAAAAACAATTTCACATCACTCCAGATCCCATGAAACTGGTTCGTTATGGGTTAAGCTTAAACAATGTGGTTGAGGCATTAGAACGCAATAATGCCAATGTGGGTGCAGGATATATTGAAACTAATGGCGAGCAGAACTTAATTCGCGTACCAGGGCAGGTGCAAAACATCACTGATATTGAGAACATTGTTATTGCAAGCTTTGAAGGAACACCTATTCGAATTCGTGATATTGCAGAAGTGGCTTTAGGCAAGGAGCTACGAACAGGAGCAGCAACAGAGAACAGTAAAGAAGTCGTTTTAGGCACAGTATTTATGCTTATGGGCGAGAACAGTCGCACAGTGTCTGAACGAGTTGCGGCCCAAATGAAAGTTATTAATAAATCATTGCCGGAAGGCATTGAAGCAGTCACGGTTTATAACCGAACCTTGCTTGTGAACGCTACCATTAATACGGTGAAGAAAAACTTGCTCGAAGGGGCATTGCTTGTTTGTGTTATTTTGTTTTTGTTTTTAGGTAACATTCGCGCAGCACTGATTACCGCGATGGTGATTCCTTTATCCATGCTCTTGACCATTACAGGGATGGTATCTAATAAAATCAGTGCCAATTTGATGAGCTTAGGCGCTCTTGATTTTGGTTTGATTGTCGATGGTGCGGTCATTATTGTTGAAAACTGCATTAAGCATTTGGGTGAACAACAGCATGCCTTGCATCGTGTTTTAAATTTAGAAGAGCGCTTGAAAGTCATAGCTTATGCCACAACAGAGGTGATTCGGCCCAGTATCTTTGGTGTCTTTATTATCACGGTGGTTTATTTACCGATTTTAACGTTAACAGGGGTTGAGGGGAAAATGTTTTTGCCGATGGCGCAAACGGTTATTACCGCGCTGCTCGCCTCCATGCTTTTTGCTCTGACTTTTGTTCCAGCAGCCGTTGCCATTTTTTTAGGTGGGCGTGTACAAGAAAAAGAAAATTGGTTGGTACACTACCTCTCACTTGTTTATGCAAAAGCCTTGCGCCGCTGTTTTCATGCCAGAAGGTTGGTGATAGGAGCTGCGGTTGCTTTGGTGGGGATAAGTCTTTTGCTTGCATTTCGGTTGGGTGGTGAATTTATTCCAAGTCTTGATGAAGGCGATATTGCCATGCACGCGATGCGAATTCCTGGCACTAGTTTAACACAAGCCATTACCATGCAGCATTTAGTAGAGGAGCGAGTAAGCCAGTTTCCAGAAGTCAAACGTGTTTTTGCAAAACTAGGGACTGCGGAAGTGGCTACTGATCCCATGCCGCCCAATGTCGCTGACACGTTTATTATGTTAAAGCCTCGGAAGGATTGGCCGAATCCTAAAAAAAGCAAACAGCAACTAGTACAAGAAATCGAGGCGGCAGTAAAGCAAATTCCGGGGAATAACTATGAATTTACTCAGCCCATTCAGATGCGCTTTAATGAATTAATTTCAGGGGTTCGTAGTGATGTTGCGGTGAAAGTATTTGGCGATGACATGAATACATTGCTGGAAGTAGCTGAAGCCATCAGTGCTCAATTAAAAAAAGTGCCCGGTGCTGCTGATGTAAAAGTAGAGCAAGTCAGTGGTTTACCGCTACTAACCGTTGAAATCAATCGCGATGCTTTGGCACGCTACGGCTTACAAATTGGCACGGTTCAAGATGCCATTGTCATTGCCACAGGCGGCAAAAAAGGTGGCGAGCTCTTTGAGGGAGATAAGCGTTTTGATTTAGTGGTGCGCTTGCCTGAAGAGTTACGTACAAACCCTAATGTACTACGCCAAGTATTTATTCCGTTGCCACAGGCTAAAGATGGCGAACGACATTTTATTCCGTTGAGTGAAGTAGCCAAAATGGTGCGTAGTGAAAGCCCCAATCAAATCAGTCGGGAAAGTGGTAAACGGCGTGTGGTGGTCAGTGCTAACGTTCGCAATCGGGATTTAAGCTCGTTTGTGAATGAAGCCAAGCAACGGATTGACCAGAGTGTCAAAATTCCCAGTGGCTACTGGGTAACCTGGGGTGGTCAGTTTGAGCAGTTGCAATCAGCCTCTCAACGGCTACAAATCGTTGTTCCTATCACACTATTGGGCATTTTCTTATTGTTGTTTATGAGTTTTGGTCGAGTACGAGATGCGCTCTTAGTGTTTAGTGGCATTCCTTTGGCGTTAACTGGTGGGGTATTTGCACTGTGGCTTCGAGGGATTCCCTTGTCCATTTCAGCCGGTGTTGGGTTTATTGCGTTGTCAGGGGTGGCAGTTCTTAATGGCCTGGTCATGATTACCTTTATTAATAAACTGCATGAACAGAAAAAAATGTACTTAAAAGATGCGGTATTACAAGGCTCTCTGGCGAGGCTTCGTCCGGTACTCATGACTGCTTTAGTGGCCTCTTTGGGGTTTGTGCCGATGGCTTTGGCTACGGGCACGGGCTCTGAAGTACAACGTCCCTTGGCAACGGTGGTTATAGGTGGCATTATCTCATCCACTTTCCTAACACTCTTAGTCTTACCCGGTTTGTATTACCTGTTTCATGAGCGGCACAAGAAATCAGTAATTAAAAAATCAGGCGAGGATGAGTGATTCCTTTGATGGAATTGTAACATATTGGTGATTGTCATTTTAAAATAAGTGGAAAGACATCTATAAAAAGCACTATAGCAAAGATAAGTGCGGCAGCAAGAGAAAGATAAAATCCCAAGTGAGTTATAAATTTCATTTTATGGCCGGAACTCCCTTTTGCCAGAATAATTAAAATTATTCCCATAAAAAAAGCAAATCCTAAGATGATCAGAAGACTGTGATTTGAAAGAAGGGTCGTCATTCTTCTTCCTTATACAAAAATAGATTCATTTAATTATAGCTCTTTTGAGCAAAGGACAACGGATAGTGTTTTTGACAACCGCTGTGAATGAGCTACACTTAAAGTTAAATACTTATTTAACTGTTTAATAAACTATGCTAACTCAAGACCAAATCATCACTTTAAGCGATATCTTGCATTTGATGGGTGAGCCTAATCGTTTAAAGCTTCTTATCGAGTGTTTGCATGGTCCAAAATCAGTTTCAGAGCTGGCGGAACAACTGCAACTTTCGGTGCCATTGGCGAGCCATCATTTAAGTCTGTTACGTTCTGCACGCCTTCTTCTAGCAAATAGAGAGGGAAAGCATATTTATTACACTATTTATGATGCGCATGTGCGTTGTATTTTAGAGGACATGCTCAAACACTTTACTGAAGAGACGGAGAATTAACATGAGTTTTCTAAAACGAATGCTTGGAAGTCTTGGCGGCCATCATGGCGGATACCGACGCTCTCATCATGGCCAAATAAGCCAACAGAATAATTACTCAACCAATCCTGAGCCAAGAGGATTGAGTTGCCCGCGCTGTAAGAGCTCTCTAGCTCCTGGATCACGATTTTGTAGTCAATGTGGCAGTGGTCTTGAGAATACTCAATGCAGTTGTGGCGCCACTATTGCTGCAGGGGCAAATTTTTGCGGCCAATGTGGGGGCTCATTATGACAAAGCCTCTAACCTTAACCACTTTTTTTGTTGCAGGCCTTGATTGCCCGGCTGAAGAGCAATTAATCAGGCGGCAATTAAAAGTGATTCCTGAAGTGGCGCAGATGGATTTTAATTTCATTGCTGAGGAAGTGACCGTGCACCATCGTCTTCCAGCTATTGATGTGTTGCAAAAACAAATTGAAGCGTTAGGCATGAGTGTTCGGGTTCAAGGCAGTACCTCCTCTGCAAAAGAAGAGAAGAAGCAAGTTGATTCGTCATGGCCATTGCTTGCTTTGGCAGGTCTTTTAGCGCTTTGCTCTGAGTTAACTGCTTATTTCATTGCCAAAGAGCAATCAATCTGGGTCATTTTGCCTGCGGTGCTTGCCATTATCTTAAGTGGCCCTTCTACTTTTAAGAAGGGTTTAATCGCGCTTCGTACTAAGGCCATGAATATTAATAGCCTGATGTTAATTGCAATCACCGGGGCTATGATTATAGGTGCCTGGCCGGAAGCTGCGATGGTCACCGTTTTATTTGCTCTTGCTGAGCGAATCGAACGTTATTCATTAGATAAAGCCCGCCTTGCCATTCGCAGTCTCATGCAAATTGCACCAGAGGTGGCTCGGATTAAAATGGATAATGGTCAATGGCAGACTTTGCCTGTAGAAGATGTAGCGGTCGGTGCGGTATTTAAAGTAAAACCCGGTGAGCGCATCCCACTGGATGGGGTGTTGATATCGGGACAAAGTACGGTCAATCAAGCCCCGATTACAGGGGAATCCATGCCGGTGAGCAAGCAAGTAGGTGATGACGTGTTTGCCGGAACCTTAAATGAGCACGGTGCCTTTGAAGTTAAAGTCACTAAGGCTTCGGGTGATACGTTGCTTGCTAAAATTGGTAAAGCCATTGAGCAGGCACAAAGTGAGCGGGCACCAACGCAACGCTTTGTCGATGAGTTTGCCAAATACTACACCCCAATTATGGTCTTGATTGCACTGGTTATTGCACTTATTCCCCCGTTGGTGTTTGGTTATCCTTTTTATGATTGGATTTATAAGGCCTTAACGTTATTGGTTATTGCTTGCCCTTGTGCTTTGGTCATCTCTACACCGGTAACGGTAGTCAGCGGATTGGCTTCAGCAGCACAACATGGTCTTCTTATCAAAGGCGGCAGCTATTTAGAACTGGGGCACCAGCTCAAATTAATTGCCCTGGATAAAACAGGCACCTTAACTGAGGGGAAGCCTGTGGTGACTGATTTTATCGTTTACGATAAAATCCAACCAAAAGAATACTTGTTAGTGCTGGCTGCAAGCCTTGATAGTCATTCGGAACATCCAGTGGCTCATGCTTTGGTTGAGTATTGGAAGCAAAGCCAACCTAATGGGTCTTTATTTGAGGTAGAGCAATTTTCAGCACTTCCTGGCCGCGGGGTGCAAGGCATTATTAGTCAAGAACTGTATTACGTTGGAAATCATCAACTGGCAGAAGATAATAAGGTGTGCTCTCTTGCTGTAGAGCAGGAACTTAAGCGTTTGGAAGAGGAAGGAAAAACAACAGTCATTTTGAGTAATTCAGCGGTAGTTTTGGCGGTTTTTGCGGTGGCTGATACTTTGCGCTCTACAAGCAAATGGGCAATTGACACCTTGCATCAACAAGGACTTAAAACAGCGATGTTAACGGGTGATAATGCCTTAACAGCTAAAGCCATTGCCAAAGTGGTGGGGATTGATGAAGTGCAGGCGAATGTCTTGCCTACTGAAAAATTACAAGCAATTAATCACCTTTTGGAACAGTATAAAACGGTAGGAATGGTGGGGGATGGAATCAATGACGCTCCAGCCTTGGCTAAGGCTACGATTAGTTTTGCAATGGGGAAAGGTACTGATACCGCTTTAGAAACGGCAGATGTTGCATTAATGAATGATAATTTAGCCATGCTGCCTTTATACATTGATTTAAGCCGAAAAACGGCGCGTATTCTTCGCCAAAATATTACTTTGTCCCTTGCCATCAAAGGGGTGTTTTTTATTCTGGCCTTGGGAGGATTCGCAACGCTATGGATGGCGGTATTTGCTGATATGGGTGCGAGTCTAATTGTTGTTGCGAATGGTCTGCGCTTACTTAATTCCCATAAAGGGCATTCTGAATATCAGGAAATGAATGGATAATGAGAGTCTTTGCGGGTTTGTCACGAAAGAGGTTGCATGATGAATGATTGGGTTGAAAATGAACAATGCAGCGCTCATCCATTGCGTTTTTTAGTGGTGGAATCCTCATTAGGAATTCGTATTCTCATTCGTATGCATTTATTAGAGTTGAAGCATTTGGTGGATATGGCAGGAGATGATGACTCGGCAAGAGAGTTGGCTTTCATGAGAGTTTATGATTTTATTTTAGTGGATAAAAATTTAAATTGCCATGAGCTGATTGACCAGATACAAAAAAATTCAGTATTAAACAACCATACGCCTATGATCATTTTAACTTCCAACCCTAATCAGGAAAACCTGCACGATAGCGCTACTTATTTTAAAAAACCTATATCCAAGAAGGATGCAGTACAGTTGCTTGATTTTGTAAAGAATATTAAAAAATGAATTTTTTTAAAGGTGGCGTGTAAACGTAAAATTGGAGAAGATAAGATGCATTTATCTTATGTTATTGAGTATATTACGATGTAAGTAGTTTCATGTTATTTTGATTGGCTGTTAAGGAGAAATAATGAATATTAATGGATTTAAAATAATTGTATTGATCGGTTTATTGGGTCTGGGCTTAACTGCCTGCACTCCTAAAACAACACCTGCTCCAGCTCATCCTGAGGTTGGCTATGAGGGAGGATTTGGTGGTGATGGAGGTCATAACCACCAACCTAAGAACGACTAAATAGGAAAACATAATGTTTACTAATGGATGGTTTTTAGGTTCTTTAGGTATTGCAATTATTGTATTGATTGGTCTTATCTTCTGGTTCAGAAAAACTAAGAAAACCATTCATTTTTACACCGCTTTAATTACTTTTCTTATTCTTGCCGCAATTTTCTTACATGGTGTTTCATTTAAATTAAATTAGCTGGTGGTGATGAGGAGCAATAATGAGTAAGGATGTACCTCATGATTAAAAAAATACTCAAAAGAGCAGTTACTTTGGTTCGCTCTTTTGCTCACGGGAGGCTTTTTAATTGTCGATGTCGCTGGTGGCATTATGGGTTAAATTACTCGTAACACTAGTTCCTATTTATTTTACTTCGTTAATTTTTTATATCCGAATACTAGCTCTTACCCAATAAACTTCTTTAAAATCATTTCAAGAGGACAAAATCCTGTAAATCCACTTTGCAAAAGATTAGCTCCTACAAATACCGTAAACCATAAAAAATTAACGTTGATAAATACTGGGCTGGTCGACACGCCTAGAGCGAGTGATATCAAAACAAAGGCACCAGCGACAATTCGAATAATACGTTCAATAGTCATCATCTATTCTCCTAATACTAATTAATGGTTACGCTTCCACCAACTTAAATAGATCAATGGAATTAAAAACAAGGTAAGTACTGTTGAAGCAAATGAACCAAATATCAAAGAAATAGCAAGGCCGCCAAAGACAGGATCGGATAACATCACAGCGGAGCCCAGAATAATAGCAAGTGCTGTTAAGACAATCGGTAGAATTCGCTCCACGCCTGACTCAATAACGGCTTCTACGATAGAGGAACCTCGATGTTGATGTTCTAAAATAAAATCGATGAGTAATAGCGAATTTCGAACAACAATTCCGGCTAAAGCAATTACCCCTATCATGGACGTGGCAGTGAACGGTTGGTTCATTAACCAATGGCCAGGAAAAACGCCAATGACAGTTAGCGGTATAGCCCCCATAATAATTAGGGGAATAAAAAACGACTGGTAAAAAGCTGTTAGTAAAATATAAATCAAGACTATAGCCACAATAAAGGCTGAGCCTAAATCACGAAAAACATCCAACGTCAGGCGCATTTCACCAAGCCAAAAGAGTTGACTTTTAGCAAAGCGATTAGGCTGTGATTCATGAAATCCTAAATTTTCAACCCCCATTGAAAAAGGGGGCTTCTTGGGGTACTGTGGAATAACCACCAAAAGTGTTAATTCTGAATTAAACCGGCTACCAATCTGTAATTTACAAAGATGGAAGTTTAACCCTTAGCTTGCATAATCAAAAGATAATCTTATCAAAAGCCATTTAGAAAATTTCATTCAATGTAAATTATTTGCAAAATAAGTTGAATTAGAAAAAAATCAAACATCTTTTTTATATAATCTCTGGGCAGATTAATATGAGTTTAACTCTGTATCCATTGTCCCCTATTTAAGAGGTTTACCATGCATGTTGTTTTGTTATTAGGGTCATCAACCGCAGGAAAATCATCATTGTGTAGAGAATTGGTTAAAACACATGAGTGGAAATCTTCGAGCATTGATGAAATGGTGGATAAAATTGTTAATATGAGTCCGAGTAATCTCAAATTATTCATGCTTGAGAAACTTAATGCATCGGGTGTTATACAAAACATTCAAACACTAATGACTGAAGATGAACTTGTAACATTATGCAGTAGAGGGGTACTTACTATATCCAAAGGCAGTCATTTAATTACAGCCCATGGATTCCCTAATCCCTTGCTTCCTAACCTCGAAGACGTCCTAAAAAAGGCGGGATTTATAGAAAGCGAAATATCTAAACTGGCTAAAGAGTTACGTTTTGTTACCAAAATCGATGATCCTACGGTGATGCTTTATGATGAGGTGTTCGATAAGAGCAATTCTGGGCAATCTATTGTTATTGATCTTGTGCCAAATCCAGATGAAAGCGCCAAAGAATGTTTAGAATATTTTAAAAAGCGTGCCCAGCAATATCGTGAAGAAAACCCAAGCGAAACATTAACCACTTCTATAGTTTTTGCTTATTGCCCAGTGCAGAAATTAAGTGAGCGTATTCAGGAGAGAAATCGTAAAGCGGACATCGATAATCCTATGGATAAACGGGAAGGATTATTTCCATTTCATCAGTTAGCAACGCTAGTCACGGCAGATAAATTATTTGATGATTCTTCTGAGCATGTTCTCTCAAGAAATGAATTGTTTTATATGGTCAATAAACATGCCAATACAGACAAAAATGGTGACTCCTTATTTTTAGAAAACCCTGTTGACATTGATGCGCTACAACAAAGTTACCACGAAGAAGTACAGATAGTAACCACCTCAGATCGTGTGGTCAAACTGCAGATTAACGATGATTCTCTGGAATTATCCTCCGATGATTTACCACGCATAGGCTCTAAAAAAACTATTGAGGAGTATAGTAAGCTAGCTAATCGGTTTGGTTTTTTTGAAAACCAAGAACGTGCTTCGCTTAATATTTCCAAAGGCATCGATTTTGATGCTGTTATTAATACTGCAAAAGGAAATCCTGCCACACTCGCTAACGAATTTTTAGAGAAATTGGAAAAAAGTAAAATATCCCCTGAACGTGTTTCAACACTATAAAAGTGTTGGTATAGGTTTCTTTGTGATTTAAAATCGATCAATTTATCTTAATAATCAACATCAAGAGCTTTACCATGGTTTCATATTGAAAGGAGAGGGGTTAAATATTGCCTGTTCTTGTTCCCCCTCTTCCGTCTTTTTAGGTTCTATATCCTTATTAGACTCAATTTTTTCTTGTTTAAAAGGTTTGGGTTCCATCGAAAGTGGATTTGGAGCAAGAGTTCGCTCTTTAGTTACTTCATCTTTTTCTTGTGCTTTCGGAGTGGGTATGGGTACTAAATTATTTGATAACCGTTGTATAAATGCATCGTATAAGGCTAATGTGGGCATGGTAATATGAAGAGAGAGTATGTTTCCTTCTTCATTTTGAATGAGTTGTAAACAATCATCGGAAAGATTATTTTCTTTTTTAAACTCATTGAATTCTTTTATAATCGCTTCCATGAATTTTTTTAATTCTTCCCTTTGTTCTTCAGTTAATTCATTGAGTTCACAAAGCAATTTAATCATAAGGGTCTTTGATTCACGATCACTGTCAATCAGCAATAGTCCTTTAGCAATCAACTCAGCAATTATTTCTGGGTCAAAACTAGATTCTAAATCAAGTTCTTGTGAACCAAACTCACCTATCAATCCATCCGTAGTCTCAATTCCGGTACGTGGTTGCGTTAGAGACCTATCTTCACTTTGGCTTGCCTTTTCCTCAGATGTCTTATCAGATGAGGCGCTATCACCTCCACCGCCGCCACTACCTCCATGTCCAGAACAAAGACGCTTAGGTGCGATTTCTTTAAAACAAACCTTGCAACGTACTTTTGCTGCTTCATCAGCAGACTCTTTTTTTTCTGCCTCTTTATTTTTTTCTTTTGCTTTGGTTAATAGTTGTAATGTGAGTGTAGCTGAAGAGATTTTTGGTTCTTCTGCTGTAGTTGAAAAGATGGGCCGATGTTTTCCTTTGTCTTTTTTCATGAAAAAACCAATTGCAAATCTGTAATAATAGAGAAATTATATGTGAAATTAGTTCAGTTTATTCTTTTTGCTGGAATTTTTACATTATTTTTACGGAAGAACCTGTAATACTATAATATCTTCCTAAAACATTGTGACACCTAATGTTCTACTTTATTATCACCATACCTTTTTTATTAGTTATCTTAAAACTTCTACTAACCAACATACTTGTTCCCCATTTCAAGAAAAAAGAGCTAAAAAAACAGCTAAGTCAGAAGACAGATTGGTCAAGCATAGAAAAAAGGATTGAGGTTTTGGAGGCACTTTACAAAAACGCACATGCAAAATCCTCTTCGATAAGGTATCGATTATTGCATTTGATTCAAGATAAGGAATTTATTTATGGAGAAATCGATTTTTTGTCGTTTTATACCATTCTTGAACGAGCCACCCCTTCCACTCAGGATATTTTTTATGACTTGGGTTCGGGCTCGGGAAAAGCAGTATTGAGCACTATGTTATTTTTTAATGTTAACAAATCTATTGGTATTGAGTTGTTGCCACCTCTGTATGAGCAATCGAATACCTTGCTTAAAAAGGCAATTCAACGATTTCAACAACTTGATGTTGAGAAAGAATATCTACCTCAAATGGAGCGCATTCAATTTATCAATGACAGTTTTTTACATTACGATTTTGGGGATGCCAGTATTATTTATGTGGCAGCCACTTGTCTTACTGATGCGACCTGGAATGAATTAATTTCAAAGATGGCTTGTCTAAAATCAGGAAGTCGAATTATTGTGGCCACTCGAATAATACATCATGAACAATTTGAGCTTATTTATCAGGGCGTAGAATTAATGAGTTGGGGGCTATGTCCAGTTAGAATATATAAAATCAAACACTAAACCGTTTGGCTGAATACAGCCCATAGGAAGTATAACTGAGAAGGAGTACTCCATAAACCAAACTCATTCCAGGAACAGCGAAATTACCGCATCGTATAAAAAAGAATAAAACCAAGGTAGGTGTTGCAGCTACAGCTAATAGACGACAAGCGGCTTTAAATGGGAGTTTAAAGCTGAAAAAAATATCAGAAAACAACTGCACCAGTGCAGACAGTAAAAGTAACATAACCCCAAAAAAACCAAAATAAAATAAAATTATGCAGGGAAAGATAAGGATTTGCATCAACGTATTTAATCTGGAAATCCCAGTGGAATGAATCCACTCTTCGCCAGAGAGCATTCCATTAAGCCCTTTGTCAAAAGTACGTATATAAATGGGGTTGCCAATGTTGTTTTTAGCCAAACCTAAAAACTGTTTATAACTGGGCGGTCTTAAAATCATTTTATTTTTGGTAATTAAAACTGTGAGTTGAGGGTATGCCTGATTCATGTCAGACACTGTTCCTGTCGTATCGATTATTGAAACCACCTCTCCCTTGTTATTTTTTATTAAATAAGGCATAGGTTGATTGTAAGTGATCTCGCCATTATGCATGGGCAGTAGAGGGAGTGACTGTATGGGGAATAAAATCTCCTCCTTAAAAAAATGATTAAATTCTACGATTACCCGTCCAGATAAAGGAATAGCTCCCAAAATAATGAGGAATAAAAGATACCCCATACTCAATCCCTGCCAACGCTTCACCACATCGGAATATAAAACAGAAGAATAGAACGAAGCGTAAAGAGCTTTACTATATTGTGATAAAGTAAAAAACCAATGATATAATCGATCGTACATTAGTACCTCTTGGAGAATACTATCATTAGCTGTATTTCCTGTATAACCAGCTCATGATGAGATATTTATTTTCTAATTGAAGTATCAACTTTTTTCTCCAATAGAAACATTTCGAGAACGTAAGTACAGATACAACGTAGTTTTAGAAATATCCAACTGTTCAGCAATTTTTTTAACAGGGATGGTTCCATTTTTATAAAGAGCTTCAGCAATAGCCGCTTTTTCCATTGCTGATTTTGACATGCCCTTAGGTCTTCCTCCTTTTCTTCCTCGAGCTCGAGCTGATTTTAACCCCGCTTGAGTTCGCTCTCGGATTAATTCACGTTCAAATTCTGCCAATGTTGCAAAAATACCAAAAACCATCCGCCCTTGAGCAGTTGAAGTATCAATAGGATCATTTAAACTAATTAAGCCGACCTTCTTCTCAATCAATTTATTGGTCAAGTGGATGAGATGAGCCAAGTTTCTACCTAGCCTATCCAATTTCCAAATGACCAACGTATCATCTTCACGAATGTTTCGCATAATTTCATCAAGAACAGGTCTGGCAGCTTTTGCACCACTTGCAATTTCCTCATGGATTTGATCACAACCGGCTTTTTTTAATGCGTCAACTTGCATGGATAAAGATTGCTCTTTTGTTGAAACGCGCGCATATCCTATTTTCATGCAGAGTAGTCCATTTTACTAATTAAAAAACAATATATTGAACCAAGATTTACTGAACCACTTTATCTTACCAAAAATGAGCGTACAATCCCATCTTTAATTGCTGAGATTAGTAGTCCAGCAAAACCTCCGTTTTTTTGAACCACCCTATGACAAAGAAAAATCGGTTGCAGTTACTTACCGAGCCAGAAATTGAAGATTTTTATGCCCGTCCTAATTTTAATTCTGGTGAACGTGAACTTTATTTTGCAATGAATCCACAAGAGATGATTGCGTTGCGTCAATATTCAGCAACAAAGACCCAAATTGCCTTTAGGTTGCAGCTTGCTTACTTTAAAGCCAAGCAGAAATTTTTTGAATTCACTTTCGATGAAGTACGTGATGACGTGGCCTATCTCATTGTAAAATATTATAAAAATGCAAAAGCCAAGTTACCAAGCAGCATCACACGTCAAACCATTAACCAACAAAAACAAGACATTCTAAACTTATTTGATTATCAAGACTGGTCGCTAAAACAAAGTGCCTTGGTTGAATCTCATCTCTGCGAATTATTACGTTATTACCCAAAAGGCAATGATACATTTAGGCAGTTGTTGGTATATTTTGAAAATCAGAAAATACTGCTCCCGTCTTACCGTACTTTACAAGATCTGTTTACACGAGCATTTTCCAGAGAAAGTGAACGAATTGGCAAGCTGATTCAGCTAATCCCACAGGAACAACAGGAAAAACTGTCAAATCTGATCAAGCGCGAAGAAGGAAGCACAAAATTCAATGTCATTCGTGCAGATCAGAAGAGCTTTAAATATAATCCTATCAAGGAAGAAGTAGCCAAGGCAATCGAGCTCCTCGATTTATATGCATTTGCAAAAGAGTTTTTACCCTCGTTACAAATATCCAAAAATGCGATTCGCTATTATTCCGATTTAGCAGAGCAGTATGCCGCATCCAGATTACGTCGAGTCAATAAAATACAACAGTATTTACAGGTATTGTGTTTTATTTACCATCGCTATCAGCAAATCATGGATAATTTGATCACTAGCTTTATGTTTCATATTAGAGGCATCATATCAGATGCTAAAAAATATGCTGAAAAAGCACGTGCGGAATACAATACCAATTTGGCTGTTGATGTTCCAAAGTTGGCAAAATTTATGAAGTGGTTCCCCAACCGTAAATATGGCATGGGGCATGAAGAATTAAATCGGGAGGCTTATAACATTCTGCCCGAAAAGCAATTTCCGATCATTGCAGACTATTTAATGGGAAGCAGGTTTGATGCAAAATCCGCGAAGCGAGATTTTTACCTGGAGCAGTCTCGTTTATTTGCGCTTTATTTGCGACCGGTATTACTTCATGTTTCATTTGAATACTATAAAGCAGATGCCGATGTCATGGCATTTATCAAGCACATGAAAAATCATTATGGTCGCCGGAAAAAAGGCCCGGCATCCTTTAAATTACCTCAAGAGCTGAAAGACAGGATTTCAGAAACCGCCTTGCCTTATTTGAAGAAAACCGCGAATGATGAACAAATCGATCCGCATTTGTTTGAGTTTTTTGTATATCAAAAAATGTATCACCGTTTAGATAAAAATTTGCTCTGTTGTAACGATAGCGTGACCTATTGTGATGTTGATCATGATTTGGTGGCTGAATCAGTGGTTGATGATGCTGAAAAAATTGCCAATGAATTTGGCTATAAAAAAATACCTGTTTATTGCGATGAACGTTTAGATGAAGTTCTGAATGAATTAGATCGTGCATGGGAGAGAACAACCAGTCGAATTAATCGTGGCGAAAATCAGTCCTTCAAAATTAAAGAAACGAAATCAGGTGAACAAGATTGGAGCCTTGGGTATGAGGGTGTTGAAAAACTGGAAGATAGCTTTTTTAAAACATTACCCCAGGTAGAAATTCCGGATATCATGATGCACATGGGGGATCGTACCAACATGTGGGATGTGTTTACCCATATGAAATCACGGTACAATGTAAAAACAAAGCCACCTAAAACTGCGATAAATGCTTGTATTCTAGCCGATGCCTTTGGTATTAGTACTGAAAAAATGGCTGAAATGTCGGATATGAATTTCAACCTTTTACGCTCAACGCATCAGGATTACATTCGTGTCGATACAATGTGTGCGTCAAATGACAATGCAGGTAATCTTGTGCATGGGTTGCCTATTTTCAAGTTGTGGGATCTAATCGACAATAAAACATTAGGGGATGGTGACGGGCAGAAGATGCCAACCAGTGAAAGTACCATTCAATCGCGGTATTCAAAAAAATACCTTGGGAAGGCACCCGGAATTTCTGTATATACATTGATCGCAAACTTTATCGCAGTCAATGCCAAGAACATTGGATTGAATGAATATGAAGGCCATTCACTCTATGATCTTATCAATGGCAATAAAACAGACATCAATATTGATATGGTAACAGGGGATAATCATTCGCTGAATCAATTGAATTTTGTCATATTGGACTCCATAGATGTTGAATATGTACCAAGCATAAAGGACATCAGAGAAGCAGCTCAAAACCTGCTTTCCGTTAAATCGGTTGCCGAAAATAAGGGCATGATTTGTCCGAGTGGTGTTGTTAATGCATCATTAATTCGATCACAAAAACGCGGAATCTTGCGTATACTCCTGTCTTTGTTATTGCAAGAGAATACACAAAGCACAATCGTCAAAAAAATTAATTCTTCTGCACGTTATTCAGGGTTGAAAAAAGCACTATTTGAATATAACAAGCTTTTGAAAAGCATTCATGTTCTCAATTTGATTGATAACGTGGCACTCAGGAAAGCCATACGCACAGCACGAAATCGCACTGAAGCATACCATCAACTGCAAGGCCTCATTAGAAAAATATATCGCGGTGTTTTTAAAGGAAAGAAAATCGTCCACAATCGTGTCAGTGCTCATGCTGTAAGACTGGTTGCGAATTGCATCATTGCCTATAACAGTATTATTTTGAACATTGTTTATGAGCAAATGCTCGCCGAGGGTGTAAGTCAGGAGATTATTGATAACTTTGCCCGGATTTCACCGATAGCATGGGCACATATTGCCTTTACTGGCAAGTACAATTTTAAAAAGAGCAACGGTGAAATTGACATAACAGCAATGGTGAATGCATTTGAAAAACATCTAAAACAACATTTTTGGAAGACGATTTAATTCAGAATTAACACTTTTGGTGGTTATTCCACACGACCCCTTCTTGAGCATATTTGTTGCAGAAGTGACCGCATAAGCAGGGCTCGTGCCCAACACTTCACCGGTTACATAAACAACGGGTGTTTGATCTTTAGTGAAGATGGGTTTTTCCTCTTTATCTTCATGTAAGGTTGCAATTTTTGCCAGAGGGATTAGTTGTTGTTGCTGATTTTTTAAACACAGCTGATTAAGTACTTGAGCAACTTCACGTGCCTTTTGCGGAAGACGTAAGATGATGTGCTCGGGCTGTCTGGCATTGGGTTCATGTGCATTTCCGATGGAAATACCCTTGAACAAAGCGCTTACCTCCTGCGCTACCGTTTTTGGGGCTAAGCCTGCCAGCATGACTGCATTATGATTGATTTCAATGCGGTATTGATTGGTGTCTTGAGTCACTGAGTTATCAATATTTATCATGCCGTATATTTTGGGATACACTTCAGAGGTTATCTTATTAGCGACAGACCTCAATTCATTGTAATTAGGCCCGTAGAGACCTGCCTCCATTTGTGAGCGAACAGGCGGCCCAGGAGGGCTTTCAAAAAGCTTGATATGGCTTTGGGGATGTTGTTTTTGCAAATGCACAAGTCCCTGGTAAACCTGTGTTGCAATTTGGTGTGAGCCAATAGCTCGATGATGTTTGTTCACCAAATTCACGCGTATTTGCCCGTATTGACTGCCTCTTAATAGATTATCTCCACGCACCAGAGCGGCAAAATCTTCTGGGGCTGATTCTCCTAAGTACAGCTCCAAGTCTGTGACGTAAGGATTTTTTTGGATGGTTGCACTAAGTTCGCGAAGTAACTCGTTTGTTTTCGTTAACGTTGCGTTAGCGCCTGCATCAACGGACACTAAAAAGGTATTCACGTTGTCATCGGGTAGCATTTTAATTTCAACTCCTAACGGGCTTAATGGGCCATTAGGGCCTGCAGGGCGAATAAATTGCCAGGCAGGTTGGAGTAATACCGCGAAGAGCAATAGTACAATAATCAAATAAAAGAGATGTCGTTTTTTCGATGAGTAAAGTAATCCTTTGAATAATACAAGGTACGCTCGCTGCAACCAGGTGCTATGGCTTTGATGATGCTCATTCATTTGTTTTTTAGCTTTAGTTCTTAACCAACGATAAGCAAGATAAGGAACCACGCTATAGGCAATAAAGAGGGATACAATCATTGCCAATGGCGCATTAAAAGGTATAGGCGCCATAAACGGCCCCATCATTCCACCTACAAAATCCATAGGCAGTAGCGCCAGCATCACTGTAAAGGTAGCAATAATCGTTGGCTTACCAATTTCATTGGCTGCATAAATAACTAAACGGGTAAAGTTTTTTTGCACTCCCTTAATAATATGGCGGTGAATGTTTTCAATCACCACAATGCTATCGTCTACTAAGAGGCCTAATGAAAGAATGAGCGCAAACAAAGTAATTCGATTGATAGTCTGGCCTGATAGCCAGCCAATACCAAGTACTAGGCACAAAATTAAGGGAATAGAAAAAACAACCACTGATGCTTCGCGCCATCCTAAAAACACCATCAGCAATACCACGACACTTAGAATCGCAATCCCTAAGTGCTCGACCAAAGTATTCACTGCATCATTAGCTTCATCTCCATAATTGCGAGTGATTGAGACATCTATATTTTTTGGAATGAGCTGACTGTTTTGTAATTGCTCAAGTTTATTCAAAAGTGCTTTTGCTACATCAACACCATTGCTTCCTTTTTGACGTGCAAGAGCAATGGTTACTGCAGGTTCTATATCTGCATTCTTCAATGGGCCGTGTGCTCCATAGGCAAAATAGGACGCAATAGTTTCATCTTGAGGCCCCTTTTCAATAGTCGCAATATCTTTTAATAAAATAGGTTTGGCCCCATCAGTTCCAATAATAATGTTGGCTAAGTCTTGATTGGAAATGAGTGAGCCCTCGATGCGAAGAGATGTTTCACTTAATTCATGCTCTAATGTTCCTGCGTCAAGACTGATGTTATTAACAGAGAAGGCTTGTTGAATGTTGGCAATTGAAATGGCGTGCTCTGCCATGTGCTTTGGGTTCAGCCAGACACGAATAGCCTGAGGTGATGCACCCATTACCCAACTTTTCCCAACTTGGGGTACGGTGCGCAATTCCTCCAAGACTTTATCGGCAAGCGTGCGTAAGTCAACTGGATTTGCGCCTTTAGCATGTAATGTCAGTGTCACTAGTGGAACATCGTACAAACTGATAGAGCGGATTAAAGGCATTAAAGTACCCGGGGGCATTTTATCCATGTTGCTGTTGATTTGGTTATAGACCTTAACCAAGCTCGCCTCTTCATTTTCATTCACTTTAAAGCGAACCGTAACCATAGCACTATCATCAATGGCCATCCCGTAAGTATGCTCAACGCCTGAAATAGAGGCCATCAACCCTTCTAGTGGGCGAACAATTTGATGTAGCATTTCTTGGCTATCACTACCAGGGCGACTCACAGAAATAGTTACTGCTGGAACAATAATTTCAGGATTATAGCTTCGCGGGGTGCGTTCTAGGGCAAGTACGCCAAACAACAGAATACCAACAATCAGTAACAGAGTCAGCTTGGATTGAATAAAGGTTCGCGCCAATTGCCCTGCTTTATTGAGCTTATTTTTGGAATAAAACACATCCTTCACCATAGTCTCCTGGTATACAATCAATTTATGCGCTTTTTATCGCTTTAGAAATTAGTTGATTACTGAGCATCAGCCAATGGGCTTGATGCACTCTTGATTGATGAAGCGCTTGCAGTTCTTGTGCTTTACTCTGCGTTAGTTTCATCTGACTCTCCAATAAAGCACTTAGAGGAACCAACCCACGACCAAATCGCTGCTTTAGTTTTTGAATTACTGCCTCTTCTTTCTCTGCTGTTTGTCGACTTAATTGCAACTCGTAAAGAGTTTGTTGCTCGGCACGCCGTATTTGCTTTAATTGTAATCGCAGCTGATTTCGTTGCTCATCAAGCTCAAATTGAATTTTTTTTGCATTTGCACTTGCTACCTGGACAGCGCCAGCGCGCTCGCCCGCACTAAATAAAGTCCAGTTAGCACCTAGCGCAATCGTATCTGACGGAAGGCCTGAACCTATGGTATTGCCATTCCAATCATGTCTTAATTGCATCGACACTTGGGGCTTATAGAGTGCCAAAGAGGCAGCAATTACCGCTTTTTCTGCTTGAAGACGTGCATGAAGGGTTTTAATTGATGGATTATCATTGATTGCTCGTGTCATCAATAAAAAGTTGAGTTTTGTCTTTGCACTCAAGGTTGTGTGCCGACTTGGTATAAAGGTGCTTTCGGGACTACCAAGCAACGTTCTAAAGCCATCAAGTTCATCTTCTGTTTGAATTCTTGCATTAGATAAACCAAGAAGAGAGCTGTTTAAGTAAGCCTCTGCCATTAATACATCGCTATTTAGGGTAATAGATTGCTTTTTTAGGTCCTTGGTTGTTGACAGAAACACCTTTGCTCGAGCAACCTGTCTTTCAGCGATGCCTACCAGTTCCTTGGCTGTTAAAAAACGCTCATAGGACACATAGACTTCATACGCCAGTTGATTTTGAGCTTGTTGATTGCCACGTTGTGCGGATGCAACTAAAGCACGCGTCTGTGCTTGCTGCGCTTTTATTCTTCCTCCAGTATAAATAGGAACGCTTAGTTTAAACGCAGTATCCAGATTACTATAATATCCTGGGTGGTTTAATGCTTGAGGCTTGGTATATAAGGTATTTAGTCCAGTATATTGATTGGCGCCAAAATCAGCAAAACTGGCATTCCCTTGACTTAGTTTATAACCAAATACCGACATCGGATTATCAGTCCTTGCTCCGCTTACCTCAAGGTCTAATTGTGGCCAACTCATACTTTTTGCTTGCTTTGAGGCCCCGACCGCTGCTTCTATTGAAGCGTTTGCCGCATGGATTTTAGGGTTATTAGCGAGCGCAAGCTGAATCGCTTTAGAATATGAGATGGGTACCGAGCCTGCGCAAAGAGAAGTCGACAGTGCACTTATTACAATAATAAAAGCACTGTGTTTTCTTGGGGTAATACTACTTAATAACATGACAGAAATCCTTAAAACATTAGAGTATTCTAATGAATGGAGCGATTTTTATTCTTTGCAATAAATTAAATAAAGCGTTGATAAAACAGCTTCCACTTCGGGTTTGCTAATAAAATAATAAACTCGAGTCCCTTCTTTTCTTACCGAAAGTACACCTTCGCGCCTCATTTTAGCTAAATGCTGTGAAAGCGCAGATTGAGACAAACCGACAAGGGGTTCTAGTTCGCCAACCGTGCATTCTTGTTTGAGGAGATAGCATAGAATGAGAAGCCTTTTGGAATTGGCTAAAAGTTTAAGTAATTGTTCAGCCTTAGAAGCATTATTTTTCATCACTTCAAGGCTAGTGTTTATTAATGTATTCATAGGGTCATTATATTAGAAAATTCTAATATTTCAATGTCAGGTACAATCTTTTTTTACGAGTAGTTAAAGTCGAGCAACCGGGTCTTGACTTAATCACACTGTGTTTAGGTTACGGCTTCAAATCTGTCTCAAAATAATGGGCATACTTATTTGCGACTTCTATCCTAATTATTTCATGATGTATTTCACGTAATTATAAAATATACGTTATTTTATTGTTATTACTACAGAGGGATACTTAAAGGAGCGAGATTAAAGTGGGGCCAGAATCGATGTTTTTATGAGGAGCCATAGGCCAACTTGATTATCGGTAATTAGACGCCTCTTTGTGTAAAACAAACATTGAAAATGTAACGCATTTGTTATACAATTTAATTATGAAAAGTATTGGAGTGAATATCATGAATAAGGCGGCGACAATTAATGCTCGTATTGAGCCTGCTCTTAAAATACAGGCGGAAGAGATATTACATAAAGTAGGTTTATCTGCTGCTGAGGCTATTCGGCTTTTCTATAGTCAAGTATGTCTTCAAAATGGTCTTCCATTTGATGTAAAAATACCGAACAAAAAGACGCTTGATGCAATTGAAGAGCTTGAGTCAGGTAAGGGCGAACGATTTAAAACAATGAAGGATGTTTGGAATTCTATAGATAATGCTTGAATTAGAACTGGCTACTCAATTTAAGCGTGATCTTAAAAAGATAGTAAAGCAGAGGAAAAATAAAGATCTTTTAGATTCTATTTTAGATCCCAAGCATAAAGATCATAATCTTTCAGGAGATTGGCATGGTTATCGTGAGTGTCATATAACCCCTGATTGGCTTTTAATTTATAAAATCATTAAAGATGATTGTGTGCAGTTGTTAAGATTATCAAGAACAGGATCTCATTCTGATTTGTTTAAGTAAGTATGGCATCATTCTAATGCGTACTTCTAAGAATATTAGTCAAATCTCTTTTAGGTTGAACATGGAACTTTTAGATAAAATTAGCGCTCTGGAAGAAGAAGCCTCCCAATTTGGGTTCAAGTGGCAAAGTGCAGACCAAATCATGAATCAAATTCACAGTGAGTGTGATGAAATCAAGGAGCACTTGAATCATGATAGTTCTAAAGAAAATCAAACTGCTTTGCAAGAAGAGATTGGTGATTTACTCCACGCAGTGTTTTCGCTGTGTATTTTTTGTAAGTTAAGCCCAAGAGTAACACTTGGACAAACGCTGACTAAATTTGAAAGACGATTACGAGCGGTTAAACTGATTGCTGAGGAACGTGAATTGATTAACCTTGAGGGTCTATCCCTTAATGAGTTGATGCATATTTGGGATAGGGCTAAAGAGTTAGTTGGGTAAAGAGCTGTAATCTCATTATTAAAAGTTAAGCTGAATTCTGGGTCTTTTTTGTTGTGCGTGGAATTAAATTCTGTAGTGAGCTAACCAAGGGACGTCCTGTATACATAGAAGTCATAGTTGTGCCTGTGCGCAGCTGTGATTGCCATTGAATTGAGATCATCCTTGATCTCGCTAGTGTTTCAACATCCTGTCAACAATCCAGCTGCGCCAAACAATTACATTGTAGCTTTATATTAATAAAATAAATTGATTTGTTTGCTTATTTTTTTGTAAGATATTTCTCAAATTAAATACTGATATACCTTGGCGTTCGTTTCAATCGACCATGTATGTTTAATGATCTATTTGATCCAATTAACGTACATACACTTCAATCCTGCTTTTTATTTTTTATCTACTTTTATCTAATCTTGATAAGTATATGACAAACAACAATATAATTGGGTAGCCGTTAAAATTACATAAATTAAGACACTTTTTGTTTACTTGGCTTAAGAAAAAAAAATATTGATGATGCTTTTATCCAACCTTACTCCGAACATGCGAAAAGAGATTCGTTAGAAATTTATTCAAAATTAAGCTTAGCTGATGCACAAGATAAATATAATGATGTTATTGGAGACTTCCCAGTCTGATATTTTAAATTTTTGCATCAGGGCGCAAGTTCTGGAGCGCTACGCCAATTAGAGTATTCTCACAAAAGTTTAATTGGGGGTAATGGGATCTATACAAAAACAGCATCGATAGTTTTTATAAGTCCAATAGTTTATACTATTGGACTGTTTGCAATTATTTGAAAATTAAGTATTATTGATATCTAATTTGGCAATTAAACTTTTTGCAACGCCCGTTGCAGAAAGTTTTTGAAATTAAGTTATCGTAGTCGTATAATTTTCGCTCACGACAGGACAGTGAGCAAAAATTTTGTGCTTGGAAGACAAATTGAATTGAAATCGATTAGTCAATCCAACAAAGGAACCAAGTATGTCAAAAGAAATAACTTTTCATCTCGATCATGATTATAAGTCATTTTTAAGTGCGCTTAAAACTCAAATAAAATCCTCACAATTCCGTGCAGCACTGGCCGTAAATCAAGAAGTTATCAACCACTATTGGTACATTGGCAAACAAATAATTGAGAAACAGAAGCAAAAATCTTGGGGAACGGGCTTTATTGAAACATTATCTCGAGATCTACAGAATTTATTTCCTGAAACCCGGGGTTATTCAGTAGCAAACATCCGACGAATGAAACGTCTTGCCGAGGAATATCCTGATTTAAATGAAATTCGCGCACAAGCTGTGCGGGATTTACCTTGGGGACATATTGTTGTTTTAATACAAAGAGTTAATGATGCTATCATGCGTGATTGGTATGTAAGTCAAACCATTGAAAATGGTTGGTCACGCTCAACACTTGAAAAAAATATTAATCAAAATTTATATCAATCTCAAGCTTTATCCTCTAGTAAAGCATCTAATTTTATACACCGATTACCAGCGGCACAATCATCACTTGCGCAAGAAGTACTTAAAAGTCCATATAATTTTGATTTTTTAGGTCTTCATGATGATGCACTTGAGCGCGAAATTGAGCATGCTTCCATTGCACATATTACCAAGTTTTTATTAGAGCTGGGCAAGGGTTTCTCATTTGTTGGTAGTCAATATCCGATGGAAATTGATGGCGAAACTTATTTCCTAGATATGCTCTTTTATCATTTAAAACTTAGGGCATTTATTGTTATAGAATGGAAGGCAGTTCGCTTCAAACCAGAACATGCTGGACAATTAAATTTTTATCTCAACTTGGTTGATCAGTATCTTAAAACGGAACACGATAACCCTAGCATAGGTTTATTGCTTTGCAAATCAAGAAGCAAAGTCATTGCTGAGTATGCTCTAAAAGGCATAGAAAAACCAATAGGCGTTTCTGAATATCAACTTACAAAGGCAATTCCTGAAAACTTAAAATCAAACCTGCCAAGCATTGCAGAACTTGAAGCAGAATTCAGTGAAGATAATATTGATGGTAGTACGCATAAGACCAAATGATCTATTTATTTTAAATTAGAGTGTGACCATGGCAAGTATTCCTATACCACAACCATTAATAGACACTTGCCAACAGCTTAAAGAAAAAAATTGGCAAGCATTTATGCCACCATCTTTTGCGCCATATGACCTAATTTTTTGTCTCGACTTTTTAAAACAATATGATAACAATAATGCCACATTTGAATCATATCGTCGAGAAGTAGAACGATTAATTCAATGGGCCTGGCTAATTGAGAAAAAATCATTACTGGATTTGAAACGGCAAGACATTGAAAATTACATGCAATTTTGTTTCAATCCACCAAAATCATGGATTGGATTTAAAAAAGTAGCACGATTCATTACGCATAACGGCGAACGCATTCCCAACCATGAGTGGCGCCCATTTGTAGCCACTGTAAGTAAAATTGATCATAAAAATGGACTGAGGCCCAATAAGCAAAACTATCAATTATCACAAAAAGCAATTCGTGAAATTTTTACGGTGCTGAGCAGTTTTTATAATTACTTGGCCTTAGAGGAAAAAGTATCCATTAACCCGATTACTTTGATCAAACAAAAAAGCAAGTATATCCAAAAAACTCAACATCAAGCACAAGTGATGCGCTTGAGTGAAAAACAATGGCGAACTTGTCTTGATACAGTTAAAAATATGGCAAATAATGCGCCCGATAGACATGAACGGACATTGTTTATTATTTCTGCGCTTTATTTATTGTACTTACGTATCTCTGAGCTATGTGCCAGTGATCGTTGGACTCCAGAAATGCGACATTTTTATCAAGATAGCCAAGGATGTTGGTGGTTTAAGACGGTAGGAAAAGGTAACAAAATGCGAGATATTGCCGTACCTGATGACATGCTTGCAGCACTCAAGCGATATCGTGTCAGTATGCAGTTAACCCCACTTCCTTCAATGAATGATCAAAGCCCTCTATTACCTAAAGAAAAAGGTAAAGGAGCAATGACTAGTTCAAGACACATTCGTCGCTTGGTTCAAGACTGCTTTGATAACACCATACAAAATTTAAGAAGCACCGGCTTTTCAATAGAGGCTGATAGTTTTGAGTCAGCAACAGTACATTGGTTGCGCCATACAGGTATTTCCGATGATATTAATATGCGTGGGCGGCCTGTTGCGCACGTACGAGATGATGCTGGTCATAGTTCCAGTGCTATTACCGATCGATATAATGATATTGATCTCCTTGAACGACATCAATCTGCCAAATATAAAAGACTAATGTCGAAAGAAGATTAATCAGGAGGTGTACCAAAATAATTCTGTCAGCAATGCTGACAGTTTCGCATTTTACTTTAACAGATTTCCGCAACACCGCTGCGGAAATCTGTTATTAGCTAGTTTACTGCCGGAGATAGTGACAATTATCACAAATATGAGTTGGATTACATATCTGGGGCAAAAGCGAACTGAGATCCAATAGATACCATGCCAGGCTTGAGTTTATCTCATAATTTATGACATTCAGTGAGTGACAAAAAATCCAGGGGAGAATCAATAAAATTAGTGTGACACGCAACCGGTTTGATTATAATTAACACTTATTTGTGTGATATAGAAACTCTAATTCGCTTTTGCCCCAGATATGTAATTCAACCCAGTATAGCGAGAAAAACAAAAAATACGCTGCTCTCTGGAGTCTGAGTAGATTAATTCGGGATCAATATTTTGCCATGTCTCCTTTATATGAGTATTCAGTCCACGAGTAAAGCAATGCAAACCAAATTCAATGACAAACGCATATCGAATTTCAGGCTTATTTGTAGCTTCCTGTTGAACAAATTCCCAACGCAATTCGTTTAGATGATCGAGTTGATATACTTTGCTTTTGTAAATAAATGGATTCCACGTTTTAATTGTACATACCTCTTATTGTTATTTTGATTTTATCAATGCAAACTGGATTACTTGTTAAGCAATAAATAATCCCCCCGCTCCATAGCAATGGTAATGAATGCACTATATCTTAATGGGCTTGTGCTCCTACGGGCTTTAGTTCTTTTTGAAAAGTCCAAATCAAACCTAATATAATAATCCCCATCCAAGTTATTGATTTGCACCATGAAGCATAATAATAAAGCTGTATGAAGTGTTGTGGCTGATTTAAAATGGGAATTACATTAGGGGATGAAAATAAACTGATATTATTACTTACAATAATTGGTGATGCAAAAAGGAAAAACCCTTTTAAAATAAGCTCATGATTCTTCATTTTAACAGAAGAAAGAATAATCAAAACAAGCGCAGGCGCTAGAAGCAAAGCAAACCTTTGACGTGGTCAAGTAAAACGATACAACCCAGTTAAGCTACTTTTTTCAAATTCATTTCCCTCTGTTGCTCATATTGATTTGGAGACACATATCCCAAAAACGAATGAAGCCGCCTGCTATTATAAAACATAGCAATATAATCCAAGATATCTTGCTGTGCTTCATAACGAGTCTGGTAGTTTTTCCACTGCACCAGTTCTTGCTTCAGTGAACCAAAAAAACTTTCAGCCACTGCATTATCCCAACAATCTCCTTTACGACTCATGCTCCCTTACAACCATGCTGAGCCAAAAGCTGTATGTATGGTTTACTGGCATACTGAACTCCTCGATCGGAATGAACAATAAGCCCTAGCTCTGGTTTTCGCTGCCAAATTGCCATCTTTAGTGCGTCGCAGACTAAATCAGCTTTCATTCGAGAGCTCATACTCCAGCCCACTACTTTTCGTGAATACAAATCTAAAACCACTGCCAAATAAAGCCAGCCTTCCTGCGTCCAAACATAAGTGATGTCTGATACATATGCTCGATTAGGTGAGTCAACGGTAAACTGGCGATTTAGCTCGTTATTAAATAAAGGCTTTTGTGTTTGCTGTTAGTAGTTACCTTGTATTTCTTTCGATAACGAACCCACACACCAGCCTCTTTCATCAGTCTGCGCGTCTTATTCCGACCAATAGGATAGCCCAATGCATTCAGAGCCTTCCTCATACGACGACTTCCGTAAGTCTGCTGAGAGGACTCGGAAACCTTTTTAATCCAATCCATTAATTCAGTGCGCTCTGGGTTATCTGGGTGACTTTGCCGTTTGGAGTAACCGTAGTACCCATTGCGCTTCACGCCCAGTAATCGACACATCAGGTCGATAGGCCAGGTCTTCTTATGTCGGGCTATAAACGCATATTTCACTTCGTTTCTTGAGCAAAGAAGACCGCCGCTTTTTAATATTTCTTTTTCCATCTTCAGCCGTTTGACTTCTTCCCTTAAGCGGCGTATCTCTACCTGTTCTTCTGTAAGTTTACCCAGGCCTCGGCGCTTGACCCTCCTCTTGCACAGCCTCTTTTACCCAACGGCATAGCAGCTCGTACTTGACTCCAAGGCTTTCTGCTGCTGTTTTGCGTTCATAACCTTGTTCCAAAACAAGACTAACAGCATCCAACTTAAATTCTTTTGAATATTTTACTCGTGTTGACATTTTTTCCTCCAATTAAGAGCATTATATCCCTTAACTGGGTTGGTCGCTTCTATTAGACCACGTCACTTGGCCAGTAAAAAATATGAGTTATTGGGGTAAATAAATCGCCATAAGAGGAAAATACCCCTGATTTTAAAGCGGTTTCAAAAGAAAGCGACAAATAGGACAGAACTAACAGTAAAAAAGAGAAGTAGTGTATTGGTGTTTTTAGATTTATGCGCATTATAATAGTTCCTTTTTTTTGATCACGGTGTGAGCGTGCTTTAGCTCACCGCTTATTCTTTAGGATATAGTGTTCTTCCAGAAACGGTTGCTATTGCTTCTATAGGAATCGCATGTTCCTCATCATTAGAACAATTTAGGCTGATGATGCTAGCTATAGCATTGCTGTATCGTAATCAGGCCTAATATGTGTATCTGACGAGGCGATACATAATGTATTTCCAATGAATAATTTAAAACGTGCTTGGCTTAGTTTTTCTGAGACGTCGAAAGTCTTTAGAGTAACTCCTGATAACACTGTCCCAGGGGAAATTGTTTTTTCCTTGTGAGCCTTATCAGATGGAAGCTCAAATTGTTTTGTTACTATAATGTGCGCTGTTTTCCCTCCTTCAACATAAATTCTATTGGGTTTTTCTGATGAAGTCGAATTGGTATTTTTTGCTTTGCTTTTTATTAAAAGGAGATCAGGCGGCATTGGGCCGATAATTTTTAGTTCTGGTGAAGCCCAATAGATGGCTTTATTATTGCCTAAAAGTTTATAAGGCAAAAACACCACATCATGTTCCCCCATATTCCAAAAAACACCACAAAATAGATGCTTATCACCTATTGTAGAGCGGTTTAATAAATTACCTTTGCTGTCTGTAAAGCGATCGCAATAATGGTTATTTTGGGTCTTTGGCACTTTTAATGGTGAATACGCTAATTGAATTTCGCCATTGGCACCCATAAGAAACAATTGCCGTGAAGCAGTTGCATAGAAATCATAGCTCAATTTAGCAATGAATGGAGACAAAAACAGCACCAAGATCCCTAGCTTTATACCCAAACGCCGCGATGATTTTTCATCGAAAATAGAAAATAGAATGCACCACGTAAGCACAAGCCCCAGAACAATGATACAACCGTTAGCAAATGTTAAGAACACAATACCTCTCTTGTAAAAACTATCTATGCAAATGGTTACCATTTTATCATATTATTTTTTATAACATTTAATCTTATTAATTAGCTCATTTTTATTGAGTGCATCTATTTTATGTATTATCTTCTTAGGATTATGCCCTTGATCGAGCAATTGTTTAGCCCATGTCATTCAGCACCCTAATGGGACCACTTTGTCATCACCTAAAGGGACCACCCCATTAGCACTTAATGGGACCACCTAGTCATCACATAAAGGGACCGGGCTGTCAGCAGCTAAAGGGACCACCCCACCTATCAAACTTTGGTTAAAAATGAACATAATTTTCTCTGTTTATTCATAAATGGGGAAATGGATGTCAAACCGGAGATTTGAGATGCACGAATATATCATTATTATTAGCCAATTGCGTCAAGGCGCTACGCTCAGAGGGCTGTCCCGTGACAAACTTGCCGATAGAAAACGCTTAGGGGTGCGTGACATTGCGATAGAGCAAGGCTGGTTAGAAAAGGATAAGTCAATCCCCACAGAACAGGAACTGGCGTTATTTTTGAAAAGAGCAGTGCCAATAGCTTTTTGAGCATACAGCCATACCGGGTGAAGATTGAAGAATGGACCAGACAGGGCGTTCAGGCCAGCACTATCTATGCTCATTTACAACGAGAACATGGTTTTAAAAGTAGTTATAGCGTTGTTCAACGCTATATCAAGTCTTACAAGGAAAAACAACGAGCGGTCACCACGATATTAGAGTTTAAACCGGGCGAATCAGCACAGGTTGACTTTGGGCAAGGACCTAAAATTACTGATGGCAAAGGAGAGGAACAGAAGACCTGGATCTTTGTGATGGTGCTCTCCTGGAGCCGTCATATGTATGCAGAAATGGTCTTACATCAGGATGTTGAGACATGGCTTGCCTGCCATCGGCGTGCCTTTGAATGGTTTAATGGTGTTCCAGAAAAAATAATTATAGATAACGCGAAGTGTGCGATTACAAAGCTTGTTACCACAACCCTTGCGTTCAAAAGGCATATGGGGAGTGCGCATCAGGCTATGGTTTTATTATTTCCCCATGTCCTCCGTATGATCCCCAGAAAAAAGGCCGAGTTGAATCCGGGGTTAAGTACGTTAAAAACCGCTTTGTTCCACTGCGCCAGTTTAGAAGCTTAAACGATGCGAACGAGCAGTTAAAGATCTGGTTAATACAAGAGGCTGGCGCGCGCAACCACGGCACTACTCATGAAAAGCCTTTGGTTCTATTTGAAATTGAACAACCTCTTCTTAAAAAACTGCCTAACCATCCGCCCGAGTTTGCGGCGTGGGAAAAGGTCAAGCTTCATGGTGATTGCCATGTGCAATACAAGAAATGCCGATATTCAGGTCCATATCGCCTCGCACGGCAAGAGCTTTGGCTTAGAGCAACGGATACAACTATCCGACTGTATTTCAATCATCAACTGGTAGCACTCCATCCGAAACTCGAAATACCAGGCACCAAACATACAATACCAGAACACCTTCCACCGAATGCTTTGGCTTACTCGATGCGAGATGCCCAGTGGTGCCTAAAGCAAGCACATGAAGTTGGAAGCCAATGCGTGATTGCTATTGAGGGACTATTAAATGATTCAGTCGTAGATTATCTTCGGGCTGCACAAAGCATTCTCGGTCTTAGGAAAAAATATGGCGATGACCGTCTGGAGGCTGCTTGCCATAGAGCGCTTGTTTTCAAAGCGTGCATTATAAAACAATCAAGACGATGCTAGAGGTTGGGGCTGAAAAGCAAGCCTTACCGCATGAGGAAGAACCGACAACATTGGCCAAACCCTATTCGGTAGGGGAAAGTTCTGCCGGAATACGTCCCACTTATTACACTAATACAAACAACAGGAGACAAATGATGATAAACCCGATGCCCGAGCTATCTTCGCAGTTAAAACAACTACGGTTATCGCATGTTGCTGAGAACATCCCGCTGCGTAACCGTGAGTCTATAGAAAAGAAGCTAAGCTACCCTGAGTTTCTGGGATTACTGCTTCAAGATGAGTTATTAGGAAGGGAAAACAAAAAATTAAGAACACGAATGAAGCGTGCACGTATCCGTGGTGACAAGACGATAGAATCATTCGATTTTGACTTTAACCTTAAAATCAATCGCGCTCAAATACAGGAGTTAATCTCGTGTTCATTTATTGCAGAAAAAGTTCCCATTCTCATCGTAGGACCTTGTGGAACAGGGAAATCTCATATTGCTCAAGCCATAGCTCATTGTGCGATACAAAGAGGAATCGATACACTCTGGCTTTCGCAAAATCAACTCTTTAATGAGTTGCAAGCAGCTAGAGCATCAGGTCGATTTGATAAAAAGTTCTCAGAACTGGTGAAAATGCCACTACTAATCATCGATGATTTTGGACTAAGACCATTACGCAACCCCCAGGATGAGGATTTTCACGACCTAATCTCGGAAAGATATGAGCGTGCATCAACGATCATTACATCCAATCTGGACTTTAGCGAATGGGGTTCTGCTTTCCCTAATCGATTACTTGCTGCAGCCACTATCGATAGATTAAGACATAATTCATATCGGGTTACATTAGATGGTCCCAGTTACAGAGGAGAGCGAGAAACAAAAAAGCGAAAATAACATGTATAATTAACTAAAAGTGGACAAGTTTGATAGGTACCGTTTTGACATTTTAGGCGGTCCCATTAGCTGCTGATCGACGGTCCCTTTAGCATGCTGAATGACAGCCCATAACATAAACACATCATCCTCGGTGAGAATCTTAAAAAGAATACGTTTTAATAAAGTCTTCGTGTGAACGTTTCAGATGTGATTTAACCTCCTCCAAAAACATCTGATATTGCTCAGTCGAAGAAAATAAATCCATGTTTAGATACCAATGTGCGCCATATTTCAAACTCATGGCATTTGATATAGCGGTACGAAAAGCGACTTCTATTCTCTCTAGGGCATCGATAACTAATAAGCGTAGCTCTCTATCAAAGGCATACAAATTTAAAAGATCCGAAAATCGCGTGTTAGGTTTAAATTGGCTAGTGTTTGTCGCAGAGCTAATGAGAAAAGGCTTAAAATAAATCATCAAACGATAGTAACCAATGGTCGTCAAATACTGGCTAGCTTCTTGTTCATTATCCAACAATAGCCCTTTTTGCCGTAAGTGATGTATTTGTTCTGGTATGGAAAGAGGTGGTTTATTAAAAACCATTTTTGAATGCATAAAGTAAATAACCCGCCCTGGTCCGCATTATTAAGAGGCGTGGCAGGTATGGTTAATTATATTATAACCCGATTGCGCTCAAAATCAAATACGATTGATTGTCATTAATGTAATTTAAACAGAATGTGCAACGTAACTGCCTGAATCACCGTACACGCCAATTCCCCATAAGAATGTTATAATTAACCGATCGTTAAAAGTCCTCATTTAAAGATTTTTGATTTAGGAATTATGGTGTAAGCAATGGATGTGAGTGTAAAAGAGTTTTTGATAACGCTATATATCGTAGGTGGATTAATTACCCTAAGTTATTCTATCCACAGCTTTCTCAATTTTCGACGCTTAAAAATATATTACAATAATAATTTGCTGCTAAAAAGGCCTGATATTAAACGCTATTTGATTCTTAACCCTCTCCCTTTGGCCATATTTTTTTGTTATCGAAAAAAGCCCTATAGAGCGATTTTCCGAGCTATTTTTTAAACATTATGGTGATGAGGGGCATACTTATTTTAGAAGCCAAGGGCTTAAAAACTTTTTAAATGACCTATTCAAAGGAAAAAATCGTTATAAAAAGTATCAAATACACACACTTTGCTGGCCAATTGACAAAAACTCTCAAGATTGGATTGAGCATGAGCGATTTTTTAAAGGCAATAATTTCTATGCGCGGATTGGGTTGAAGGAAGAGACACAGGTCTATTAGCCTATATGTACATAAAACAGTTAGCCCCTAATTTTGATTTTGGCTCAACTGGAAATTATAATAGTGAGGTTTGGGAGTATGGAGAGTCTCTACCCTGGATTATAATGCACCATTGCCGGAATGGGTTCTAAAAGCTATTTAAATAGCTTTTAGAAATATTTTCTTTTCAACCTATAGAGATTATATTTGGGATATTGAGTTGCAATTTAATTAAACAATAATGTCCCAAAATTCCATCTTTCTGGTACTGAACAAATCCTCTTTTGTATATTATATGTTGTCCTTGGTGTTGATTGAACTTGAAACAGGAACGTGCAATCTGTTTTTATCAATTAAATCCAGATGCTTTGGAAGTCATCTATCAAAAGTAAATATTTAAATCATATGATAGATGTAACCCTCTTGTTTTCTGCCTATCACTAAAGTGTGTACCCTTGTGATATCAGAAAGCCAGTTTTGAAATTGTGTGTAATGGCTCGGCATTGGCCATCAATGCTCTTGCTTTTTTAGAGACTTTAATAAGAAAAGGCTAAAATCAAATAGCTGAATTTGTTTAAATAGTTTCGAGATCCTCATTGAGCGTTTATTATTACGGGGAAGGAAAATAATTGTTTGGTCATAAAATGGTCGTGGAGCAGGGTAAAATCCAACTGGAGCACCAAAATGTTCACATTCTTCACTAATAAAGAACCAGTCTTTACTATTTACAGAAAAAAGATCAAATTGGTTTAATAAAGAAAATACGGACTGTGAGTCTAAATGAACTGTATATAGTCTACCGCAAACAGGAAACTTTTTATTTAATTTTAAGGCAAGATATCGAGCTGCTGAAAAATGATGAGATCCCCCACTATTACATAAATGAATGCGGTTGTTATCCCATGCATAGCAATAAAATGAAGGATTATTGAATATTCGTCCGCCCTCCCACTGCAAATTTTTATTTAAATTTTGTTCTGATATGTCGGCGATTAAATTATGGTTAACTGTTGTTGCGAAATCATCAAGGGTTTTAAACAGGCTCAGATCTGATTTTGATGCGCCAAGGCAATCAATATCGCGAATATCACACCACCAATTTTCTGTTTCGTTAACTGTGACAATATATTCTAATTCTGGGATATATTGTTGTGTTGAGTAGTATCTTTCCCTTAGATTCATGGTGTATTTTTTATCAAAATAAAAACTATCCCACCTGTTCCAATGAATTATTTGATCCGCGTTAGCCGTTTGGGGAGGTGTTTTTAATAACATTTGTAGCTGAGAGTGACTTTTGATTTTTTTTATAAATCTTGATGGGTGTAAAAAACCTTCTTGTATCGAATCAACAATTAAATTAAGTACAGTCCCCATGCTTATCCTTTGTTTAGACGTGCGTTCAACTAGCTCAAAAGCTATTAAAATAATGCTAAAGAAGTATTCCTTTTACTATTGATGAAATACTGTTTTTTAGTTGTTTCCCATTATATATTTAAAGTGTTCAGGTTTTTTTTGTTTTAAAATGAGTTGTGTAGTTGGCTGTAATATCATCAGCCTCTAACTTGTATTGATTAAGACGTTGTTTGACAGTTTGACTGTCTTCAAACTTATTATCAGAGGCTATAGATTTTATAAATTGACGAGCGTTATTAACTAACTTTTCTAACAAGCTCTTATTTATTATTTTTATATTTTTACTTGGAGAACACGCATACTCAAAACAAGCAGATAAATGAATCATAATAGGTACACATTTAGCACCATTGCCATAATTGTTATTAAACCAAATTTCAGAACCATTCAGCTGATTACAATCGTGTTTACAAATAAGATCAGTGGTTGCACCATTTTTACATTCAATAACTAAAAATTTTAAATCATCCAACAGCCAGAGATTATCTGGTCCTTTTCCATAATCATTTTCGGGGCGTTGGCCTATAAAGCCAAGTAGGTATGCTAACTCTTTAAAAGCATCCTCAAATATATTTGCAGTGCCTTCACTAAATACAAGTTTTGAAAATACTCCCTCTGCATAGATAATAAGTTTGTTTCCATCTTTAAATTTTTCTTTTAAATAGTTAGAACATTGTATTGCTTGTGATCCGGTATGATTTTGTAGTGGCCTATAACAGATGCCTTCGATTGGTTTAAGAACTCTTAAATTATCAGATATAGCGGATAGCTGAGTTTTTTGCGATTCCACCTTATCGTACTTGTTTATATATTCCGACATGTATTGTTTTAACACGCCTCTTAATAAAGGATCTTCAGTTGACCTATTGATTTCATTCAAAATTCTATTTGCTGCTTCTTGTGGTTTCCCAGAGCGATCTAAATCGTAAGCCTCTCTTAAAGCTATTTTTATTGGGTCAGTTTTATTTTGATTGGAATAATTTAAGTCTGCCATAATACCTCTGCTTAACTTAACCCATTGAGGATCCCTTTTTAGACTGTAGTTTATGACAGTTTTAATCTCATCAGCTCCCTTATCTTTTATTTGGTCTGCTATTTGCTCTGATAATTCTAATTGAGCCTTTGTCGCGGGTGAAAATAGTTCTAAAGTTTCGCTCGTATAAAGCTGAGAAGTAAGATCTTTCCCCATAAGAAAAATGACGCAATAATCATCATTAGATCTAATTCCTCTCCCCATCCCCTGTTCCACTTTATGAACTATTTGATTTACTCTGTTCGAACTACCTGCAAGCTCACTCTGGCGAATTTTATCAATATTATTTCGGGCTGCTGGTAATCCATCTATAACTAATAATCGGCAAGCATTTTCGGGTAAATCAATCCCATCATATTTGTTAACTAAAATCGTTAAGCCAATATGAGTCGTTTTAAGTTGTTCAATTCCATGAAGCATACTGTCTTTATTTAAAATGAGATCCGCTGCATCCTCCCAAAACTCCACTCGCTTGTTAGAGGGGACAATAACTACCACGTTATATTCTTTGGATAATTCCAAACATAATGCTTTAACATCACTATCGAACATATTGGTGTTAAGAGCTTGTGGTAATAAGATTAATCTGTCACCTACATCCCCCGCTGAATCTGGAGTGATGGGGGTATTAAGATATTGGGGGCTTACACCAAAATGAGTCGTTAAGACGCTATCGTCCGATAATGTGGCGGTCATAAATATTTTTCTTGATGCATTACTCAGAGACGGAATCACATCAATTGGAATACAATTACTTGTAATTTCAATGTCATGCTTACTAATCACGCAACTACATCGCTCTAAATTTTCTTTTATTAATGCCCATTTAAATTTTATTTCTTCATGATTTTTGTTTTCAATTAAAACCTGCATTACATTACTAAGATTTTCTTGCCAGTTCCAATATGGGATTAAGATGTAGGCAAAAGGATCCCCTGATTTAATCTCCAAATATTTTGCTTCCGACTGCCTTTTCATTGCCTCTTCAAAAATACTAAATATTTTTTTATGTGCCGGGTTAGAGGATGATACATTCAAAGTGAATTGTTCTTCGACTGTATTTACGCATGCATGGGCATCATCAATAAGGATCGTTTTAATGGGTATTTTAGTTCCTTCATCCCCAACACCAAATACTGATTTTCCGTTAATTAATTTATATATATTAGTTACTAAAATTGCTTTCCCTTTTAAAAAACTCTCATTTTCAGGGTCATCGACTGCATTTAATCCAAGATCTTTTGCTTCGGATAAAACTTGCTCTACTAAAAAATTATCTGGAACAATGTAAACTACAGGTCCTTTCTTCTCATTCAAGCAACTTTTTAAAATTAAAAGGCCAACCACTGTTTTACCGCCGCCTGTATTCATTTTTATGACCAGGTTTCGTTCCTCTTTTCGGTCAAACCACTTGCTCCATACTTGAGATTGCACATCGCGGGGATAATGGAATTTGTTTGATTTTTTATTGGGTAACGCATTAAAAATTTCTCTCGGTTTTAAAACAGTATCAACAGTTTGTCCCGTACCCAATTTGGAAAAATCTAATGCCATTTAATGTCCTTTAAAGTTTACTGTTAATCCATATTGGCCAAAGAGTAATTAGGCCTGTAATTGCAATTTTAAGTGCATGTTCAGCGCATCAGCAACCTTCACCAGGGTCTCTAATGAGGGAATAAATGAACTATTGCCACTTTCAAGGCGAGAAATAACCGATTGTTTGGTTCCAATTTTATTAGCCAATTCAGATTGTGTCATATGTCGCTTTTTACGGGCATTTACAATCATTACTGCTATATTATTAATAATTTGCTCACGCTCATAGTGCTTGGCAAATTCTTCATCTTGATTGATTTTATCGTCAATAAATTCATTTAAGGTAAGTGCTTTCATTCTCGTATACCTCCATCATTCGTTTTTCAGCCAGTTCAATTTCTTGCTTTGGCGCTTTTTGTGATTGTTTTTTATAGGCATGTAAAAGAACGATGATTTCTTTTTGAATGCACACATAAAAAAACCGATAACCACTGCGCGATGTTTTAATTTTAATTTCCCAAAGCGAGCCTTTTATTTGCCTGAATTGTACCCTTGGGCTGTCAAACCCTAGCTCTTCAATACTCTTTAAACAACCAGCAAGTCGCGCTATCTCATCGGACGGCAAATCATTTAGAAATTCCGCCACGGGGTTTTTGCCCGATTGTTTTTGGTAAAATTTTATTTTCATAATAATTTATAGCATAAATGTGATAATTTGGAAAGTATTTAACTAAACTTAATCCATGGATTTTAGTTTATTGCTTAACGTTTCCGAGTTATTCAAAGATTCTAGTTTATCGAGCAGTTCCTTGAGCGGTCTATGATTTTTTAGTAATGGATTTGCCCACAAAAACAAGATATCGTCATCAGTTAATATTTTTTGCACTATATCTGGTTTTTCCTCCAGTAAAATCTCTACAGCACAAGCTACTAACCATTTAGAGGTTGATAATTCACCTTTTGCGATTTCTTCAATGGTTTTTGGCGCAATACTTTTATCTTTATTGAAAAGCGTTCTGGCTTTTTGGTGCAGTTTTTCTGATTTGTTATGAATGGATAATAATTCAGAAAATATCGCCTGTATTTTCAAGGAAACATCTGTTTTTACATTTTCAGATAATCCTAGTTGATTAAGCAGTGTAAGCGCTTGCTGTTTTTTTTCATCAGGAAGGCTTGCTGTCTTTATTTTAAGTTGCCCAATAGCGGCACTTATCATGGCATCATAAACATTCAAGTCGATGTGTTCTTCAAAGCATAACCTGCTGAGCTCATCAATAGCATCAATAAAACTACCTGGTAATCGGATCCTAAAATCTTTTTGTTCGGACAGAGCCTTTGTGGAAAAATAATGCTCAATAGCCACAAGATTATTCATGTAGTGCTTTAGTTCAATGGCTTCGTCCTGGCTTAATTTGTCCCAGCTATCGAATTCATCGCAGTTATTTGCTTGAAATGAGCCATAGGTTGTTTTTTTATCGGCTGATTGCACGTGAACTCTAGGTGGTTTATTCATGTTTGCTTTAACGGCAAACGATAGTTTTTTCATGAATCTACTCCTGTTAATGGCCTACTCCCTACGGTAGGGAGTAGGGCAATAGTCAGTATTTATAATCGGGTATTCTTTCTATTCTGTTATCAATGAATTCAACCAGTTGATCGCAATAGACTCCTTTTATCGGTTTATAGGGTATCACTGGCCACACTAGCATGTCTGAAAAGTCTTTGTTAAGGTAAAAGGAAATATTGTATAAGTCTTGCGCCTCATCCAACTCGATACAGACAAAACCATCTAAATAACGCGCATGAACTCTTATTGCAAGTGCATTAGATGATAGTTCATGCCATTTAGATACGCCCCAAGACCAAACGATCGCTTTATTCGTGTGCAGCAATTGTTGCTGGATAATTTCTGGAATAGTCATTGTGTTCTCCTATGTTTTTACTATGTGTCATTAGGACAAGAACAATATAACAAGGGCAGCAATAAATATCAACATTTTTGGTAAATAATTTTTATAAATATATTTTATAATAATTGTTGACGATTACGCGCTTTTTTGAGATACTGTATTTGTTCCTTGAGAACAATAGTAAAAACATAGGAGAAAACATAATGTTACCCATTTTATCAAAAGAAAAACTATTTAAATTAGCCCCTTCCATATTCACACAAGAAAGTTCCCACAAAACAAGTGATCAGTACTCACCCATCTCAACAGAGCAAATCATTGAAAAATTAATGTCAGAAGGATTTTTTCCAACTTGGGCAACTCAGACCAAAAGCCTGAGTCAAGAATCGAAAGCATTTGCAAAACACATGCTCCGTTTTCAACGCCATGATGTCATTCAAAATAATCAGGGACTTTATCCAGAACTTGTTCTTATCAATTCTCATGATGGCCTGTCTTCTTATCGCCTAATGGCGGGTCTTTTTCGGGTTGTGTGTGGTAATGGAATGATTGCGGGACAATCCTATGACGAAATTAGAATTAAACATCAGGGAGATGTTGTTGGGAACGTTATTGAAGGTACTTATAAGGTGATTGAAACCGCGAACAAGATGCTCGATGTATCAGATGATATGGCTTCAATTCATTTAAACGATACTGAAAAGATGATTTTTGCCGAAGCTGCCCATTCTCTAAAATTTTCTGATGATGAGGGCGCAATGATCGTTGCTCCTGAGCGTTTATTGCAACCAAGGCGTTATGTGGATCAAAAAGATAATGATTTGTTTACGGTGTTTAATGTCCTACAAGAAAATTTAATTAAAGGAGGGATCCGTGGCCATCGTTTAAATAAATACGGTTACACCACTCGAACAAAAACGAGAGAAGTAAAAGCCATTGATCAAAATGTGAAATTAAATCGTGCGTTGTGGACGTTAACCGAAAAAATGATGGAAATAAAAAGGTAAAGGAATTTTTTAGAGGCAAAGAAAAATCCCTTTGCCTCATCTTGAAAATAGCGTGTTAACAATAGCAAGATAAAAGGAACATTGATGAAATTAAGACTATACCACGGACGCAATACCCCAGAACAAGAAATGGATGATTGGGGCTTTGAAGGAGCAACACTTTTTGGTGTTGATGGCATTATCTGGACATACGGAGTTCCTAGAGTGTTTTTTATTAATGATGATTATTTTAATATAGCCAAGGAAGTAACCGGTTGGGATGAGATTGCTGATGGTTTAGAGATGCGTGTTTATGAGGATTTAATTAAAACCAAAGAGGGGTACTTTGGGGATTGGGAATTAATTGGAATATAAGTTGTAGTAGTTCAAACTTGATCTGACAGTTGCCGGTTTTTCGGTAGTGTTCAAATAACTGTGTCATCTCTAAAAAATTGATATAATTTGTACAATTTTGTAGAGGTGACAATGAATAAGAATAAAAAAATAGATTTAGCGAATTTTGATTTCAATGATTTCAAAGCAGATGCGATATCTCAATTAAAATCAGGTCAATCCTTGACGGGTAAAGACGGGATATTAACGCCGTTAATCAAAGAACTATTAGAAGCTGCTTTGGAAGGTGAAATGGACACGCATATGGAAGCGTGCCATGAAACCGGACTTACGAATCGACGCAATGGCAAAACGACCAAGACCATACAATCCACTTCCGGTGTTTTTGATTTAGAGACACCAAGAGATAGAGACGGTAGTTTTGAGCCAGAAATTGTCAAGAAGCGTCAAACTGTATTGAATGAATCCCTAGATAACAAAGTTTTAGCCTTATATGCCCTGGGTATGAGCTACGAAGCCATAAGTGAACACCTAGCCGAGATGTATGGTTTAGAAGTATCGTCAGCTAAAATCAGCCTTATCACAGATAAATTACTTCCTATGATTACCGAATGGCGCAATCGGTCTTTGGAGTCTGTATATCCTATTGCTTTTTAGATGCCATGCATTTTAAAGTACGTGTCGAGGGAAAGTGACTAGCAAAGCGTTTTATACAGTTCTTGCAGTAACACCGGAGGGGCGGAAGGATATTTTAGGTCTTTATTTATCTGAAAATGAGGGGCTCGCTTCTGGCTTGGTGTTCTAAATGACCTCAAAGCCCGTGGCGTAGAGGATATCCTCATTGCAAGCATTGATGGGCTTAAAGGGTTTCCTGAGGCGATTGCTGAGGTGTTTCCTAAAACCGAAGTGCAGCTTTGTGTGGTTCATCAAATTCGCAACTCCCTAAAGTATGTAGTCAGTAAAGACCAGAAAGCGTTCATGGCCGATTTAAAGCTTGTGTACAGAGCAACCAGCAAAGAGCTAGCCGAGCATCACTTAATAGAGTTAGAGATAAAATGGGGCAAAAATACCCCGCTGTATTGAAGTCATGGAATAATAACTGGGAGGCTCTATCCCAATATTTTAAATACCCAGAAGAACTCAGGCGCATTATTTATACTACTAACATTGTGGAAGGCTTTCATCGACAAATCCGCAAATACACTAAAAATAAAGCCGCTTTCACCAGTGAAAACGCCCTTATTAAGCTCATTTATTGTGCTTGCCAAAAGTGCTGGAAAAATGGAATCAGCCCATGCACAATTGGGCGCTTATCATTTCCCAGTTACACATCTATTTTGAAGATAGATTAAATATAGGGCTTAGATAACTAGCGAGGTGACACAGTTAGATGAACACTCTCGGTTTTTCAGAAGTGTCTGTCAGGTCAAATTTAGTTTATAAATTTTTCCATCCAGATTTGCTTGCCATCAGTCAATGTTTGCATCGGTGTTCGTCCGCAGCACATTTTGCCCTGATGAGTGCGCTCATTATTATAATAATGGAGCCATTCGTCCAGATCTTTTTGCAGTTCATCCATATTATCATAAAGCTTCTTGCGAAAAGTGATTTGATAAAACTCTTGCAAAATTGTTTTATGGAAGCGTTCACATATTCCATTTGTTTGAGGCGATTGCACTTTTGTTTTGGTGTGGTCAATATTGTTGATGGCCAAATAAAGCTGATAATCATGATGCTCCACCTTGCCGCAGTATTCAGTGCCTCTATCCGTTAAAATACGCAACATAGGGAGTTTATGATGCTCAAAGAACGGTAACACTTTATCATTCAGGATATCTGCTGATGTAATTGGTGTTTTCGTAGTATAGAGCTTGGCAAATGCAACTTTGCTATAGGTATCAACGAATGTTTGCTGGTAAACCCTGCCTACACCCTTGAGCGTTCCAACATAAAAAGTATCTTGTGAGCCAAGATATCCGGGGTGGGCTGTTTCAATTTCACCACAGGCTTCATCGTCAAATTTTTTCTTTTCCAAAGCTGCTACCTGGGATTCTGTCAAAATGATGCCTTCAGACGCTACTTTATCTTCCAGGGCTTTTAGTCGGTCTTTAAAGTTAGCTAAATTATATCGGAGCCATACACTGCGAACGCCACTTGGAGACACAAAAATGCCTTTCTTACGTAATTCATTACTGGTGCGTAGTTGGCCATGAGCTGGATATTCAATTGCATAATCCTTTACAGCTAGTTCAATAGGCTCTTCAACTCGGTTTTTATGGTTAGGTTTTCTACGAGTTTGATCAAATAGAGCCTCAACTCCTCCAGTCTCAACAGCTGATTTGTAGCGATAAAATGTGTCTCGGGATAAACCCATTACTTTGCATGCCCTCGACACATTGCCCAATTCTTCGGCAAGATTCAACAGACCAACTTTATGTTTAATAATTTTAACGTTATTATCTATCATGAGAGTTTTCCTTTTGGTTTTGTTTAAAGTTCGCACTTCTATCAAAACCGGAAACTCTCACTTTTTCAAGTAGTTGTGTCAGATTAAGTCAAAACTAATTCATATAAGTGGTACTTTTTTCTATTCTTTTTGTCTCCTTTTGTTGGTTTTATATCTTATATATGCGTTGATAATTAATAGTTGTCATTCAGCATGCTAAAGGGACCGTCGATCAGCAGCTAATGGGACCGCCTAAAATGTCAAAACGGTACCTATCAAACTTGTCCACTTTTAGTTAATTATACATGTTATTTTCGCTTTTTTGTTTCTCGCTCTCCTCTGTAACTGGGACCATCTAATGTAACCCGATATGAATTATGTCTTAATCTATCGATAGTGGCTGCAGCAAGTAATCGATTAGGGAAAGCAGAACCCCATTCGCTAAAGTCCAGATTGGATGTAATGATCGTTGATGCACGCTCATATCTTTCCGAGATTAGGTCGTGAAAATCCTCATCCTGGGGGTTGCGTAATGGTCTTAGTCCAAAATCATCGATGATTAGTAGTGGCATTTTCACCAGTTCTGAGAACTTTTTATCAAATCGACCTGATGCTCTAGCTGCTTGCAACTCATTAAAGAGTTGATTTTGCGAAAGCCAGAGTGTATCGATTCCTCTTTGTATCGCACAATGAGCTATGGCTTGAGCAATATGAGATTTCCCTGTTCCACAAGGTCCTACGATGAGAATGGGAACTTTTTCTGCAATAAATGAACACGAGATTAACTCCTGTATTTGAGCGCGATTGATTTTAAGGTTAAAGTCAAAATCGAATGATTCTATCGTCTTGTCACCACGGATACGTGCACGCTTCATTCGTGTTCTTAATTTTTGTTTTCCCTTCCTAATAACTCATCTTGAAGCAGTAATCCCAGAAACTCAGGGTAGCTTAGCTTCTTTTCTATAGACTCACGGTTACGCAGCGGGATGTTCTCAGCAACATGCGATAACCGTAGTTGTTTTAACTGCGAAGATAGCTCGGGCATCGGGTTTATCATCATTTGTCTCCTGTTGTTTGTATTAGTGTAATAAGTGGGACGTATTCCGGCAGAACTTTCCCCCTACCGAATAGGGTTTGGCCAATGTTGTCGGTTCTTCCTCATGCGGTAAGGCTTGCTTTTCAGCCCCAACCTCTAGCATCGTCTTGATTGTTTTATAATGCACGCTTTGAAAAACAAGCGCTCTATGGCAAGCAGCCTCCAGACGGTCATCGCCATATTTTTCCTAAGACCGAGAATGCTTTGTGCAGCCCGAAGATAATCTACGACTGAATCATTTAATAGTCCCTCAATAGCAATCACGCATTGGCTTCCAACTTCATGTGCTTGCTTTAGGCACCACTGGGCATCTCGCATCGAGTAAGCCAAAGCATTCGGTGGAAGGTGTTCTGGTATTGTATGTTTGGTGCCTGGTATTTCGAGTTTCGGATGGAGTGCTACCAGTTGATGATTGAAATACAGTCGGATAGTTGTATCCGTTGCTCTAAGCCAAAGCTCTTGCCGTGCGAGGCGATATGGACCTGAATATCGGCATTTCTTGTATTGCACATGGCAATCACCATGAAGCTTGACCTTTTCCCACGCCGCAAACTCGGGCGGATGGTTAGGCAGTTTTTTAAGAAGAGGTTGTTCAATTTCAAATAGAACCAAAGGCTTTTCATGAGTAGTGCCGTGGTTGCGCGCCAGCCTCTTGTATTAACCAGATCTTTAACTGCTCGTTCGCATCGTTTAAGCTTCTAAACTGGCGCAGTGGAACAAAGCGGTTTTTAACGTACTTAACCCCGGATTCAACTCGGCCTTTTTTCTGGGGATCATACGGAGGACATGGGGAAATAATAAAACCATAGCCTGATGCGCACTCCCCATATGCCTTTTGAACGCAAGGGTTGTGGTAACAAGCTTTCGTAATCGCACACTTCGCGTTATCTATAATTATTTTTTCTGGAACACCATTAAACCATTCAAAGGCACGCCGATGGCAGGCAAGCCATGTCTCAACATCCTGATGTAAGACCATTTCTGCATACATATGACGGCTCCAGGAGAGCACCATCACAAAGATCCAGGTCTTCTGTTCCTCTCCTTTGCCATCAGTAATTTTAGGTCCTTGCCCAAAGTCAACCTGTGCTGATTCGCCCGGTTTAAACTCTAATATCGTGGTGACCGCTCGTTGTTTTTCCTTGTAAGACTTGATATAGCGTTGAACAACGCTATAACTACTTTTAAAACCATGTTCTCGTTGTAAATGAGCATAGATAGTGCTGGCCTGAACGCCCTGTCTGGTCCATTCTTCAATCTTCACCCGGTATGGCTGTATGCTCAAAAAGCTATTGGCACTGCTCTTTTCAAAAATAACGCCAGTTCCTGTTCTGTGGGGATTGACTTATCCTTTTCTAACCAGCCTTGCTCTATCGCAATGTCACGCACCCTCCTAAGCGTTTTTCTATCGGCAAGTTTGTCACGGGACAGCCCTCTGAGCGTAGCGCCTTGACGCAATTGGCTAATAATAATGATATATTCGTGCATCTCAAATCTCCGGTTTGACATCCATTTCCCCATTTATGAATAAACAGAGAAAAATTATGTTCATTTTTAACCAAAGTTTGATAGGTGGGGTGGTCCCTTTAGCTGCTGACAGCCCGGTCCCTTTATGTGATGACTAGGTGGTCCCATTAAGTGCTAATGGGGTGGTCCCTTTAGGTGATGACAAAGTGGTCCCATTAGGGTGCTGAATGACAGTTAGAGGCGAGGATTGTGCAAAACTCCTTTTTGATAAGGGCTTTATTGATGTTCATCTTGCCACTGGCCATTCAAGAGATCGATTTAGCCAAATGCCATGGATTAAATCCATTGTTGGTAAAGAACCACCTTTTCGATTTGCACACGGGAATTTAACATGAACTCAACGGATAAAGATAAATTAAAACACGATTTTTTAAACTCAATTGTTATCATCAACAGCATGACAAAATCGGCTTCGAGTTTCATTAATACAATTTCACAGTCAATGGAGACCAGCGATATTAATCAAAAACAGATGGAAAAATTTTTATATTCCATGAGCACTATTCGTGAGCAGACTGTAAAGATTGAAAATTATTTTCTATCTCTTTTGAATGAATAATTCTGCCAAATTATCTCTCTGCTAGATATGAGGAATATGAAACCACCCTTCCCCAATTTATAGAATCAGTTAAATGATCTTTGGTAATACTGTAGTAGTAATTGTTATCTAGCTTTTTCGCATCAAATAAATAGTTAATCCACTCACTTATTGGTTTTTATATTCTTTTTCTGATAACAAGAATAATATTTTCTCTTTTTTTGCAACAGCGGCTATAGTCTGTTTGGGTAGTTCATATCCCTGCATTAAATCTAATTGATCAGATAGCTCTTTTACATGTCTAATGATAAGCCATGTAGGTTTGGCATCTTTATCAAGAAATAAAACACTCCCTGAATTATCAACTAGATAATATTCAACAGCCTGTGCTTGCAGTAAAACACTGGCAAATAATTGTTGATATAATTCATTACCAAATAAATCACTAATGGAGTTTTCATACGCATTAACTATATTCTTTGTTAACTCTCTAAAATAGCGCTGAGTTAGGTCATCGACAGCTAATGTAATTTCTGGATATAGATTTTCGCTTGTCTTGAGTATAAATTTATCAATTAAACCGTTATTGAACGCGCTGATCGCTGTATCTTTATCTGCTTCTGCCGTTAGCATAATTTTAAAGATTTTTTCTCTTTAATTTTTTGCAAAATTCAATTCCATTAATAACGGGCATTTGATAATCCACTACTAACAGTGGGGCATGCTCAAACCTTGCTTTATCATAAATCAGGTTTAACATTTTACTAACATCAAAGCCAATAACCCGATCATTAGTAGTATCTAGATTAACATCATTCATCAATTTGAAAATTGATTGGGTAACATCCTGACTATCATTATCAATCAGATGAAAAGCCATATCTGAGCTTGTAAGTGTCAGTATATTAAATTTTTCGCCAAATTCTAAATCTAACGCATCCAAAAATGCACGGTTATCATCTAAAAAAATGACTTTTATCGGATGATAAAAACAGGTAGGTCTTGCATCAATAATAGTCATATAGTAATTCCTCTACGTTACAGCTTTAATTGCATCACACCCATGATAAATCGCCAATATTTCAGACTCCTAATTTATACTGTATTGTTCCATTATCATTGCTGTTAAGGAAAATTAAACTAACATGGATGTCGCTTTGTATAATAAATGATTATTCAAATTTTTCCTCCTCAATTTTATATTTTGTCACTTAAGTTGTAGTTGTTTATATTTTGCGATTAAGTTTGAATACTTTTCCTGTTAATTTTTTTCTCTCAAACGTTTGTTAATTTGTAATCACCATAATTTGCTTTAAAATTTGCCGCCTCATAAATCTACACCATTCCATAACCCCATGTGAATTACAGAATATTGTTTATTTTTATTGTTTATAATCAATAAGTTACTAAAATTATCCCCGGGGACAATTTATGAAACCGATAATTCCTAGTAGAAGTTTCGTAAAATTAAAAGCGCTTGTTGAAACAGAGACAGGATCGAATTTAATAAAAAATTCAACAGTCCAAAAACAAAAAACATCATCCTAAAGATAATTAAGATTATCATAAAATTAGAATGCAACCCTATTAATTAATATTTGTAGATAATTAATTCGTCACACATTTAGTATAGGTTGATTACTTTAATATTTAAAAAACAAGCTTTGCTTAAATCAGGAATAAATTTCTTAGATCTATAAATGAGTTAAATAAATACTGCGAGAGAAAAGATCTTATCGTTAAATGGATTATTGAAAAATGTTAAGCGATAAACCTATTTAACTTGATAATAGATACATAGTTATAAAAACTAATTTATCCATTCAAGTAGAGAAGCTAATCTCAGCTCCAACAACACCAGCGATCAATATTCGTTAAAAAAATATAATCTTCGCTATGGACAAAGACAAATAAGCAACCATCCATAATCTTTTATAAAACATAAAGATAGTGTAATGTCCGCATCAACTTTTAAGGAGTAGCTGAGTTTTAAGGATGGGTAAAGCGATAAAAGTGATTATCACGCAAGAGCAAAAACAAACACTTCTAAAACTAAGAGGCTCGCGAACGGGAAAAAATATAGGGGAGCGAGCGTATTATGTTTTACTGTCCTCATCAGGCAAAAGTATAGGTGAAATCTCAGCGCAATTGAGTCGTAATCCACACACGGTGAGATGTTGGATAAAACGTTATTTACATTTTGGCATTTCAGGATTAATAGATAAAAATTCAAGCGGTCGACCGAATCAATTGAGAGAAAAAGTCAAGGAAGAGCTCAACCAATTGCTAAGTGTATCGCCCAAGGAGTACGGTTACCAACAGTCTGGATGGCAAATTAATCTTCAATTAGATCAATTGACTAAAACGGTTGGCTCTGTGAGTGCGACAACAGTAAAGCGAGCACTTCATGAGCATGGATGGGTATATAAACGCTATTCTAAAAAGCCCCCACTGAATGCGCCGAGTAAAGAAGATAAAGCAGCTTATATTGAAAAAATGGTTGCATCGCTAAGTAAACAAAAGTTAGAGCATGAAATAGAAATATTATTTGCAGATGAGTCTCACTTCTCAAACGAACCCTATGTAGAGAGAGGTTGGTTTAAACGTGGCGAAAAAAAACCCGTCCACACCAACAAAATGAGAGAAAGTAAAACATTATTTGGTGCTCTGAGTTTAAGCTCACAAGCTTTTTATTGGAAACAAGCCGAAAGAGGAACTCTAAGATATTTATTCAATTTCTACATCAATTACATAAAAGCTAAACCCAACAAAAAGATAGTGATGATTATTGATAATGGCTCTATTCATCGCAGCAAAAAGGTTTCAAAATTTGTGAAAAAACACGAATGGGTGGAGTTATTTTTTTTACCACCATATTCACCTGAATATAATCCAATTGAGCTATTTTGGAAGTGGTTGAAGAGGAAAATATATGGTGCGAATGGATTTACTTGTATTGAGCAATTGATTGCTCGTATTAGAAAATTTATCTGGCATTACAATGAAAATAAATTTGCTTGACCCTATTCAATTTGAGTTTAACGCATATCGGGAGTTGTTATAAATGTTTTTGGATGGTTACTTATAATAGATTTAACTCAATACGTGGACCCTTATTACGGGCATATATAGCTGAATAACCAAGATACTTAGCAAGAATTAATCACAAACTAACACCGCTACAAAGTAGCAATTGGTATGATTATTTAATCGCAAATGAAGTTATTCTGTTACAACTAGAAATGAAATCTAGAATATGGAAATAACATTCGTTTATATCTATTCCCGAATTTATTCTATTATCAAAGTTAATCAATGTGCGACTTATTCGAGCAAACGCAAAAAGTATAGTGTGGTACTATCCAGTTAAACATATCTTATTGCAGGGTAGAGATTTAATACAAAAGATAAGTATACCCAAACAAACATCAGGATAATCTTTTACTGAGATTCGCAATACCACTTGCCACTCCGAATTTTCAAAGTTTCTAGAGCAAAAGATCCAGCCGCCTAAAATCTAGCATTCATTGCATTAGGTAGATTATGGATAAAAGTTAAAATCTCTCCCATAAATCTACACCATTATCATATAACTACACCACAATACCCCATAAAGCTACACATATGATTAAAAAACCTTTTGAACCCCATATTACTACACAGAAAAACTCATAAACCTACACTATCACTCCCAAATAGATACACAATTATCCTTTCATAAATCATTTAAAATCAATTAGTTACTGTGTTTTATATAAGGAATCTATGAATAGAAGAAAAAAGATATATATTTTTCTTTTTTATAAATTTAAAAGAATAGTACAAATTACCGCTTGCAAATTCATTTCAAAGAAGATAGCCTAATAACAAATAGTACAAAACACCTTATTGTAAGAAGGGGGATGGATGAAAGTAATTACAACAGCCGGAAACAAAGGAGGGATTGGCAAATCAACTATTGCACTCACTCTTGCACAATATCTAGCTAAATGTAAAAACATGAAAGGGGCATTTATTGATTTAGACCCACAAGGTAATTCTTCATCTAGCCTAATTCCAACTACCAGAGATCCTGCTCACCCAACGGGTTATATGCCTAAAGCGCATCCAGAGTGGGATCCTAATAACTTACCAGAAGATGATCCACATTGGGATGGTGTTAGTAGTATTGCAGATATATTCATAGGTAAATCTATTTATCCATACCCAACATGGGTTGACAATTTACATTGTTTCCCTTCTTTTGCTTCATTACTGGAAGATGCACAACGTGTTCTAAAAGTTGATGTAAAAGAAAAAGTTATAAATCGTCTTAAAGAATTTACCGAAATGCTGTCAACCCACAGTGATTACCAATTTGTTATTATTGATACGAATCCACAGTTTGGCCCACTAACAATGGCAGGGTTGCGAGCAGCAACTCATGGACTATTGCCAACCGAACTAGAACAATATGGTATTAATGGAACCATAGGTATGATCCAAGCAATTTCACAAGAGCAACTTAGAAGAGTAAAAGATGACACAATCAAAATAGCGGGAATTTTACCTAACCAAGTTCGTAAAACAGCAGTACATACTAAGTTCCTTAATGACTTGCGTTCGATAGAGAAATCAGAAGAATGGTTGTTACCTCCGATCGCCCAAAGAACTATTTATTCAGAATTGGTAGTAGAAGATGCAAAACCTAATTGTGTATTTAATCTACCGCAAACACATCTAGCTAGAATTGAGAGTGAAAAATGGTGTTCTTATGTATATGACAGGGTATTTCATAATGTATACAACAAAATAGAAGAAAAGGAGGCTTCTTATGGTTAGTAAATTCAAACTAAATCCAGTCAAAACCGGAGAGACAAAGGAAGCCATATCAAGAACACTGGCGATTGCCAATGATTATGCTGGGGAACTGTCAATAGAAGTATTATCCTTAGATAAAATAGAACTTGATCCAGAAAACAATCGTGAACTAGCACTAACTCTTCATGATGCTATGAATGGAATAGATCCTTCTGATCCTGACTATGCAAAAAAGAAAAATGATTGGAAGTCACTTGAGTCATTAGCAAAAACTATACTAGATGATCAGTTAATTAACCCCATATTTGTATACAGGTTTGGGAACAAATGTCGTTTAATCGCTGGTGAACGTAGAACCTTGGCCTCAGCGATTGCTGGTAAAAAGGAAATTATAGCAAGAATTGCAAGTCAACGACCTGTTGGTACAAAGTTAAGAGTTCTACAGTGGATTGAGAATAATGAGCGTGTTGACTTATCTCTGGCTGAAAGAGTTGCGAGCATTGAGGCTATTGTTAAGGAATATTTAAACGAAAATAAAGGAAAAAATGATAACGAGAAAATAACATCAAAAGTTTTAAGTGACTTAACAGGAATGTCCATAACACAATCTCGAAGATATATTCTGATTCTGCAAGCTAGCCCAGACATAAAACAAGCGATTGTTGAAGGAAAAATAGAGAATATAAAGTTAATTGAATTAATTATTTCAGTTGAAAATGCAGAACATCAACAAGTTCTTTTAAAGGCTGCCATAGAAAATCTATCCTTTGAAGCAATTGTTAAGCTAAAAAAAGAACTCGAATTTTCATTAGTTACAAAAAAAGAAATAAGAGGACGTAAACAATTAAATGTTAGTTTAGGTAAGGTAAAACCCAATATTGCCAAAATTATCTTTGATGCCTTAGTTTCAAGCAACATTCTACACGAGAGCATCGTCGAGCAAATGAATATGTTAAGCAATAATGTCCAATGGAATAATGGTAAATCAGTTGAGGAGTGCTTTAAAAAAATAATTCCTCTAATTGCTCAGGAAGTGTGATTAAAATGAATAAACTGAAACTCAATAATAATGAAGACGATAAGAAAATTATTACATTTACTATTAATAAAGAAATTAAAGAGTCACTCAGAGAAATTCTGTTAAATTCTGAAAAATATAATTTAAAAAAGAAAACTGATTGGGTAAACGAAGCCATCATAATGTTAAAGGAAAATCCTGATTACAAAGAAATGGTACTCAATGCAGAAGGGAATAGTGAAAATTTTGTATTTGATAAAATTTACATGACATTTAAGCAACGATGTTTTTTTTCTGATATGAGAAGTGAAGTTGTAAAGGAATATCCTGATATAAGAGGCCCTCAAACTGCCATAATACGCGCTGCTATTTTGAGTAGAATGATGAGGAAAAAATAAGAAAAAAGGCCAAACGGAATGGGTAATGTTCGCTGAAAAAACAATACGTAAACATGTAACAATTATTCATGCATACTCTTTAATGAGTGTATTGCAACGGAAAATTGTCAATGTGCTTTTGTATGAAGCAATAAAAGGAGATGGCCGCATAAATAACCATCAAAATTCGGTCGCTGTCGAATGCAATATGCCTTTTTCTAAGCTGTTAAAAGCAGTTAAGTTCAATAGTAATAATACCCAATATCTAAAAGAGTCCATTGATGGGTTGGCATCATTAAAAATAGAATGGAATTTATTGAAAGATAAGGTACCTACAGATATCTCTTTTTTAAATTTACGAGTTTTACATGGTGCACCTACGTTCTATCAGGATAATACCATCAATTTTTCTTTTCATAAAATCATGCTTGATTTACTAGTTAATCCATCTATATACGGTACTATTGACATTGATCTGCAATCTGAATTTGAATCGAAATATGGTCATGCTCTTTATGAAAATAGTACACGGTTTATTAACTTACAAAAAAATAAAATTATTTCGTTAGATACATTTAGAAAAATTTTAGGAGTTCCTGAAGATAAATATCCAAGTATGCGGGAACTTACAAGAAATGTCATTTCGCCTTCATTAGAAGAGGTTAATGATCGAGCTAATTTTGCTGTTAGTTTGGATCAATAAGAGTTGGTAGAAAAATTACTGGATTTGAGGTGTTAGTCCAGAATAAAAAAAATACAATAAAATCAGAAGTCAGCTGTATTGATTATGAAAATGAGAAGATGCATAAAGAAATAAAAGTAACTTTTGGTATATTAAATGAGTCTATATTAGAAAATATTATAAATAACTACTCAGAAGAATATATTCAAGAGAAGATTAACTATACCAAGAAATATGCAAAAAAAGAGCGCACAGGTTTTTATCCAATTCCATATTTTATTAGTGCTTTAAAATATGATTATAAATTCAAGGAAGAATCTAAGCCAGACGGTTCTCAAGAAAAAGAATCTAATGAACAAATTGAGTGGGAAAAGAAATTATTCGCTTTACAGGCAGAGCTTAATCATTGGGAAAAACTATCAGGTTATACTAAAGCTGGAGATAATCAAGAGCATGTTAAAAACATGCAGAAATTTGTTCTGGAAACCCGGGAAAAATTAAAGCAACATTATTTAGAGAAGCCCATTAAAATGGAGGCGGTTTAATATGAAATTTCCTGCCTTTGAACCAATTAATCTAAAAAATGACATACAATCCTTGGAAGCAATTGATCTGTGTTTATCAAAAATTTATCCAGATCAAAATCAGGCTAGAAAGTTTTTTAGCGATGCTTCACTAGAAGAACTGGCCTCGTCAATTCGACAGCATGGGATTATACAGCCTATTCTTGTCAAAGAAAGAGATCATAATAGGAATGAATATCAAATTATTGCGGGTGAACGGCGTTGGCGTGCAGCTAAAATAGTAGGATTAGAAAAAATCCCTGCAATCATCAGAAAATATAATAAAGCAAACGGGATGGCAGTTTCTTTAATTGAAAACATTCAAAGAGAAGATTTAAACCCATTGGAAGAAGCACAAGCTATACAGCGGTTAATAGAAGAGTGTTACATGACGCATGGTGAAGTTGCTGAAACTTTAGGTAGATCGCGAACAACAGTTACTAATCTTCTTAGATTGCTTACTCTCACGGATGAAGTAAAAGAAATGTTAAAAATGGGATTACTAGAAATGGGGCATGCCAGAGCTTTATTAAGTTTGTCGAGTATACAACAAGCAGAAACAGCAAAAATAATTATCAATAAGTCTTTATCCGTTAGGGAAACTGAAAAATTGGTTCAGCGCTTAAATATGCCAGAAGATAAACAAGAGTTTTTTCTAGATCCCCAATTTGAACAAAAAACGAAAGATTGGATGGCACAATTATCGAAAAAACTTTCATCCAAAGTTAACATGCATTTTAATGATGGAGGAAAAGGTAGGGTGGTGATAAGTTTTGACTCTTTAGAGGAAGCAGATTGGTTAATGGCCCATCTTAAGGTGGAAGGGTAGGGCTATTTTTTTATTCACAAAATTAGTGGATAACTATGTGGAAAAATTAGAAGATGTTTGCCCTCGAGTCTGTAGTTATAATTTTACTGGTATACTGGAAAAAAATGACCTCCAAATTTTACCTTCAAGAGACGATTGGACTACGGCGAATGGTAAAGTGTGGCAAGAGCTCAGCTTCTTTCTAATCACTATTAGAGCGCTCTTAAATCGGTCTGATTATTTAATGATCACTTTTCTTTTTAGAAATTAAAAAAATAAGTCAAGTTGGAATGCTTTTGTATGAGATAAGTTGTTTTGAACAGTCGTGGAACAATTATTTTGACTCAACTCGGATCTTGGTTTTTCCTTCCTTTTGGCATGGGTTTTATTAGCATATTTTTGTGATACTAAAAGAAACAGCAGATTGTGAAGGGAAAAAATATTTTCACTATACAAAATTTTAAGTCGATAATTATGCTGATAACGGATTTTTATCATGATTAAGAATTGAGCAAACGCATTTGTGTACGTTGAAAAATCCAATATTCTTCTTTGTCCCAACTTGGATTTTATTCGTCCGTTAATAGCGGTGATTGTCCAATCATCTAGTAAATCTTTCTCTAAACGAAGTACATAATAGCGTTTGTCTTTTTCAAAGCGTGCCTCATGGTAGACTTCATTGTAGGTAAAATCCAAATAGTGTAACCAAGGTAAAGTAATAAACCATGGTGTCATTTAGAAAATAGCCAAGTTAGCAATACGTTTCAGGCGATCAGGGTTGTCTTCAACATAAATTGCGGTGGTGACAATGTTGGCATGACCTGCAAGACGAGAGACTGCTTTAATATCAGCGCCTTGCTCAATTAAGCGGGTAATGAAAGTACGTCGACCAGAATGGGAGCTTGCCCCAATGATTCCTGCCTTATCATAGAGTGACTTGAACCATTTTTGCAAACTATTGGGTGTAAAGCGACTTTTACGTTGGGTCTGAAATAAGGGTTTGTCTCGTGCAACAGGTTTTAGGGTATCGAGATGAGCTTGGAGTGCTTTACGGATTTTTTCATTGGCAAGATAAGCGTAACGCTGCTTTTCACCTTTGGTCATTGAGCGCTTCAAACAAATCTCTTCAGTCAATTGATAGTTGTAATCGGCTACATCTGCAATAGTGAGAGAGGCGATTTCTTTCACTCGCAATCCAAGTCCAAAAGAACAATACACAAGGGCACTATTTCTTATAGCGAATTGCCCATCTTTGGCAACAATAAGCAGTCGCTTAAACTCTGCTTCACTTAAGACTCTGGCCTTTCCTTCTTTTGGCATAAAAGACTCAATATTTTCCTGTTATAATGGTATTCTAAATAAATCAGGCTGTCTTGGCAAAAGCAAAAATAAAATTGTGGTTTATAGTAGAGCTTTAGTATGAATACACTCATCGATGCAGCAATAAAATATCTTTCCAATCATTATTGCAGTGAAAAAGAGCTCATAAGGCAATTAGAGAGGGATTTTTCGCATGTACCCGAGTTAGATGCTCAGATTCATGCAACCATAGCTCGCCTTCGGGAATTACATTTAATTAATGATAATCGTTTGGCTGAATCATTAAGTGCCCGTTATATCCATAAAGGAAACCGTTTTATTCAACAAATATTAAAACAAAAGGGCGTTAAAGAAGAGGTGATTGAGCAAATCTTAGAACATATTGAACTGGAAGAAGTTCGCGCCCTAGATGAAGCTCGGAAAAAAATGCGTGGATTTAAAAATGATACAGATGAGACGATAAATACAAAATTGGCTCGTTTCTTAAGTGGCCGAGGTTTTTCCCATGCTACGATAAAAACCGTACTTAAACAGTTAAGTGAAGAACAGACTACTTAAAGTTTTAGATAGTGTAGTGGATGAGTACAACAATCATTTGCATCCTTAAGAAAAGAACACAGTAAATTAAACTCTGAATGAAATGATAAACTTACAACGCATCATGATTATTGGTCGACCAGGAAGTGGCAAATCCACTTTTTCTGTTAAGTTGCAAAAGAGTCTAAATATTCCCTTGTTCCATTTAGACAAATATTTTTTTATTGCCGATTGGGTGCCACGAGAATATGAGGATTTTTTGTCACTCCAAAAAGAATTAGTTGCTAATCCTTGCTGGATTATTGATGGTAATTCCAGTAAATCATTCGAGATACGTTATCGCGAAGCCGACATGTGCTTGTACTTTAATTTACCCAAATGGCTATGTTATTGGCGGGTATTTAAACGCTTGTTTTATAAGGCTTCAGAAATCGATGATAGAGCCGCTGGTTGCAATGAAACGGTACGATGGTCGCTATTAAGTTATATGTGGAACTATGAACAACGGATTAACCCTTTATTAAATGCTTTAAAGAACCAATATCCAAAAGTGAAATTCATTGAGCTGCGTAGTCCATATGATGTGGCGCACTTGATGCGTGTGCTTACACATAAAGAAGAGTACAGTATTGTGACAGGATTTTAATAAATGATGCCGACGAATATGATGATACTCTTGATGGGTATTGCAGGTACCGGTAAAAAAACCATAGGCGAGGCAATTACAACACTGGCTTCTCAGTTTCGATTAGCGCATCACCATGCTTGGATCGATCCGGTTCTAAAACTTCTAGGTAACGATGATCAAGTATTTTGGTCTCTTGATGATAAAGGATGGGCAGCGCTTAACAAGGCCCGAGATGTGATTTTTGATACGATGACTGAGGTTTGTTCTAAAGAAACGAGCTTTGTTATTACCTATGAGCTCTTAGCGAATAATTCTTGGCATCAGGAGTTTTTTAATCAAGTACAAGCCGTTGCTCAAAAACGGGAAGCTATGTTTGTTCCTATCCGATTGATTTGTAATGGTGCAGAGCTTGTTAAACGCTTAAAATATTCAGATCGAAAAGGCTATTTTAAAACACAGGATGAGGCACTCATTACAAAAAGACTGTTTGAAGAAGACGTTTATTTTAGCAAAGAGCCGTATGAAATGACTCTAGATGTTAGCTGTCTTTCAGCAGAGGAGTCAGCGCGTCGTATTTTGGATTGGACTTCCTTAGTTTATGGGAGTAAAAATCAGAATCTTGAATTTAAACCATTGGGTCAAAGAGATTTGAACTTAATGACCCAATGGTTTGCAGAGCCTACGGTAAAACAAGGATACGCACGAAATCAACAGTTTTCTTTGGAAGATATTAGTGCAAAGTACTCACCCCGAATTGAAGGCATTGAGTGTATCCCCAGTTTTATTATTTATTTAAATCAAAAACCAATTGGTTTTATTCAATATTACTGTCTTTCCGACCATTTACCCGAAGGAATTTCAGGACATAATGCTTCCTTGTTTGACGAGGCAACACCTGAACAATTGGCTGGTATCGACCTTTTTATTGCAGAGCCATCGTTTCGTGGAGTAGGGTTGGGCAGACAAATTATAAGGCGTTTTATTGCCGAACAACTCTCCAAATTTAAAGCCGTTGTGGTTGATCCACAAATTGGAAACGAGCAAGCCATTGCGTGCTATCAAAAGGCTGGTTTTCTTCCCACGCAATACAGTGAAGACGCTAATTACCTACTCATGATAAACATGCTTTCTTATAGAGGCTCCTATGAATATTCTTGAAACTTCCCGTCTGATTTTACGTACTTGGAGAGAAGCTGATCTTGATCCTATGTCACTTATTGATCAAGATAAAAAGGTATGCCAATTTTTACCCGGAATAGGGAACAGGAGTGCTACAAAAGCAGGCATTGAGCGGATGATTGCACATGATAAAGAGAAGGGATTTTCTTTGTATGCTGTTGAACTAAAAAATACTGGAGAAATGATAGGATTTTTAGGGTTAATGACCCCTTCTTTTGAAGCGCACTTTACCCCTGCTGTTGAAATTGGCTGGAGACTTTCCTCAACGCATTGGAATCAGGGTTATGCTACGGAGGGAGCAAAAGCGGTTTTGCATTATGCATTTACCTCTTTAAATCTTCCCGAAGTAGTTTCATTTACAGCAGTGAATAATCTAGCTTCAAGACGTGTTATGGAAAAAATTGGTTTACAACATAATACAAAGGATGATTTTGATCATCCCAAATTGGAGCACAATAGTCCATTGAAACGACATGTGCTTTATCGATTATCCAGAGCTGATTATCTGAACAGTAAGAGTATCCAAAAATGATTTGGGAGACCACATTAAAAAAAATTACGGATGAAACGGCAAATCGTGCTGCTAATAAGTGGGTAAAAAACCCTACCCATCTTAAGCTTATCAATAATCAAATTAACTGTGTTTATCGATTTGAATCTAAGAACCAAGGCTTTTACCTTCGCATGACGCATGAAAAAATACGAAAAGCTCATGAACTTTTGAGTGCCATTGATTTTCAGAAGCATTTATATTTGCATCAGGTTCCTATTTGTGAACCGGTTGTATCCCAAGAAGGAAATGATGTCGAAACGGTACACCAAGATGATTTGGAATTTTTTGTTCATGTTTGCCGTGAGGTGCCAGGGCAAATCATGAATTTTGATTATCCAGATAAAAAAGCTTATCTAACATGGGGCCGTGCCCTAGGTCTATTGCATCAAGCCTCGCAAAGTTATGTTGCATCGGAACATCATTTTTTAACTTGGGAAGATTTGTGGCGTGAAACTTGGGATTATGCGCGTCAAGAAGAGGCTCTGATCCAGGATTTATACCAAACCATCACGACACGCTTCAAAACTTTTTCAATCAACTCAGCACATTTTGGCCTAACCCATGGGGACCATCGTCCTGGCAATGTGCTTTATGATGGTGAGAGCGTTCATCTGATTGATTTTGATGAGCCAGTTTATCATTGGTATCTTGCCGATATCGCTAAACCTTTTTTGGACTTATGCAATAAGCCATGGCCTCTCTGGAAACCCCTGTTTGAATGGTTTATAGAAGGGTATAGGCAAATCCGGCCATTGAGTTCAGACGAATTAAAAGAAATGAATCATTTTTCGCAAATGAAAAGCTTGGATATCTACCTTTGGTGTAAATACAACTGGTTTGAAGAAACAGCGCCAGGAGGAAAGCCACGCAATGAGTGGCTTCATGACTTAAAAACTATGGCATTAACGCCTTTGTTTTATGTACCATAATCGATTAAGGCGATTTATATTGGGGTGGGTAATGAATAATATCATGGATGCGCGATAGTTCATTGGTTGGATTCCGGTAGCCATGCGGTTGATTGGCATTAAAACGAAGCCCTTCTCCTTTAGAAAGTTTTTTCCAGCTCCCGCCTAACAAAAGCTCAATGGTTCCATCCACAACAATGACATGCTCAATGACTCCATGTTTATGGGGAGGTGAAAGATGTTCACATTCGGGCAATAACTCAATAACAAACAATTCAAAATGTAACTGCTCATCAAAAGGAAATAGAGGCAGTACTCGTATTTTTTCATCATCTGGATGCAAGGTTTCAGCATGTCCCGCCCTATAAACAGGATTGGTTGAATTATCCAGACTGTCTTCAATAAACGAAGAAAAGGAGGCTTGAAAGCCGCTCGCAATTTTCCATAAGGTAGAAATCGTTGGACTTGATTCTTCTCGTTCAATTTGCCCGAGCATCGCTTTAGAAACGCCGGTTTCAAGCGCTGTTTTGTCTAAACTCCAACCTCGTTCTTGTCTTAATGATTTTAATGTTTTTGCAATACGTTTTGAAATTTCTTGCATGATATCTCTTAATAAAAAAGCTTGTGCGTTTTAGCGCACGGGCATATACTGGTTTATTATGCGTTATAACGCACGAATTGGGAAGTAGATTGTGGAGAACTGTATGGTTGAACACCCTTTTAAAAACAAACTGGTTGCGGTACTTAATAAGCGTATTGAGCCAGGCAAAGTGATGAATGCGCTTGCTCATATGTGTATTGGTTTAGGTTCCGTAATTGGTGAAGAAGAGCTGCGTTTAACCGATTATCGAGATGCAGATGGAGGATCTCACCCTTATATTTCAGAAATACCTTTTATCATTCTTTGTGAGAACCCCAACAAAATTAGAACATTACGCCAGAATGCTTTAGCAAAAAATGTTCTTTTTAATGATTTTACCGATACGATGACTGTGGGTACCTATCAAGAGCAAATTGAAAGAACGGCACAGGTTAAAGAGAATGATCTGATTTACTATGGCATTGTTTTGTTTGGAGATTGGGATGTGGTGACAGAGCTGACTAGAAAGTGTTCTTTGTGGCGATGATGGGTGGGTGATAGCGATGAATGAAGGTAAAAATTTAAGTAAAAGCGCGCAAATCATACAGGATTTTTTATCTCAAAAGGGGATATCGTGTGAGGTCAAGGAACTTGATTCGAGCATACGCACTGCAAAAGATGCTGCTGATACTTTGGGTTGTGGTGTTGCTCAAATTGTGAAATCACTATTATTTTGTACTGAAAAAACCAACAAGCCGGTATTGGTATTAGCAAGTGGTGTTAATCGTGTGAATGAGAGCCTGATTGGGAATCTCATCAATGAATCTATTGGGAAGGCTGATGCAGATTTTACACGAGAAATAACTGGTTTTGCGATTGGTGGGATCCCTCCAGTTGGCCACAAAAATGTTATTAATACGGTTCTTATCGATGAAGATTTGTTATGCCATGAAGTCCTCTGGGCCGCAGCAGGAACGCCCAACGCAGTATTTTCATTATCTCCAGAAGCACTTAAGCAGCTAACCAATGGGATAGTGGTAAAGATTAGAGAGTAAGTTATGCAAAAAATATTTTGGGATAATCCCTATCAACGCCAATTAATGACTAAGGTGGAGTCGGCAAATGAGAATCGACTACTTTTTGCAGAGACTATTGGTTTTTCGTTTTCCGGTGGTCAAGAAAGTGATACAGTTCGCGTGAATGGCCTGATGGTCACTCATTCTGAAATAGAAGATGACTTGATTTATTATACATTACCTTCGGAGCATGGGCTTTCTGAGGGCGATGTTGTCCTTATGGAAATTGACTTCGTTCGTCGCTACAAATTGATGCGTCTTCATTTTGCTGCTGAATTAATCTTTGAACTTGTCCAAAGAATGTTTCCTATTGAAAAAATAGGTGCTCATATTGCTGAGCATAAGGCTAGAATCGATTTTAACTATCAGCACAATATCTCGGATATCTTTGACACTCTCTTGCTTGAATACAATCAAATTATTGCAAAAGATATGTCTATACGCACTGGGTTTTCTGATGAGAAGAGTCAAAGACGTTATTGGGAAATCGAAGGATTCTCTAAGGTTTCTTGTGGTGGAACACATGTAAAATCAACCGCGGAAGTGGGCTATATTACGTTAAAATGGGCGAATGTGGGTAAAGGTAAAGAGCGAATTGAAATTTATCTGGTACAATAAATCAGCCTAAACGTAGAGTGTTGGATGTTAGCCAAAAAAGAAGTTTTTAATACCATAGGAATTACGTGTGAATGCACAAGAAATTACAGTCTTAAATGATTTAAAAAACGACATAAACCAATTGCTGGGATTTCATGAAGAAACACCAAGGATTAATTATGGTCCTTGTGGTGCGTTTGCCAAATTATTTTTTGATGCGTGGAATAGCCGATTTAAGGATAAAGTGCATATTGTTTTTGTGATGGTGACATCCCATGAAGAGTGCTGGCATATTGCATTACGTATGCCTTCAGGAGAACTTTACGATGGTGGAATTGGCCTTCATTGTGAAGAAGTTTATGGAGAAGGTTATTTATTTGAAGACATGATCGAATATGACCATGAACGTTTGGAAAAATGGTCTTATGGTCTTGAACGTGACTATCCACGATTTTGTCCTGACTTTAATAAAGAAGTGGTTAATTCATTGATTACTCATCATCTAGATCGATTGCAATCTCAAGGAATTTGACTTAATGCGTTATTTACCTCAAGAAGCAATTCAAAAATTAAGTAATGAGCATCAACCCGAACCGCGTGCTATTTTTTGGCTGGCTCTGTTTCTCGAGAGGAAGGAATGCAAGCTCAGATATTTGATGAGAATATCGCTATGAAACAAGAACACCAACTGATTTATGAGCTAGAGATTTCTCTTTTAAATCCGCAAACGAGAAAATCGATTACACAACTGAAGCTACTGATTGCTGATGAATTTATTGAGTATGGTGCTTCTGGTTTAATTTACAATAAGAACGACTTACTTGATTCTCTCCCTGAAGAAGAGCCACAGAGCTATATGGTTAATGATTTTTCAGTTTTAGAGGTGTCGTCCGAAGTCATGTTGGCAACTTATAGGGTCACTGTTGCCTCAAAAAGTTCTTTACGTTCTTCTCTCTGGCAATACAAACACAATCGTTGGCAAATGGTGTTTCATCAAGGCACGCCTTGCCAAGAGTAATAATTTATTTTTACAGGTATTATGATGATTACAATAGCCTATTTAAAACATCACTCAGATTGCATACCAGAGCTTGCTAAGATTTGGCATGAAGTATTAGGGCAAATTTGGGTTCCTGATGTGCCCACCTCACGTGTAGAAGAAAATTTACGAAATCATTTAAACATCGAACAGTTACCGCTCACTATCGTTGCCTTTGATGAAGATAAACCTGTTGGGATGTGCTCTTTACGCGTGAATGATGGAATCCGCCCTGAATTAACCCCATGGCTAGGCTCATTAGTGGTATCACCAAGCCATCAAAAACAAGGTATTGCAAGACAGCTTATTCATCGAGTAAAAGAAGAAGCCCAAGCATTAGGGTTTAAAAATCTTTATCTTTTTGCTTTTGATCCTACTCTTCCAGAATATTACAGTCGTCTTGGTTGGTGCATGATTGGCATGGATGAATTTAAAGGACATCCTGTAACAGTTATGGAGATAATGTTGTGAAGATTAGACAGTTGTTTGATACGGATTGGCATCTATGGAAAGAAATTCGTTTGGAAGCTTTGAATAATTCACCAGAAAATTTTGGCTCTTCTTATGAAGATGAAGTGCATATGTCCGATGCTGATTTTCAAAATGGATTAAGTAAAGGATATGTATTGGGCGCATTTGTTGACGATTTATTGGTGTCTTGTGCTGGATTCTATACACTTAACTCAATTAAAACAAAACACCGTGGTGTGCTTTGGAGTATGTATACTCGTCTTGAATACAGAGGGAAAGGTATTGCAACAGCATTAATTCAGACCCTGATCCAACATGCAAAAACCAGCGTTACTCAATTGCACCTAACCTGTGTAGTAAGTAATTTTGTGGCTCAAGCTTTTTATCAAAAGCAAGGATTTCGAATTTATGGTACCGAACCTAAAGCACTTAAAATTAATGATACCTTTTATGATGAATATTTGATGGTATTGGATTTCAATGAGGAACCCATGAAAAAACTGGATACTTATCAGAGCCTTTGTACTGAAGTATATGATTTAAGTAAACCTAATGCACCACAAGATGAATACTCATTCTATCGAAGCTATGCCGCAGAGGTTAAAGGCTTGATTTTAGAGCCTATGTGCGGCACAGGTCGATTTTTACTGCCTTTGGCTGCAGAAGGATTTGATGTTCATGGCTTTGATGCAAGTCAACCAATGCTAGAACGACTGCATGCAAAAGCGAAGAGCAAAAATCTTAAGCCAAAAGCCTGGCATGGTTTTATTGAAGATTTAAATCAATCCGCTAAATATTCTTTAATTTTTATACCCAGTGGTTCATTTGGTCTCATCACAGAAAAGGTGGATATCCAAAAAGCCTTAAAAACCATTTATGAACATATGGAAGATAAAGGACTTTTTGTATTTGAAGTAGAAACACGCTATGCGGTTCCTAAAGAATTAGGTATATGGAGAGGCACAAGATGGCCAAAAGAAGATGGCACAATCATCCTACTCAGCCAATTAGCTATGCTCGATGAGGAGATTTGTTACTCTATAGGTAAATATGAACTGATTGATAACAACCGTGTCATTCAAACAGAGGTTGAGGAATACAAAATTCGAATTTATCAAGATCTTTCTTTCTTGCTCAATTTGCTCAATGAGGTTGGTTTTAGCAATGTACGAACGGTTAAAGCATTTGACCGAAATGCATCGCCTAATGAAACAGACGAAAGTATTGTTTTTGAGTGCAGAAAATAATTGAGGTAATAAATGAATATTCTATGTCCAGAACCACTACAAAGAGGAGATATCGTGGGGCTTATTTCTCCCTCGAGTCCTATTACGGAAAAAGCAATAGAAGTAGGAGTTCATTTATTAAAGTCGAATGGATTTAATGTAAAGTATGCAAAGCATATGTTTGCATCAGAACGATTTTTAGCTGGTAAAGACCGTGACCGTGCACAAGATGTGATGGATTTCTTTATAGACTCAGAAGTGAAAGCAATTATTGCAACCCGAGGAGGACAAGGTTCGCAACGACTTTTACCTTTCTTAGATTATGAATTGATTAAGAAAAACCCAAAACCATTATTCGGGTTTAGTGATACTACAGCGTTGCAATTAGGCCTATTTAAAAACACTGGCTTAGTAAGTTATACAGGGTTTACTTTGACCATTCATTTAAGTACCCAAGTTAAAAAAACATTATTTTCTTCTTTGTTAGGCCAAGAGTACACAATTCGCAAAGGAATAAAGGTTCATGGAGGCGTTAGCCGAGGTACTCTTCTTGGTGGCAATTTAACCCTTATGACTAATTTAATGGGCACGCCTTACATGCCTACTTTTAAAGGATGTATTTTGTTGGTAGAAGATGTTGGCGTCGAGCCCTATAATATTGATGGCATGTTCTCACAATTAGATTTAGCAGGAATTTTTGATGAAGTTTCCGGCGTTATTTTTGGTACATTTGAACAATGTAAAAGTAAGAAGTCGAATCAGAGCGATGGTACGGTAGAAGATGTAATCAATGAATGGGCTTCTAAATTAAAAGTCCCTTGTATTAAAGAGTTTTCCTATGGACATGGTAAGCAAAATTGCATTCTTCCAATTGGCAAAGTAGTTACTTTAGATGCAGATACTACTTGCGTTACGATTCAAAATTAAAAATGAAGAAATAACCACTTGATAAAACTGATGAGAGCATTGGTTTAATAGAGGCATAAATGAATACACAAGAAATACCCAAAGAATATCAACACACTTCACCAGCAGGAGCTGAAGTTCGATTGCTGATGAATAATCATTTAGGTGGAATGGCTCACTGTACTTTGAAGGCAGGCACAATTTCCAAAGCAGTTCGTCATAAAACTGTATCTGAATTTTGGCATGTCCTTTCTGGTGAGGGTGCAATTTGGCGTAAGTTGAACGATGAAGAGAGCATTACCCCTTTAACTGCTGGAGTCAGCATCGATATTCCCTTGGGAACACATTTTCAATATCGAAGTGATGCAGCAGATTTGGTGTTTATTTGCGTTACTATGCCACCTTGGTCAGGCAGTGATGAGGCAAGTTATGTGGAGCATGGTGCCTGGCCTCCTACAGTGGAATACATTAAATGACTTTAAAATTATCGTTTTTAGAAAATCCAAACCCTGATGATGTTCAAATATTAACGAATGGGATTAAGGCGTACGCCAAACAAGCAAGGGGCTTCGAGTCCTTAGATTTCTTTGCATGCTTTATTCGTGATGCAGACAATAGCATTGTGGGTGGTTGTAGTGGTGGAACACTCTATGGAGGACTTCATGTCGATAATCTTTGGGTGAGTGAGTCCATCAGGCATCAAGGATGGGGAACAAAGCTTATGCAAGAGGCATTGAAGTACGGTAATGAGAAAGGCTGTGCTTTTGCAACAGTTAATACTATGGATTGGGAAGCAATAGAATTTTATAAAAAATTAGGTTTCGAACTTGAGTTTGAGCGGCATGGGTTTCAGAAAAACTCTATTTTTTATTTTTTGCGTAAAGAATTTCAGGGAACAAGAGACATCGGGCTCTTAAATGATGATTCAGTCTCGGACTTAAGTCAAAATCTAAAATCGTCTATATCAGAATCTGTAGTGAGAGAAGAGGTTGTCTCAATAAGCAATGCGCCTCATTTTAAGTGGGGACAAAATTGTGATGCATGGTGGTTAAAAAATGATGGTCAGTTTAACGTTCTTTATGAAACGATGCCCTCAGGCAGTTTTGAGGTAAAACATTATCATCAGGAAACAGAACAATTTTTTTATTGTTTGCAAGGACAATTGGTTATTGAGTTTGAAGACTATGAACAGGTGTTACAGGAACAGGAAGGAATAAGTATTAAAGCAGGGATAACCCATAAAGTGAAAAATAGTTCCGGAAATTTGGTTTCTTTTTTGGTAATTTCATCTCCTAATCTAATCGGGGATAGAGTCAATCTGGAGTCATAAAGTGTCTTCTGAACTGATTATCCGCAAAGCATTAATTGATGATGTTCAACATCTTCACCCTTTAATGGAGCAATTGGGTTATCCACAATCGTCTGAAGAGTTGCAAAGACGACTTGAGCTATTTACTAGTGAACTGCATTACGGTGTTCTTCTTGCGGAAATTGCAGGAAAAGTTGTTGGTTGGATTGCTTGGTCTAAGAGCTATCTTTTTGTTTCCGAAACAACAAGATTTCATATTGAAGGCCTTGTGGTCGACCAAAGTTATCGTAATCAAGGAATAGGTAAAAAGCTTATGATTACTGTTGAGGAGTTTGCCAGGCAATTTAGTCCCTGTATCATTGATTTGACATCTGGACTTAGGCGAGCGAAAGAGGGCTCCCATGATTTTTACAAATCGCTTGGATATCAGAATGAAGGTCATATGGCGAAACTGTATTTAAGGAAAATGCTGTGAACATCAAAGAATTACAATCTGCTTTAAAAGTTGAGACAGCAACATTAGATGATTATCCTACCATCCAAAACATGGCACGATTTTATGTATATGAACTCTCGCGTGACTGTGGTTTTATTTCAGATGATTGGGCTTTGCCTTCCGATGGCCTGTATGAAAGCTTCGATTTTAAAAAATACTTTGAAGAGCCGACAAGAAAAGCCTTTCTGATTAAAGTTGGTAATAAATTAGCTGGTTTCGCTCTATTAAATCACGAAGGAGTTTACCCTGATACTGCATGGAATATGGGCGAGTTTTTTATTACTGCTAAGTTTCAAGGCAAAGGTTTAGGTTATTTAGTTTCCTCTGAATTATGGAAAATGCATCCAGGCTTATGGGAGGTTTCTGTGATTCCAGAAAACAAGCGAGGACTTAGTTTTTGGCGCAAGGCTATTTCAAGCGTTACAGCGGGCAATTATCAGGAAGAAATTAAAACAATCAATTATGATACGCACCAACCACAACGAGTTATTTTTCGTTTTGATAGTACAGCACATGAATGCAGCGAGCCTTTAGAAAGCGAGAACGAATATCAAATCCAATTTGTTGATGAGCTTGATGAAGCCACAGAAAAACGCATGACAAAAGGATTTATTGCCTATGAAGCTCAGCATGGTATTGACGTCAATTATCGACGTTTTTCAGTGACCATCTCTTCTGCCCAAGGAAAAATTTTTGGTGCACTTAATGCCTTTACTGCATTTGCAGAAATTTATGTGGATGATATTTGGGTAGACAGTGCTTATCGTGGTAAAGGGTATGGCAAGCAGTTATTGCTTGCTCTAGAACATCACTTCAAAGGCCAGGGCTTTAATAATATCAATTTAGTGACCAGTGCTTTTCAAGCCCCAGAGTTTTATAAGAAGTGTGGCTTCATAGCAGAATTTACGAGAATAAATAAAAAAAATCCCAAGTTAAGCAAGACATTTTTTGTTAAATTTTTTAACGAGGAATCAGAAACACAAGGCACTCTTAAGGCAGCTCATGGTGAATAAAAATCAACTGGAAACAATCTGTAAAAAATTAAAGATGAACCAACCTTGCGACTTGCCTCAAAGAGTTCACGGTGGTCTTTTACATAAAATGTGGTATCTGAAGTGCAATGGCTCGCAATTTGCTGTAAAACAGCTCAATAAAAGGCTTCAGTTAACTGAAGAAGTTAAATCCCAATATGAATTGACAGAAGAGATAGCCTTCCAATTTTCCCAGTGTACTATTCCCGCAGTTCATGCTCTAAAATTAGAAAATAATTACTTAATCCTTTCAGAAGATGAGGCCTTTCTTGTTTATCCTTGGATAACAGCAAAAACATTGGATAAAGACGCTATATCTGAGATGCATGCGCTTAAAATAGCCACTCTTTTGGCTAAAATTCATCGTATTAATCTTAATGTTCCCCAGCTAAGTGCTCAAGAATTTGATATTCATCCCAATGAAAAAATTAGTGTGTTAATAGACCAGTCAGCAAGCAAAAATTTGGTGTTTAAGGAGCAATTAAAAAGTAATCAACGAGTTATAATTGAGCTTAACGATATCTATCAAAAAGCAATACCTATTTTACAAAGTAGTAGTGTAGTAAGCCATGGTGATTTGGATCAAAAAAATGTTTTATGGGATAAAAATGATACTCCATTTCTCATTGATTGGGAGTCTGCGCGAAAACTTAATCCCACTTATGAAATAGTCAATTGTGCTCTTGATTGGAGTGGAATTACTACTCCGCTGTTTAATAAAACTTTATTTATAAAAATGCTAAAAACATATGCGTCTTCTGGAATAACAATAAATCAAGATCATTTGGAAGCTGCTTTTTATGGTGTTCTTGGCAATTGGATCAATTGGCTAGTATATAATATAAACCGTTCTTTTAGTTCTGATAAAGAGCAGCAGGACATTGGTATTGAGCAGGTGCTTCAGGTTTTACCTACTATTATTCAAGTCAAGGCGAGTATTCCAGAATTAACTCAATTAGTAACACATGAATTAGGAATAACCTTTTAACTTTCGCCAACTTTGATTACCATACCGCACGAAAGTAACTTAAGTTTCAAGGAATGCTTCATGACGAACATCAACAATAATAAAGCTGCATTAGTGACCGGAGCCAGCCATGGAATTGGTCTTGAACTTGCTAAAATTCTTTTAGGTGACGGCTGGGTTGTCTATGGAACAGGGCGGGATGTGAGCAGCTTAGAGGATACTAAAGCGCTATTTCCTCGTTTTGTTCCCATTCAATCGGATTTTACTCGCAATAGTGATATCGAACAGGTTGCTAAAACTATTAATGATTCTGGAATACCGCTTCATCTTTTAGTTCAAAATGCAGGAATGAAAAGTCCTCCACGTCCGTTGACCGAATACGATTGTGACAGTATTGACGAAGTTTTTCAGGTTAATTTATTAGCTCCAATGAAACTTACGGCACTACTTGCCGCGCAGATGCCTGAGAAGTCTCGGATTTTATTTGTTACATCAAGAGCAGCTACTCTGAAACTTAAAGAAAGTTCAACATACTGTGCCAGCAAAGCAGGTTTGGATGAAGTAACTGCTATTGTGAGAAAAGAGTTAGCAGAGAAAAATATTGGTGTGTCTTGTATTATTCCAGGAGAAGTGGATACAAGAATTCAAAAAATTTTAAGAGAAACGACTTCATTTCATTTACATAAAATGTTTGATGAAGCTTATCAGTCCGGTCAATTAATAAGTCCGGAAACTTGCGCGGAATTCCTTAAATGGTTTCTTTGCGACTTATCTTTTGATGAATTTAAGCAAAGCAATATGCCCGTTTCCATTTATGAAGAGTGGCACCATCCATTCTGGCTTAAAGATAGGAATCAGTTACCTCCTTTTCCTTTCTAATTTATTTATGAATTTTTATGATTAGTTCCAATAAAAATTCAACTCTGGAGAACAGATGCTTCGTTTCTTCTGTTCCTTTTTCAAGGCATACTCTCTTATGGGGGATATGCCCCACTCTTTCTACAATTGTTTTCTAAAATAGATCCGATCATGTCCTTCTAAATAATTTTTAATTGTCCCTATGTGCTGATAACCTTGTTTTAAATAAAATCCTTCTGCTTGAAAAGAAAAAGTATCTAATGTTGATGCAGGAATACCTCGCTTAATTGCTTCGGCTTCAACGCTGCGTAATAGTTCAGCACCGATACCAAGGCCACGGTATTCTTCCTTAACCCAGAGGACATCAACGTATATTGAGCTTTTATGAGCATACACAATAGCTCCGCCAATAATATTACCCTCCTTACCTTTCACATAGACTGAGTAACGCTCTGGTTTAGTTCCCGTAAAAGGAGCATTATAATTTACTATCCCATCACGAATAATTTTATCTTGCTGTTCCAGTAGATTGGTGTCTATAACAAGCTCTAGTTGGTAATTTATTTGCGATTGATTCATGAGTTATATCTTCTAAAATTAGCTTGAATACAATAAATCATTGACCACTTCCATAGTAATTTCGGGTAGTTTTTGTGTTTGATCAATACACTCTTGGATGGTTATAACCGCTTTTCTAATTTCATTGGGTAACATCTCAGATGGTGCATTGTCGCCTGGCCAAGAAGCATCTCGAGTAGCTTTATCGGGCCAACGAGAATAAGCAAGCCACATACCATCGTTAGTTTTATGCAGGCAAGAACCTAAGGCACCGCGATATTGCACAAAATAGGAAGCAACCTGATGCCAAGCTTTTTGATACTCCATCTCAAGTCCAGGCTTAATAAAGGCTCGGTAAATAACAGCAAAACATTTTTTTGAAAGCAGCTTAAAATGTTCAAGCGCTTCTTCAGGTGTTAAATCCTGGGTACCCAAAACCTCCTCTGCTTTGAATATGTTTATACCTTTGGGAATTGAAAATTGGGAAGTAAAATACATCTGATCAAGGCCTATTCCGAAAGCACAATCCTCATAGCCTAGAACACGAAAGTAATTAATTGATTGCTGATTTTCATTAGTTAAGACATAGTTTCTGAATTTGGGATTATAAAATCCATAAGTCATGTAGTAATGAATACCTTGGCTTTCAAGATGTTGAATGATTTGCACCAAATTCTGGTGCAGTTTTTCAGGCGAATAAAGTTCAATATACATCCCAGCTTTTTCAAGCGTCGAATGTTCATTCTCTGGATAAGGAGGATTCAGCGCCACAAAATCACCAGGTGACGCAATCGAAATCACTTCCATAAAATCCCCGCTTTTGAAGGTAACCCGATTAGCATTGAGTAGAATAGATACTCGGTCAATTTCACTTAAAAACATTTCCAAAGACAAGTTCGCTTTCTCAAGAAATCTATCAGCCTTTTTTCCTTCAAATAGTTCACCTTCACGGTAGATAATGTTTAATTCCTTATCATAAAAAAGGATTCCACCCCATGAATGATTAATGATAAAAGGGAGCAGTAATGCTTTTTCTTCATCAGTTATTTGGTTGTAATTCCTAATCACTTCAAGGAAAAAATCTTTTTTTGATAATGAGGCATCATATTTTTCTACTAATGCTGCATAGGGCTCTTTGATTAGATCTGGTTTGTCTTTAATTAATTGAAGTGTATTAATAAGAATTTTATTGCTGTCATTGATGATATATTCCTCTGCAAGACCGATCTCCATTGCGGCCATACTCCAGGAAGCAGACCCTGCAAAAGGTTCGATTGCTTTCTTGTATTTTTGACCATTATTATTTGCCAATAATACAGAGAGATGCTCATTCAACCAGCTAGTATCAGGGGACATATGCCCTGTCAAATCTGGAAGAGTCAGGTACCTATTTCCGAGATAATGGAGCGGTCCCCCATGATTTTGAGTTAATTGAATAGAACGTGGATTCATAATGGTCACTATGTGGTAAATTTATTTATAAAGCTGCACATCTTAACATGAAATAATAAATTTTTTTGTATTGAACAAGCATATCTTATTTTTAATTATTGATGTGGCTCATTATTGTGATATTAAAACATACTATTTGGATTAGCTGATTTTACCGGAATATCTTGTATTGCGTCCCAATGCTCTATGATTTTCCGTCTTCTAATTTGAATAAATCAAAAATAGCTCTACCCCGAGTGCCAGGCTCACGAATAGAATGTACATGAAGAATAACATAGTCCCCCTCAGAAAAATTTTTTTAATTTCACTATGAGAATTAGGATAATATTCAATTAAATATTGAATAAATGCTTTTAAACCTTCAGGTCCATCAGCGGCAGCAGGATTATGTTGTTTATAATTTGTTCCCAGGTACTTTGATGCTGCTTCAAAATTTTTTTGATTAATTGCTTTTTTATAAAACTCAGTAACTATTTGTTTATTCATTTTTGTTGCTCATCAATAAATGCATAGCTATTGTTAATAATTGATAGAAACAAACTTATAGCAAAGATTTTGATTTATTAATAATCATAAAACACCATTGGTTATTTATTCTCAGGGTTTATCTTGAGATAGCCATCAAAAAATTCGGGTAAATCTTTCAATGCTTGTGCTCTTGCTGCTTCATTAAAACCAATATGATAATGTTCTCCTTTTTCGTCAATAACTTCTTTTGAAACTGGAAACTCAAAGTTATCAAATCCATGCAATGCATTTTCATAAATTTGGATGGAAACATTTTGATTGCTACCAGTACTTTGGTTGACTAACTGAATGCAATCTTGGGTTGTTGCACGATCATCATGTTCTCCAATAAATAGTTTGGTGATTGCCCTTAGTTTTGTTCCTTCTTCAAGTCGATGACATACGCCATAAAAAGAAGCCGCTGCTTTAAAAGAGAGCTTTTGGTATGGTTTCGGATCTTGTTGTGATAACGCCATGATTTTCAATACATCAAAGCCTCCCATAGAGAATCCCAAAAGTCCTATTCGGTCAGGATCAACAGAAGGAAGCTGCTTAAGGTATTCATAGGCAGGAACGATATCATCAAGTTGTGCTTGTGTTGCTCTTTCCCAGCCTACTGAGCGACGATCTTCCCAACCTCTGGGTTTAAAACTGTCTATCATATAGACTACGTATCCATGCTCTTTTAATCGGGTGGCCCAATCATAATTCACTTTTTCGATACCGGTACTCGCGTGCAATAATAAAATAGCAGGGGATCTCATCGTTGCATCAGGAATATAAAGACTGTGATGTGGATCATTGGGATCAAAGATATAATCTTCATTATGTGCTAGTACTTCAGTACACACTAATAAAATAAATAACATAAAAAGCATTTTGGGATGGAAAAACATAATTTTAATTCCTTAGTTTTAAACAGTTAGCTTTAGACTGGATGCCTCATTATTTTCTAGCTTTTCCATGTGCTCTTTTAGATTGCAAATTTCATCAAAACGAGCACCTTCATGAATTCGAGTGAGGGCAGCCGCTTCTTTTTCCTTAATCTCTTCCGCTTTATTAATAGCATTAACTGCTTCTTCTTTATTCATGACAATAATGCCGTCTTCGTCAGCAAATATCAGCTCACCAGGATTTACCTCAACAGAACCACAATTGATTGGTTTTCTTATACTGCCAATTTTATTTTTACTTCCTGATTTGGCGCATTGTCCCTTAGCAAAAAAAGGGATATTTGTTGTTCTGACTTCAGAAACATCTCGACAATTTCCATCAGTAATAATGCCACCAAAACCCTTCGTTTTTGCTACATCTGCACACATGCCACCTGCTACAGCAAGCTTGGTGCCGCAGGAAGCGATAACCAATAAAATGGGAACTCTATCATCATAACAACCAAGGGCAAGCATAAAATCAGGCAAGTCATCCAAAGCCTGCATGGTAGATAAAGAATCTTGAGCCGAGTTAACAGTATAAGCTCTTCCTACAATTCTTGTTTGTGGCGATGTGTTAAAAGAATGAATATCTGAATCCATGAGACGCACACTGGGTAAAGCATCACAGATTAAGGGCGTTGTCAGTTGAGATAATCGCTTACATAGTTCAACATAGCTATGTTCGATCTTTAGTTTCATAATAATCCTTAATATATCGATTCAGTTCTATCCAATTTGTATGAGGTTTTAGGGATAAAATAGGTGAAAATCTCCCTCATTTAATAAAGTTGTTATTTGTTGATAATCTAAAGTATTTGCTGTTTGAGAAGCATTTTGGAATTTCAATCCGATGACGGATGCCATTGCTGACCAGGAGGAGGGTTTAAAATTGTACTGTGTAACATAGCCTTTCTCATAAAGGTTTGTTGTTACAAAATAATCATAACCTCGAGCAATATTATCAGGTTTCCAAAGTATTTCTTCTCCAGGTGCTGGGGTAAGGATAATTTGGTTTGCTTCTGCTATTTCTTTTTCAAGATTGTAATTATCAATACCATAGGTAGATAATAATATTTGTATTTGATATTGCTTGAGTAATTCCTGAGTCAAGCTTTTGAGTTTATCTTTCTGGGATTCGGTGTCTAGATAAACAATATCGGGATCATAAACTTGATTGTCAATTAAAAGTCCACCGCTTTTGATAACAGTACTTTTCCAATATTCATATCCTCTTGTCATTCAGCACCCTAATGGGACCACTTTGTCATCACCTAAAGGGACCACCCCATTAGCACTTAATGGGACCACCTAGTCATCACATAAAGGGACCGGGCTGTCAGCAGCTAAAGGGACCACCCCACCTATCAAACTTTGGTTAAAAATGAACATAATTTTTCTCTGTTTATTCATAAATGGGGAAATGGATGTCAAACCGGAGATTTGAGATGCACGAATATATCATTATTATTAGCCAATTGCGTCAAGGCGCTACGCTCAGAGGGCTGTCCCGTGACAAACTTGCCGATAGAAAAACGCTTAGGAGGGTGCGTGACATTGCGATAGAGCAAGGCTGGTTAGAAAAGGATAAGTCAATCCCCACAGAACAGGAACTGGCGTTATTTTTTGAAAAGAGCAGTGCCAATAGCTTTTTGAGCATACAGCCATACCGGGTGAAGATTGAAGAATGGACCAGACAGGGCGTTCAGGCCAGCACTATCTATGCTCATTTACAACGAGAACATGGTTTTAAAAGTAGTTATAGCGTTGTTCAACGCTATATCAAGTCTTACAAGGAAAAACAACGAGCGGTCACCACGATATTAGAGTTTAAACCGGGCGAATCAGCACAGGTTGACTTTGGGCAAGGACCTAAAATTACTGATGGCAAAGGAGAGGAACAGAAGACCTGGATCTTTGTGATGGTGCTCTCCTGGAGCCGTCATATGTATGCAGAAATGGTCTTACATCAGGATGTTGAGACATGGCTTGCCTGCCATCGGCGTGCCTTTGAATGGTTTAATGGTGTTCCAGAAAAAATAATTATAGATAACGCGAAGTGTGCGATTACGAAAGCTTGTTACCACAACCCTTGCGTTCAAAAGGCATATGGGGAGTGCGCATCAGGCTATGGTTTTATTATTTCCCCATGTCCTCCGTATGATCCCCAGAAAAAAGGCCGAGTTGAATCCGGGGTTAAGTACGTTAAAAACCGCTTTGTTCCACTGCGCCAGTTTAGAAGCTTAAACGATGCGAACGAGCAGTTAAAGATCTGGTTAATACAAGAGGCTGGCGCGCGCAACCACGGCACTACTCATGAAAAGCCTTTGGTTCTATTTGAAATTGAACAACCTCTTCTTAAAAAACTGCCTAACCATCCGCCCGAGTTTGCGGCGTGGGAAAAGGTCAAGCTTCATGGTGATTGCCATGTGCAATACAAGAAATGCCGATATTCAGGTCCATATCGCCTCGCACGGCAAGAGCTTTGGCTTAGAGCAACGGATACAACTATCCGACTGTATTTCAATCATCAACTGGTAGCACTCCATCCGAAACTCGAAATACCAGGCACCAAACATACAATACCAGAACACCTTCCACCGAATGCTTTGGCTTACTCGATGCGAGATGCCCAGTGGTGCCTAAAGCAAGCACATGAAGTTGGAAGCCAATGCGTGATTGCTATTGAGGGACTATTAAATGATTCAGTCGTAGATTATCTTCGGGCTGCACAAAGCATTCTCGGTCTTAGGAAAAAATATGGCGATGACCGTCTGGAGGCTGCTTGCCATAGAGCGCTTGTTTTTCAAAGCGTGCATTATAAAACAATCAAGACGATGCTAGAGGTTGGGGCTGAAAAGCAAGCCTTACCGCATGAGGAAGAACCGACAACATTGGCCAAACCCTATTCGGTAGGGGGAAAGTTCTGCCGGAATACGTCCCACTTATTACACTAATACAAACAACAGGAGACAAATGATGATAAACCCGATGCCCGAGCTATCTTCGCAGTTAAAACAACTACGGTTATCGCATGTTGCTGAGAACATCCCGCTGCGTAACCGTGAGTCTATAGAAAAGAAGCTAAGCTACCCTGAGTTTCTGGGATTACTGCTTCAAGATGAGTTATTAGGAAGGGAAAACAAAAAATTAAGAACACGAATGAAGCGTGCACGTATCCGTGGTGACAAGACGATAGAATCATTCGATTTTGACTTTAACCTTAAAATCAATCGCGCTCAAATACAGGAGTTAATCTCGTGTTCATTTATTGCAGAAAAAGTTCCCATTCTCATCGTAGGACCTTGTGGAACAGGGAAATCTCATATTGCTCAAGCCATAGCTCATTGTGCGATACAAAGAGGAATCGATACACTCTGGCTTTCGCAAAATCAACTCTTTAATGAGTTGCAAGCAGCTAGAGCATCAGGTCGATTTGATAAAAAGTTCTCAGAACTGGTGAAAATGCCACTACTAATCATCGATGATTTTGGACTAAGACCATTACGCAACCCCCAGGATGAGGATTTTCACGACCTAATCTCGGAAAGATATGAGCGTGCATCAACGATCATTACATCCAATCTGGACTTTAGCGAATGGGGTTCTGCTTTCCCTAATCGATTACTTGCTGCAGCCACTATCGATAGATTAAGACATAATTCATATCGGGTTACATTAGATGGTCCCAGTTACAGAGGAGAGCGAGAAACAAAAAAGCGAAAATAACATGTATAATTAACTAAAAGTGGACAAGTTTGATAGGTACCGTTTTGACATTTTAGGCGGTCCCATTAGCTGCTGATCGACGGTCCCTTTAGCATGCTGAATGACACCTCTTAGCATTTCACGACCTTTAGAACCATCCTTCCCTGTCAATGGTAAAGCAACTCCCATGCGCAGTTTTTTGTGTGTTCTTTGGGTAAACTCAGGGATGAATGCTAAACCATTTGGTCCAGCATGGGTTGGAATAGAGATGAGTTCAAAATTATGCAAATCTATTTTAGATAAATGCTTGTCTGTTGCATTAGATACATAAGCATATTGACCCTCTGGGTCAATTAAAACGTTAATCGGATTTAATCCGGTGACTAATCGTTTTATCACTTGGCCTGAATGAACATCAATCACTGCAACTTGGTGATCAAAGGGCGCCGGTGCTAATATATAGTTTTGATCAGGAGTAATATCTGAGTAAAGAATCGGTCCTAGATTCAAATTAGTGAATTGTTTTTTAATGGCGAGGGTATCGGGATCAATAAAGACGATCTGATTGACAGCTGATACCATCAAGGAACGATGATCTGGCGTATATTTTAAACCCCGTACAGCTGAGGGCAATGTGAGGTTTCCAGTAATTATTCCTGAATCAGGATCGATTCGAATGACGCCATCTTTACCCGCCATTAACCACAAGGTTTTTCCATCATTAGAAAAAAACAGATTATGTGTATTAGGACTGACCGCAATTTTTTTGACGATGGTTTTGGTATCAACATCAAAGACGAGAATCTTACCGCCTTTTTCCACATTCACAAAAAGTTGTTTTTCAAAAGGAGGTCGTAACTTAACACCATGAGGCGCACTATCGATGTCTGCATAGTCTTTGTTCTCTAGTGATTCAAAAGTAAATAGCCGATATTTCTCGACTTGATTTAATAAATCGATAACAGAAATGGACACACCAGGTATACCAGAGCCACTATCGTAGTCTCTAATGCCGAAATTGCTGACAAAAGCTGTTTTCCCATCTTTTGTAACAGCAATCTCATGAGGGAGGAAGGCAAGTTTCAGGCTACCTTTTCTTGCACCTGTATCGGGATTATAGAAACTGATACGATCGGCATTTTCTTCAACAACAGCTAACGTGGTGTTGATAGAAGAGGAATAAGTGAGGCCATTGAAAATCGATAGAGCAATAAATAGGCTGCTAACTTTTTTGAACATCATTAAATCCCTTTATAAACACAAAAAGTGCCGCCATGATAGTAAGGGAATACGATATTGTCAATATATATAGGTGCCTATATAATAGCGCAAAAAGGAACTATCCATGACATTTAATTTGAATGAACATACTGGTGTCTTGATTAAAAAGGCAGCTCGCTTGTTTGAACGTGTTTCAAATCTCAACCTTGAAGAACTTGGTGTGACCTATAGTCAGACTATTTTTCTGGTTCGCTTGTGGGAGCGGGACGGCCAAACGCAAATGGAACTCACAAAAAGTGCGGGACTGAAACAACCTACCGTAGTAGGTATACTTGATAAGATGGAAAGAGACCAGCTTATCACACGTGTTCGAAGTGAACAGGACAAACGTTGCTATCATTTTTTTCTTACTGAAAAAGCGAAACATGCTTGTCGCGAATTAGAAAAGCAGGGGATATTGATGCAGAATTTGTCTGCGGGTAATTTACCCAATAAAGAAGTTAGCAAGTTAAATGAGAATCTATTATCAATTATAGAAAACCTAGAGCGTTTTATTGAAAAAATTCAGGGGTAGACTTGATGGCCCCATGTTCAGTCACCTGAAATGTAGAAGCAAATTGATCCATCACCAAATCTACATCACGATAAACCATAAATGAAGAATGTGGTGTAGGAACAGGATGATTGTAATTTGCTACAGGCCCTATACAAACTAGATTTTCATGTACCTTTCCGTATGTATCGATCACTTGATAATGATCCGTTAAATGGATGCCACCATAAGGCTTAGTGCTTATTAATCCGGTTTGTGCCAACTTGTCTAATAACATGGGCTTGACACTATTGGGATCTGGTTTGTAACGATATCCAGTTGCATCAATAAGAGTTGCAGCATGCAAGACTTCGCCTGATGTAAATAATAATTGGAATCTGTGATTTACTTCATCATAGCTTACAGAAGCCAAGCTATGATGCTCAATAATTCTATTTTTCTCATAGAGATGGAGCATGATTCTAGCATTCACTGGTGTGATACCAGTCAAATAAGCCATTAAAAGAGAATAGAAGTATTTTAGAAATTGTTCTTTGCCTTCAACATTCAAGCTTTGCCACATGTGAGTATAACAACCACTAAAATAAAAAGTTTTAATAAATGCTCGTAGCTCATCAATATTACCCAGTATGGGATTGTTTTCTGGCAGATGATCAAATTTATTCATTTGATAACGTAAAGTCTCAAGAGCACCAGGGGAATGGGTAGGAGTAATAGGATTTTTAGCATCATTTTGATAAGCATTCCAAAATAATGTTTTTGCTTCGGAAAAGGTTAAACTGTCAGGAAAGCGTTTTTGTAGACTATTTGATAATTCCTGTTGTTTCGTAGTGTCACAACTATCTGTATTGCCTTTGGTTGTTAATATATTAGGATTTCGCGTGACACTGTGTATTTTTCCTGAGTACTGCTTTTTCATAGTTAACCAAAGTGCGGCATCAACAAATGCTGCCTGACCACCAATGATATAAACATCATCTGCTAAATCCCATGCATCTGGATTTCCTGTTGTGTTTTCAAAACGGAGAAAACCTGGTTGATTCTCGACAGTATGAAAAAAAGGATTTGTTAAATGTCCAGTTGTTATAAAAAGTCTATCAGCGATATAATTTTGATCCATGCATGCTATCTGATAATTCCCTTCTTTTAGTGGACAAATATCTGAGATTGGCAAAAAAATTTCTTTGACTGTTATCCCTAGTGATTTAACCAGTGTTTTATGTTTTTCATATTGAGCGCGTAAATAATGACCCACTACAGCACGAGGAATATATTGTTTGTCTCTATGTGGATAATGATCTTGGAGCAACTCTGGATTAGCATCTATCCATTCTGTTAGGCTATCTGTAGTAGAAGTAAATTTGAAACCATCAGCTGGATTATTTAAAGTCCAGAATTCTGGGCTATCAATAGAATAAGCAAATCCTGTAGCAAGGTATTGTGGATTTTGTTCAAAGATTAAGATAGTAATGTCATCGTCAGAATATTTCATTGTTGCAAGCAAGTGACTTAAACGGCAAAAAATAGCATTTCCGCAGAGTCCCATTCCCGCAATAGCAATTACTTTTGGCATTATATCAAGACAATTGTTGGATCAGAGGAAAATTCTAGGGTTTAACCTCGATACTGTCAATTTGTAGATTTCTTATCTTTAAATGACAACTGACGTGGTCAAGTAAAACGATACAACCCAGTTAAGCTACTTTTTTCAAATTCATTTCCCTCTGTTGCTCATATTGATTTGGAGACACATATCCCAAAAACGAATGAAGCCGCCTGCTATTATAAAACATAGCAATATAATCCAAGATATCTTGCTGTGCTTCATAACGAGTCTGGTAGTTTTTCCACTGCACCAGTTCTTGCTTCAGTGAACCAAAAAAACTTTCAGCCACTGCATTATCCCAACAATCTCCTTTACGACTCATGCTCCCTTACAACCATGCTGAGCCAAAAGCTGTATGTATGGTTTACTGGCATACTGAACTCCTCGATCGGAATGAACAATAAGCCCTAGCTCTGGTTTTCGCTGCCAAATTGCCATCTTTAGTGCGTCGCAGACTAAATCAGCTTTCATTCGAGAGCTCATACTCCAGCCCACTACTTTTCGTGAATACAAATCTAAAACCACTGCCAAATAAAGCCAGCCTTCCTGCGTCCAAACATAAGTGATGTCTGATACATATGCTCGATTAGGTGAGTCAACGGTAAACTGGCGATTTAGCTCGTTATTAAATAAAGGCTTTTTGTGTTTGCTGTTAGTAGTTACCTTGTATTTCTTTCGATAACGAACCCACACACCAGCCTCTTTCATCAGTCTGCGCGTCTTATTCCGACCAATAGGATAGCCCAATGCATTCAGAGCCTTCCTCATACGACGACTTCCGTAAGTCTGCTGAGAGGACTCGGAAACCTTTTTAATCCAATCCATTAATTCAGTGCGCTCTGGGTTATCTGGGTGACTTTGCCGTTTGGAGTAACCGTAGTACCCATTGCGCTTCACGCCCAGTAATCGACACATCAGGTCGATAGGCCAGGTCTTCTTATGTCGGGCTATAAACGCATATTTCACTTCGTTTCTTGAGCAAAGAAGACCGCCGCTTTTTTTAATATTTCTTTTTCCATCTTCAGCCGTTTGACTTCTTCCCTTAAGCGGCGTATCTCTACCTGTTCTTCTGTAAGTTTACCCAGGCCTCGGAACGCTTGACCCTCCTCTTGCACAGCCTCTTTTACCCAACGGCATAGCAGCTCGTACTTGACTCCAAGGCTTTCTGCTGCTGTTTTGCGTTCATAACCTTGTTCCAAAACAAGACTAACAGCATCCAACTTAAATTCTTTTGAATATTTTACTCGTGTTGACATTTTTTCCTCCAATTAAGAGCATTATATCCCTTAACTGGGTTGGTCGCTTCTATTAGACCACGTCAAACAGATTGATCGATCCACATCCTTAATTTAGAGCTAAATCGTCCCTGACGGCAAAGAGTTTTGACGGCCTTTGTAGTGATGCTTTTAATTAAGCGATATTCCCCCAGTACTGCATGTATAGACCAACATTGGTTAATAATTGTATAGTCTATTATTCTTCAGTTTCACTGGTGTAAAATTGAAAGTGTCTTTTAAATAGGAGTCCTTAATGCAGGATGCAATAACGATTGAGAACAATTGGCGCTCTCGTGGCTTTAGTTTTGAGCTTTGGGAAGATCCCCCAGGTCAAATTTGGAAGGATTTTAAGCATGAAACGGATGAGTTATTCATGTTGCTTGAAGGTGAAGTCATTTTAACCGTGGGCAATAAAACGTTAAAACCTGCTATTGGAGGTATTGATTTCAGGAGGAGTAGATCATACGGTTCAAACCAGTTCCACCACAGGAAGTCCTTGGTATTATGGTTACAAAATAAGAAGGTAAGGGAATGACACAAAAGAAAATATCACTAGAAAATGATGCTGTTCTGCAATTCATTGTTGATGAATTAATATCTTTACATCATTGCCATACAATTATTTTATATGGCTCGCGCGCACGAGGAGACTTCACAGTAACCAGTGATTATGATTGCAGGGATTAGGGAAAAAGGAGATAAGCAACGAATTGCACGCTTTGATGAAGCACATCAAGTTTATCATGATATTTTTGTTTATCCCGAGAATGCTTTTGATTCAATTTCTGATGAACATTTATGTATGTCAGATGGCATCGTTGTTCTTGAAAAAGCTCATTTTGGCACAGAGTTATTAAAAAAACTCTCTGCTTTTTTAATATTGCCTGAGTCCCTCCCTCCTGATGAAATTACAGCACGTAGAGTGTGGTATCAAAAAATGCTGGCAAGGGCGTATACTAGAGATTTAGAAGGAAAATATCGCCATATTTGGTCAATCTTCACAATTCTAGAGGATTATTTTGTATTCAAAGAATTGCGTTATCAAGGTCCAAAAAAGCATTCAAGTATTTAGAAACACACGATCCAGAGACTTTATCATTATTTGATGAGGCCATAACGAATATCGATAATTTGGATGCCTTAAATAGGCTAATTACAAGAGTTATAAAGATAGACAAAACGTAGGATAATTATGCCAGAATTAGATATTGAAATTATCAAAGATAATCCAGAGTACTTTCTTGTGAAAAGGCATCTATTATTTTTATTTAGAGTGCCTAGTAATGAAATTTAATATTTATATTAAAATTTTGACTGCGTTCTTTGTGATTTTTTTAATTCTTGTTTTGGCATTTTTAAATATTTAAAGTCAGTTGAGACAAAGATAGTTGTTAATGCTGGAAAAACGACCTCGCAAGGGCTTTTAATTAGTTTAGAAAAAGAGTTAATTAATAACCCGAAATCAAACTGGGATGCGATAATAAAGAAGAAAACAGATAATGTTATTCATCTTATAGCAATCGACAGTCTAAAACTCACCCTGGTGCAGAATAATCAATTAAATAATGATGAAATCATTTTTTTATCAGGTACAACCTATCAATTTCTAAACGAGGTCATTGTAGAACATACTGCGTATAAAAAAATTGGTAATACCCCATATGCATTAGCTTACAATTTTTCAGATCCTGGCGAAATTATTTTTAATTATATGAATCCTGTTTTAAAACAAGTCGTTCAACATTTATTATCAAAATCAAAAAATACCTGGAGTAATGAACTATTACATTTAGAAAAATATATGGTTTCCCTCTTCATGTTTATAAAACTAAAAGTAAATACTTACCAGGTAATATAATTAATTCTTTATCAACAAAGCGTCTAGTATTTGAAACAAATAAAAACTCGTCACAAATTGTTATTCTCTATTATCGTTTTAGTGGTGGAATACTCAAAATTGGCCCACTAAGCTATCTGCCAGTTATGGCAAGAATCAGTGATGTTATGTATTATTTTATAGGAACTTTCTTTTTTATATCCCTTTGTCTTATTGCCTTATTTTCATTGCTTTTTGTTAGAAATATGAAAAAGGTGTATCAGATAACTAAAAATTTCAGTCAAGGGAACTTTGATTTTCATCGGAAAATAGGTACTACCTCTGTTTTGTATGGGCTGTATAGAAATATCATCCAAATGGGTGAGCAATTAAAAGAACTGATTGAATCACATAAACAATTGTGCCGGTTTGTCGCGCATGAAATTAGGACCCCTTTGTCAACCATACAAATGGCGACGGATAGTATCAAAAGGAAAAACGCTGAAGATGCATTGCTCAATAAACAGATAAACAGCATACAAGAAGATATTGCAGACATAAATCGCATCGTCAGCACTTTTTTGATTTACTCAAAAATGCATTCAAACGAATTGAAATTAAAACAGTCTGAGACCGATATAATAGTATGGTTAAGAAAGTTATTAGAGTCTTATTCTTCCTCAACATTTGAAATTACATTTTATTCTAATGAGTTAAATTCTTTGAAAGCATACATAGATGAAAATATTTTAAAACACGCTGTTACCAATTTGATTACAAATGCCATGAAATTTGCAGAGCACACTATTTCTTTAACCATTTCGCTGGATAATAGTCATATTTTACTTCACGTAGACGATGATGGCCCAGGCTTGCCGGAGGAGGGTGCGGATGACATTTTTTCTGAATATACAATTGCTGAAGACGCAGGAATTGGAGATAAACATATTGGGTTAGGATTAGCTATTGTTAAAAAAGTTGTTAATCTCCACGGAGGAAAGGTCATGGCTACACAATCACCGATATTAAAAGGTGCTCGATTCACCATAGTACTTCCAATATATTCTTAACGATTAAGATTTTAGTTTTGGAAGTTGGTCCTCAACTGTAGTATCTTTTGAAGTATCCATCTCTTGTTTCATCCCAACCAGTGCGTCGATAACCGCTGTTAACTGGAGTTTTGCATTTTCAAAACGTTTAGGGATAAATTCATCTTCCTCACCATCAATCGCTTCTCCAGTTCCAATGCCTTTTTCAAGAGCGCTGATAACCACACTAAGCTCTGATTCAAACGCCGATAATAGTTCATTACTCCCCGTTGCAGATTGCAAGATTCCATGCAATTTTTCCACTGCATCTTCAGGAATATAAAGAGTGCCCTCACTGCATTTGCTATATTCACGTTTCGCAATAGGTAATGAAAGTAGTTCATCAGCCTTGTGTTGACTCATCTGAAATATTTGTCTAACAGATTGTTTTAGTTCTATGGGAGTTGGTGGCGAATTGCTAGATTTCAAAGATGCGAGAAGCTTATCACTAGCAGTTACTCTTCCATCTTTGCTATGTTCTTGCGCTGTCTCGATAGGAGTCTGTCCTTTTTCATTTCGCACTTCAAGACTAGCACCACACTCTAATAACTTTTTAATGAGATGTAACGGCTCTTTTCTATAATTATAAAAATTCTGTACCGCATAGTGCAAAGCCGTCATGCCTTTTTTATCAGCACTATTAATATCAGCGCCATGTTTTAATAATAAAGCAATGACGCTATCATTACTTGGGTTACCAATAAGGACTTTTCCACAACTTACCATTGCCAGGTTTAACAAAGCTTTATTAGCTAGAATTGACTCTAGCAAGTCTTCATGACCTTTAAATACAGAAGGTTCTTTTAAACCTAAGAGAAGTTCTAGTACATCTCTATCTGTCAGTTGTTCTATAGGGTCCGCCCGACCTAAGATATCACGGACATGTGTTAAATAATTTTCTTGTTCTTTACCTAATATTTGATTTTCCTGTTCAACAAACTTTGCAACATCTTCTCCTTCAAATCGCAATTCTGGAAAACCCTCAATTTTCTTTAAATCTTGAATGTTTAGAATATCTCGATTTAAAGCGATTTTTGCTATCAGTTCATCGGCTCCGTCTTTACCTAGAATTGCACGGGCATATTCTATGGTGTTAACTTTTAGTTCTTTAGCTGTTTGTGTTGAGGCAAATAAAGATTTTCGAACGGCAACTTGATATTCACCATGATGAAAAATAACACTGTTTCCAGCCTTCCAAATATTTCCTGCCATCGATGTGATAGGGGATGCCGGCGAAAGGGATCGGAAGCCGGTCTGTACATCTTGCGCATTCCATGGTCCAGTTCCACCAAACGTGATTTCTGGATGTTTCACTGATACTCTTTCTAAAAATGTTTTTTCCTGTGAGTTTGCTGCAGCATTAAGTTGATTGTCTGTATTACAACCTTCTAAAGTCACAAAAACTTCACCATGATGTGCGGGCAATGCTCGTTTAAAACCATGTAATAAATTATCAAAATTATCATCATATAACTGCTCACTTGGGCCATGGCAATTACCCATACCATATTCGCCACCACCAGCATGGCCCATAATAAATAATTTTGGGTTCTTCTCAAATATATTGTCTAGTTCTTTCGGTAAGTCTCGTTTGAGTTCATCCAAACTACTATAGATTTTTGGGGATTTATCACACTGATCGAAAAAATAATACTTCAAATCAGAGCCTTCTAAATAGACGCCAATTGGAACAAATTGCTTGAACCGTTGTTTTAAGTGAGGATTTATCACCACACCTCTCTGATTTTCAGGCAGTGGATGATCTGGATCTGGTTTATATATTAAGATTTCTATTGCAGCGTCTTTCATGACTCATCTCGACTATTACTTAAAATAATAGGTTGATTTTATCAAAAACACTCGGCTCAAATGTATATATATTGTACAAACGTTCTAAAATGATACTTTTGTCGAGGGCAAATGATTATAGATTTGCGATATATTTGGTGAAGCTTTCATAACTGGACGAAAAATCTCAAGATCGAGGCAAAAGAATTTTTTACTATTTTTCATAAGTCTTACATAAGATCGGTGGCTGTGATCTGTATTTATTCCCAAGCCGCTGATACAAATATATATCCTTTTTTATGGATTGTTTTTATACGATAGGGCTTTTTATTATTATCATTCAATGCTTTTCTTAAACGTGATATTTTTAAATCGATACCTCTATCAACCCCATCATATTCATGCCCAGAAAGAGCATACATAATGCTATCTCGACTCAGCAACCTATCATGGTTCTTAACCAACAAAGCAAGCATTTCAAAGTCACTGGTGCTTATTGAAATTTCTTCATCAAAGAGATGAACACTCTTAGTACTAAAATTGATAGAAAAATTGCCAAATTGAAATTGATTTTGATTATTAACTAAATTGGGTCGACGTAACAATGCCTCTATTCTTGCTTTCAAAACCTCATCTGCAACAGGTTTAGTTAAGTAGTCATCTGCTCCTAAATTTAAAGAGGATACTTCACTTTCAATATCATTAATTGCTGTTAGCATGAGTATTTTCCCCAAATACTCATCTCTAATGGTATGGCATATTTGATCTCCATTCATGCCAGGAAGCATTATATCTAATATGACTAGGCAAGGTTGCTCACGAATGATGCGATAGACCGCTCTATCACCACGTTTTTCAATAGAAACATCATAACCTGCTTCTTGTAAGCTTTCTTTGAGGTAATTGGCTAACTTAACGTTATCTTCTACAAGCAATATTGATTTATCTTTCATTCGTTCTGTCTAAGCCTCTTTAAATAAGAAAACTCTCTAAACAAATTTAGTCTGAATTGATTTTTAAGTTCAGTGTTACATAGATATCAGTAGGTAAGCAAACACACGGCGCATCCGTACATTTTATATACAATTGATCTGTTTTAACTCGATATAATGATAGCTAATGGGCGAATCTGTGGAGATAAATTATGAGCGCTTATGTTAAAAATTTTGATGAACATAAAGAAATCAAGTCTTCACGTGACATTTGCAAATCATTAAAACCTGTTCCCACAGCATATATGGACAATAAACATTGTGAGCATTGCTATCCCGAAAAACGTTCTCATTTTCGAAGAAAATTTTTTAATTTATTCCATTATTTTATATTCAATCCATTTATCTATCTTTTATCTAAACTCTTTCTCCTATCAGAGCATGATTTTTTACGATTCAATAACCTATTAAATCAGTTGGTCATTAATATTTTTCAAAAACTAAAACTATATACCAAGACTCAGACCATTGATAGGAAACAATTCAATAACAGTGTCCTTGCATTTTGGGATGAAGCACAAAAAAGAGGGCTAGAGCTGTATAATTTTAAGGAATCTAACTTGCATACTCTGTATTTTAAGTTGGTCTACAATAAGAAAAAATATTATTTCATACAGACTCCAATCTCTCTTATTTCTCAAAAAAATACACGCTTTGATGAGGATACTAAATATGATAATAAATGGATCTTCAAGAAAAAATTATTAGATAGCCAAATTCCCTGCCCCTTAGGGAGGGTTTTTATTTCCAGCAAAAAAGCCTACAACTATGGCATTTCATTGGGATTTCCTCTTGTGGTTAAGCCATTATCTGAATCTCTAAGTATTCACACTTCATGTACTATTCAAACTCCAAATGAATTAAAAGAAGCGATAAACATAGTAAAGCAAGTTGATTTTCGCGTGCTGGTTGAAAAACACATACCTGGGGATGTTTATCGGTCATTAATTATTAATGATTCATTAATCGCTTGTGTGAGGCGACAACCTGAGAGCATTGTTGGCGATGGTGTCACTATACTTCAAGAGTTAATTGATAAAAAAAATAAAGTTACGTGGAAAGAAGGTCATGGTAAATATCCATATAAAATTACTCCAAATAGCAACTTGATAAACATTTTGTCAGCCCAGGGAGTTGCTCTTAATACGGTAATAAACAAGGGACAACAAATCTTTATTGCAAAAAAAGTTACTATGAGTAGTGGTGCAAAAATCAGTGATGTTACCGATCTGATACATCCTGAGAACAAACTATTATTGGAAAAAGCACATAAAATCCTCAATATACCGCTTACGGGTCTTGATTTTATTTGTCAGGACATTTCTCTTCCATGGCATAAGCAACAATTTGGAATTATTGAAAATAATAGCTTCCCTTACATTGAATTACATCTCAATCCGTCTGATGGGAAAGGAATTAATGTAGCAGGTAAAATTTGGGACTATGTACTCGATGTTTTAAGTCAAAAAAACGAGTAACCCAATAAATGTACAATTTATATACAATTGGGTTTTTTTAACTCGGTATAATAACAGATAAGTAAATCTTTATTCGGATGAAACCATTATGAACTTGCACTGGAGTATTCTCATGAAAAAAGACAAAGAAAAGCATCAGCCTGTCCTTGAATCCATAACGGCAGATGAACCCAAAACCTCTTCTATAGCATTAGCTTTACAACAATTTAGAAAGGAAGCAGAAAAAAAAGAGGCTGCTGAGGAAGGTGCAAAAGTACGCTGTCCGACTTGTTTTAAAGAAATCGCACCTAAGCGCCTTTGTTCCGGACATGGCGCAGGTGGTAGCGGAGGTGATAGTGCCACCTCTGATAAGAAGACATCTGAGGAAAAAGCGAGTCCTGGTGAAGATAAATTCCTAACTAAATCAGGCAAAGTAGTTGGGTCTGAAGATGAATTGGTAGGAGTGTTTGGTTCAGAAGAACTTGATTTAGAGTCTGGTTTTGACCCAGAAATAATTGAAAAATTAATTGCTGATGGGAAATTGTTGGTTGATAGTGATCGTGAATCAATGACTCTTAAGCTTGAATTACAATGTGATCCTAATGAATTAACTCCAAAGCAACGACATGAATTAAAAAAATTCATGGAAGCGATTATAAACGAATTCAGTGAATTTAAAGAAGAAAATCATCTTTCTGATGATTGCATACAAATCCTTCAGGATGAGGAGGGAAACATACATTCTCTTCGCATTACCATGCCCACATTAGCTTTATACGATGCATTTATCCAACAGCTAGCAAATAATTTAGTACCCGTACCCAGTCCGAAAGCACAAGAAAGAGATGAGGTAACAAAAGAGCAAAGCTTTGCTCCAAATCCACTTTCGAGGGAACCCAGGCCGTCTAATAAAGATCAATCCTCCACACAAGAAGCTAATGAGATACATACTAAATCTGAAGATGGGGAACAAGAAATTTTTAACCCATCTCCTTTTAATATGAAGCCGTGGTAATAAAGAGCAGGGGTTTATTGATTATTGAAAAGAACTATTCAAGATCCCCTTTCGTATCCAATAATACGATTACGTAATTGGGAAATACCATTTATGCTTTCTCCAAGACGGAGCCCTTAAGTCTTGGCACAAGAGCGTTGAGGTCATTGGTTGTAGTGTTGATGCTCTTCAGTGGGGCGTCGATTTATAACTGATATTTATTTTTCTGGTTTTCCTATTTATCTGATTGAATGGTGTAGCTTTTTAGGCTATGATTGAAGCTTAGTTGGCTTCAAAATAAAAATCATGTTTGATACTTCAATATTGTTTTCTGAATATCGGCGGCGTGTGCTGGCACTTTTATTGCTTCATCCTGATGAGCGTTATCATGTCCGAGAGATTGCGCGGTTAACGAATACCACAGCGGGTACACTTCATCGAGAACTATCCAAACTTGCTAAATCCAAAGTACTTCTGCGCGAGCAGAGTGGTAATCAAGTTTATTACCAAGCAAATCGAAATTTTCCTATTTATATGGAGCTTACAAGCATTTTAAAGAAAACGTCTGGTTTGGTGGATGTGTTGTTTGATTTTTTAACTCCATTAGCTGAAAAAATTGAAGTGGCTTTTTTTTTGTTCGGTGGCCAAAGGAACTGAAAACCTTGGAAGTGATATTGATGTGCTTATTATTGGTGAGGTTGACTTTACAGAAGCAGTTGAGGCTCTTTATGCTGCTCAAGCTAGTTTAGGGCGAGAAATTAATCCCAAAATATATTCCAGGGAACAATGGAAGGCATCTTTACAAAAACAAGATCTTTTCATTCAGGAGGTTTTAAATAATCCCAAGCTATTTATTATGGGAGCTGAACATGACCTTGGATAATTTAATTGGCATCAGCCTGGAACAAATGGATGTGTATCAATCCGATGAGGTGCAGGATTCATTTGATGGTGTTAAGCCAAGCATTAATGGGTTTTATGCAATAAAAAAAGAACCTCCATTTTTGTCTGTCCCTACCCATGGAGTTGCGATGGTCGCTGTAGTAAGTGGAGCTATTTTTCTTGAGGACTGTGTTTGAACAGGCATTGGCTTTAAGATTAAAATGCCCGCATAGGGAAAACCCATCAATTAATGCTTTTTTGCAGCATTTATTTTGAACTAAAACGAGTAAACTAACATGGAAATAAGAACCGTAGCCTTTGAATCCGATTTAATTATTACCCTGGAAGGCAATCAGAAGGTAGTTATTACTCCCTTTAAGACTCTTGAGCCTGGCAACTTTAAGTTGGGTATTGAGGCTCCTAAAAATATATCCATTAACAGACAGGAAATCCATTTAAGAAAACAAGAACAATTAAAGAAATATGAGGGTTAGGGAAGACTGGTGCTATTTTCGTAATCTGCTGCATCGCAAAGAGGTGAAAAAAATTATTCAATAGGTAGAAAGTAGATTGAATTAAAAGGAGGTTCCTCTATATTGATATGATGGTGATCGTGTTAATGGGTATTTTTGAGCATTAATTGGGAACAAGAAAAGGCCATTCTAATATGTCAGTCAAAATCACACTGTATCGTTGGGAAGGACAATATGGGGCTTTCAAAATCAAAGTCCCTTGTGGTGAATGTTCGCTCACCAAGGATATTATCTTGGATGCGATTGCAACGGATTTAAAAGACATTCCTGTCGAATTGGACATTCATGCCTGGCTTAATGAGTGGTGGAAGCCGTTATTGAAAGGGGCGTGGCATGCCCCTATTGTACTGGTTGAGGGTAAAGTGATTAGCCAAGGCCATGCTCTGAATCGTGGGGTGTTAACTCAAGCGGTGATTGAGGCCCATGCAAAACAAACCACATTAACGGGGAATCATATTTTTGGTAAACCCCATTGCATCCACTGCCAGCATGCCAAACAGTATTTCGAAGAAGCCAAACTTTCTTATGAATTTCACGATGTGGTAAAAAATCCAAGGGATTTGTATGAGATGCTGGCACGGGTTAAGCCCATTGTTGGTGCAAAAACACCGATAACTGTTCCTCAAATATGGCTTGATAGTCAATACGTTGGAGGAGCTGAGGAATTAAGTGCCATTCTTGGGCGAGAGGTTGAGCCTAATCCTGAGCGAGGGATTTGCTCTCTTACCGCAAAAGGCCATGAGAAAAATTAAACCACTGATTAAATCAGTTCAACGTCTTCTGCTTGCAAAGACAATGTGATTAAAGATACCAAAGACTGGAGAAAAAGTAATTATTTTCTTGTGCTGATTATTATTGCACCGCCTAAGATAATCATAGTTCCATGTGAATTAGTCATGATGATTCTCCTTAGGCTCCAATGTGGTGAAAAGAAGGGCAGAGGTTATTCGGTCGATGCTGTTTACACGGATGCAGTAAGTGCTGCAATGCCACCTTTAATCGCCTTAACTCTTCAATTGGTGGATATCATTATTCTGGGGATTTTCCAGCAAGATTTTTATGAATTTACTGTAACTCCAAACGGAACAAACAGTGTTTTCCCATCGATTTGCACTTGGGCGAACATTTTAATAAATCCTACTTTGTTAGGTTTTATATGAAATAGCAATTCAGGTCCTCCTCGTTCCGTATTATTTGTAGGCTCCTTGCCCATTGGATGAACATGAGTTACTGTTTTAAAGTCCTCATTAAAACCAACGATGTGGGCATAAGCACCCATAATGGGCTCTAAGGTATGAACTGGGTTTTCCTTTGCATCGGTGATGTCAATTTTGCCCATGACTGCTTGACCGACGTGCAATGGTGTTTTATCAAAAGACAATTTAAAATGGTAGCCATCAACACTACTTTCAAATAATGGTTGTCGATGAATAGGATTTTCCAATTTCTTTTTTGTCTTTGGGAAAGGTAAATCGGCAACTACATATTCTTGGGTTTTTGTATTAGTCGGTATAAGATCAGCCCATGCTCGATAGGAGGCACTCTTAAGCGTAGGCTGCCATTCAAATTGATAGATGCCTGGTATCGTTGTTTCGACTGGATGGACATGACTATAGTCAAGGAGGCTATCATCGATAATCAACAAATGAATCTTTTGTGTATGTGCTTCAATAAGATCGTTTAAGGTGATTGGTTTATTGTTTTTTGTGTCAATTAATTTGATGAACACCAGTTTCTTGTCCTTTTTATCCATTATCTCTTGAATAGATAATTGCAAGGTATTTTTTGATTTCAAAGAATGTGTTGCTTGATTGTTCATCATGCGCTGATTAGGCTTTTCCGAGAAAGCAGTGGGATGATATAAGTTAATGAATATCAAGCTCATTAGGGTGATGGCAAATTTCTTCACAATATTTTTGTCTCCAAGAAAACCAATTGGTTATAAAATAATTTCTTATAGTCCTATTCTGTAAGCTATTTATTTTGATCAGCATATAGAATGATATCATGATTGTCCTTTTAAGACAGGCATTAAATATAAGTAGAGGTATCTTAAATGTTTATTAGGAGCGTCATCGATGTAATTGATTGGGATGACGAAATTGATGTGATATGTGTCAATTAATAGTTTAATATTTCAAAAAACCAGCTCAAATTTTGAATCGGTTTAGGATACGAAAAAAGTGAGCTAAAAACAATTCAACTATCATTCAATTAATTCAAAACAAAGGGACAAAATTTTCTTTTGCACGCTAAATCTTTTTAGGTTTTTTTGAGGACACATCAAGACATTTTAATTGGGTTTCTCAAAGGTTATTCTTAGCTAACTGTCTGTCAAAGCAGAGAACACTTTGTTTTGACTTATCCATACCAAAGAGTCTATATTGTAATTATTTCCCTTTAAAATCAAGGATAGAAATCATCATGAAACAAAGTCATTGGATGGTTTTGGCGTGTTGTTTTATTCTTACTGCATGCATGAGCAGTGGCACGAGCAGTAAGAATACTAAGAGTCTGGAAGAACATGTCGCTCAAGGCCATGTTGGTCATGGTGGCGGTGGTGGTCGCTAACACTAAAATCTTTTACTCAATCCTAAAGGTTAACATGAGCGCTCACTCTATTAAATAAGAACTATTTGGGCACTAAAAATTGGGATAAAATGATGCGCACCACATCATAATGGATGGCGAATGCAAAGGATGGCTGTTATGGCAGAACAGTGGCACGAAAAATCACCTGCAGATATGGCATTGTTGTTTGAAACTGACTTATCTTTAGGACTATCTGAGAAAGAAGCACAACAGCGGTTAAAAGAAGTGGGACTCAACCTGCTGAGTCAACAGAAAAAAACGTCTCCTTTCCTCATTTTTTTGCAACAATTTGCAAGTGTGGTCACCTGGGTGCTTTTAGGTGCTGTTGTTGTGTCTTTTTTGTTGGATGAAAAAGCCGATGCCATTGCCATTTTGGCCATTGTCATTTTAAATGCCATCATTGGATTTGTTTTAGAATATCGTGCCGATCGCGCCATGCTTGCTCTTCAACAAATGGCCGCTCCTAAAGCCACCGTGTTGCGAGATGGCCGCGTGAGGGTGATAGCTGCTTCTGATATCGTACCAGGAGATATTCTTCTATTTGAAAGCGGTGATTTAATCGCTTCCGATGCTCGCCTTTTTGAATTATCAGCGCTTAAAGTCAATGAAGCACCACTCACCGGAGAATCGATACCAGTCGCTAAAAACCTAGAGATTTGTGCTAAAGAAACGCCTCTAGCCGATCGTAAAAACATGGTGTTTATGGGCACCTCTATAGCCGATGGCACAGGTCGCGCGCTTGTCGTGGCGACTGGTATGCAAACGGAAATGGGGCACATTGCCAAAATGCTGGGTGAAGCGTCTCGTGATGAAACGCCTTTGCAGAAAAAACTCAATCAAGTGGGTTCTCGTCTATTGTGGCTTTGCTTTTTCATTATCATTGCCATTTTTGGCTTAGGTCTCTTACGTAACATCCCTATCTTCAGTTTGTTCATGAGTTCAGTCAGTCTTGCAGTGGCTGCAATTCCTGAAGGATTACCTGCTGTAGTCACAGTGGCTTTAGCGCTTGGCGTGCAGCGTATGGTACGGCGTGCCGTACTGGTAAGGCGATTATCGGCGGTTGAAACACTCGGCTGTTTACAAGTCATTTGCACCGATAAAACAGGAACGTTGACGGTAGGGGAAATGACGGCGCGTAAGCTTGTGACAGCAAGTGATGTTTATAGCATTCAGGGAGAGGGTTATAACCTGACAGGGGGATTTTCACTACAAGGCCAGGAAATTAATGTGTCTGATGACACGTTGTTGCAAGCTACCTTACGAGCAATGACAGTTTGTAATAACGCAGAATTTAGCGAGCAAAATGGACAGACGACAACCGTGGGAGACCCAACTGAAGTGGCTCTTTTGGTTGCTGCAGCCAAAGGAGGCGTTTGGCAAGGGGAACTGCGATCCTCTTATCCTCGCATCAAAGAGTTACCCTTTAGTTCCGAACGCAAACGCATGACGGTTGTGTGTCGACAAGACCATCAAAACATCGCTTTTGTTAAGGGAGCACCCGAACTCATTTTGGAGCGCTGCACCTATATTTTGACCAAAACAGGCATTAAAAAATTAACACCTAATGATAAAGCGCGCATGAAACAATCCTGCGAACTCATGGCCAGCGAAGCATTAAGACTGTTAGCTTTTGCTGAGCGTCAAATAGAGCCTATAGCTTTAGAAAAAGAAGAGGAAGAGATTGAAAATAACCTGGTTTTCTTAGGTCTTATTGGTCTTCAGGACCCCCCTCATGCGAGTAGCAAGGAATCCATCAGTCGCTGTAAAAAGGCTGGCATTAAACCAGTGATGATTACAGGAGACCATCCTGATACAGCAAAAGCCATTGCCAAAGAGCTTGGCATTTTGGAGGCAGGGGATCGATTGCTCACTGGCAACGAACTTGAAAACATGTCAGAGGAGGAGTTTAACCATTGCGTCAAAGACATTGCTGTTTATGCTCGTGTGACTGCGGAGCATAAATTAAAAATCGTACGGGCCTGGAAAAAACAACAAATGGTGGTGGCGATGACAGGCGATGGGGTGAATGATGCACCTGCTTTAAAAGAAGCATCTGTGGGGATTGCGATGGGAAAAACAGGCACTGCAGTTACCAAGGAAGCCTCTGACATCATTGTCATGGACAATAATTTCACCTCGATTGTGGCGGGCATTGAAGAAGGCCGGACTATTTACGATAACATTGCCAAAACACTTGGCTTTTTATTAGCAGGCAATAGTGGGGAGTTACTGGTTGTGTTTGTAGCCCTTTTAATTGGTTGGCCATTGCCGTTGCTTCCTATCCAATTATTATGGATTAACTTAGTAACCGATGGTTTACCGGCCATTGGCTTAGCTACCGATATGTCAGAGCCAGGGATTTTGAATCGTCCCCCCAGAGCCACGCAAAAATCCATGATGGATATGGCGTTTTTCAAACGAGTAACCTTTGTGGGTTGTTTAACGGCTTTAGTCACTCTTGGTGTGTTTGCTTATGAATATTTAATCGATAAGGATTTAGTCCAAGCCCAGGATGCGGCGTTTTCTGTCTTAGTAACCGCCGAACTTTTACGGGCCTTTGGAGCACGAAGCGACACGAAGAACATCTGGCAAGTAGGATTGTTTTCCAATTTAAGACTCTTTTTTATTGTGAGCATCAGTTTTTCCCTGCAGGTCTTGATTCATCATATCCCGGCGCTGCGCGAATTATTTGGCATTGAACCGGTCTCACTCACTCAGTGCGTTGTTTGGATTCTATTAGGCATGGTGCCTTTGTTAGTGATAGAAGCTCAGAAGCGGCTAAGGAAGGCACCAAATGAAGCATTTTAGTGTTAAAAAAATGATTTGGACTATTCTCTTAGGTTTTTCATGTTTTACAGGACCAGTATCTTATGCCAAGATACCGCCTGCTTTATCGCAGCTAATCAATGAGGCCACGCAAAACAATCCTCAAATTCGTGCGGCACGCGACCGACTGCTGGCAGCAATCCATGTGATTCCACAAGCGCGTGCGTTACCTGATCCCAAGTTGAATGCAGGGTACATCAACATGTCTGAGAATATCCCTATGGATGTGGATCCAAGGCGAGAGCAAATGTTGGGTGGCCAACAAGAAATTCCTTTTCCTGGTAAACTCATTGTGCGAGGAAGGATAGCAACGCTAGAGGCCAAAAGAGCGGAAGCAGAATATCAAGCCACTAGTTTCGCCGTTATTGCTGAATTAAAACGGCTTTATTACGACCTTTATTTTGTCAATAAATCCATTGAAATCGTACAAAGAAACCAAGAGCTTCTTCATGAAATGGAAAAGAGTTCCGAAGCCAATTACAGTGTGGGGAAAACACCACAACAAGATATTTATCGTGCCCAAACTGAGATTTCTCGTCTGCTGATGCGTTTAGTCATCTTAAAGCAACAACGGGGATCCCTGCAGGCGGGTATCAATCGCCTTTTAAATCGTTCTTTAGAAATTACAATCCATACACCAGCAGTGCTCCCTGTAACGCCAATGTGTCATAATTTAGAGTATTTTTATACGCTCGTTAAGAGCCGAGCGCCGCAATTAATCATGCAGCAACGTGCTGTTCAAAAAGGACGGCAAGCCATCCGCTTAAGTAAAATGGAGTATTTCCCGGATGTGGAAATCGAAGGGGGACGACTTCATGATACGGGAATGCACACCAAAGGCTATCAAGTCTTGTTAAAAGCAACCGTGCCTCTTTATTTCATGCAAAAGCAAAATCATGCCGTGCGCGAATCACTTGCGCGGTATAATGCGGATATTGAGGATTTGCAGACCACCTATCGTATGCTTTCTTTTCAAGTGAAAAATGCTTATTTGTTGGCAGAGCGCTCTGCAAAACTCATTCATCTGATTCAACATACCATCATTCCACAAGCCAGCTTAACATTTACTTCATCGCAAGCCACCTACGGCGTGGGCAAAGTGGATTTCTTAACGATGCTGAATAATTTATTGACGCTGCAAGAAAATGAATTGGAATGGCACGGTGAACTCGCTGAACATGAAAAAGCGATAGCACAAATCGAAGAAAGCACAGGGACGTTCTTATGAATTTTAAGATGATAATCAAGGGTGTGGTTATCTTGAGTTTACTTTCGTTGTTGCAGGTAACTCAGGCGCAACAGGCCATGGATAATCATGACAAGATGGACATGAAACAGTCCACTCAAGGAAATGAGATTGTGATTGATCCGGCTCGTTTACAAGCCATTGGCATTACGTCAGAGCCGGTGCGTCGCCAAGTGGTTGAAAAAATAATCCGTACCGTGGGGCGTGTTGAAGCCGATGAGCGGCGTGTTGCCCATATTCATGTGCGCTTTGATGGGTGGATTGAGAACTTATTCATTAATTTTACTGGAGAAAAAGTCAAAGCAGACCAAGCTCTTTTCACCGTTTACAGTCCTGAATTGGTCGCCACCCAGCAAGAATATTTGCTCGCCCTTAATGCCCAAAAAATATTAAGCAAAAATACGACATCGAGTGCGGCTCGTGGTGCGCAGTCTGCTTTTCAAGCAGCCCACCAAAGGTTGTTGCTGTGGGGGATTTCCGAAAAAGACATTGAGCAATTAAGACGTACGGGCAAAATCACTCGGACGATGACGATTCATTCCCCCATCCAAGGTACGGTGCTTAAAAAAATGGCGCTGGTGGGCATGCGCATTGAGCCAGGAGATGAACTCTATACCATTGCTGATTTATCACGCTTGTGGGTTTTAGGGGACATTTACGAATATGAGCTTCCTTATATTCGTCTTGGTCAAATGGCTGATTTGACCCTTACCTACTTGCCCAATGAATTATTTAAGGCCAAGCTTGATTTTATCTACCCTACGATTGACATGAAAACACGTACAGCCAAGGTTCGCTTTGAAGTGGACAACCAGAAGGAGCAATTAAAACCGGGCATGTATGTGAATCTGGAACTCAAAGTACCTTTGGGTGAACGTCTTGTGGTCCCTAAAAATGCTGTTCTACTCACAGGTGAGCGCGCAGTGGTGTTTATTTACCATGGTAATGGCAAAATTGAATGGCGGGACGTGACCTTAGGGGTTAGGGCAGGGGATTTGCTTGAGATAATCAAAGGGGTTAAAGAGGGCGATCAAATTATTACGTCTGCCAATTTCCTCATTGACTCAGAGAGCCAGTTGAAAGCGGCCATGGGAGGCATGCAACATCAATAGATTTTCTTTCTGAACCGCTATAATGGGAAAGAAGCTCTAATAAAGAGGCGTGATTTGGCCTTGGAATAAAGGGATTTTATGGTCGAACGGATTATTGAATTTTGTGCACGCAACCGGTTTATTGTGTTGCTTTTTGTGCTCGGGTTTTCTTTCATGGGCTACATTGCCTTGAAGAATACCCGTATGGACGCATTGCCTGACATTTCAGACACTCAAGTCATTGTGTATACGACCTGGATGGGGCGCTCGCCCGATCTGATGGAAGATCAAGTCACTTATCCCATTGTAACCGCCCTCTTATCTGCACCAAAGGTTGTTGCTGTGCGGGGATTTTCTGATTTTGGCTTTTCTTATGTCTACATCATTTTTGAGGATGGCACGGATATTTATTGGGCGCGCTCTCGGGTCTTGGAGTACATGAGTCAGCTGGCTGGAAAATTACCTGAAGGAGTGACTCCTCAATTGGGGCCTGATGCGACACCGGTGGGTTGGATTTATCAATACGCCTTGGTGGATGACAATGGCAAGCATAACCTGGCTGAGTTACGCACATTTCAGGATTGGTATTTGCGCTATTGGTTAAGAGCGGTTCCTGGGGTGTCTGAAGTAGCCAGTGTGGGAGGTTTTGTCAAGCAATACCAAGTCAATTTGGATCCAGTCAAAGTCCTTGCCTACAACCTATCGGTTCCTGAGATTGTTGAAAAAATTCGCATGAGTAATAATGACACCGGTGGTCGAGTCATTGAGTTTTCGGGCGTGGAATACATGATTCGTGGTCGCGGGTACATTAAGTCTACTGAGGATATTGAAAAAATTGCCGTGGGCACCAATGCCAATGGCACACCGATTTTATTACGTGATGTGGCGACTGTTCAGCTTGGCTCGGATATGCGCCGCGGGGTGGTCGATTTAAATGGCCAAGGCGAAGCCGTGGGCGGTATTGTCATCATGCGCTTTGGTGAAGACGTGTTGCAAGTGATTGGCCGCATCAAGGATAAATTGAAAGAATTAGCTTCGGCCATCCCGGAAGGGATAAAAATGGTTCCTGTGTATGACCGAAGTAACTTAATCAGAGAAGCGATTTCCACGGCCAATTGGAACTTGATTGAAGAACTGGTGGTGGTTGGGTTACTCATTATTGTGTTTTTAGGACATTTTCGTTCCGCACTCATTCCTATTATTACCTTGCCGCTGGCGATTTTGATTTCGTTTATCCCCATTTATTTCTTACATGTTGGACTGAATATTATGTCCATCGGCGGCATTATTGTCGCCGTTGGTGATATGGTCGATGCGGCCATCATCATGGTCGACAATGCCCATAAACGCTTAGCGGATTGGGAAGCAAAAGGAAGCCCAGGCGATCGCACCCAGGTGTTAATCGATTCGGCGAAAGAGGTGGGGCCTGCCATTTTTTCATCCCTTTTGGTCATTGCCATCTCTTTTATGCCTGTTTTTACTTTGGAAGCTCAGGAAGGGCGGCTGTTTTCGCCCTTGGCTTATACTAAGAATTTAGCCATTTTCATGAGTGCTTTACTTGCCATCACCTTAATTCCTGTCCTATTGCCTCTTTTGGTGCGTGGTCGAATCATTCCTGAACAAAAACATCCGATTACGCGGTGGATGCAAGCCATGTACGCGCCCGTGTTGAGGCTTGCTTTGAGATATCGCCAATTTGTGGTGGGAATTGCCATTGTATTGGCTATGGCCACCATTCCTCTTTATAAACTCATTGGCTCTGAATTCATGCCCCCTCTTTATGAAGGGACGATTTTGTATATGCCGGTTACTTTACCAGGTATTTCAGTCACTCAAGCGACGGGTTTACTTCAGGAAATGGATAAGAAATTAAAAGCATTTCCTGAAGTGGCGCACGTTTTTGGCAAGACGGGAAGAGCCGAAACGTCCACCGACCCTTCTCCATTTAATATGATGGAAGTGATTGTGGAGTTAAAGCCTAAAGAATTTTGGCGCAAAGGAATGACTTATGAAAGCCTGGTTGCCGAAATGGATGAAGCGTTGCAATTTCCAGGTGTGAGTAACGCTTGGACCATGCCCATTAAAGCACGCAATGACATGCTCACCACAGGCATCCGAACGGCTGTAGGGATTAAAGTTTTTGGTCCTGACATTAAAAAGATTGAAGCCATTGGTAAAGAAATTGAAATGGTGGCCAAAGAAGTGAAGGGCACCAGTACGGTCTATGCAGAGCGGGTGGCTGGAGGTTACTTCCTTGATTTTCAAATTAATCGGGACCAGTTGGCTCGCTATGGCTTAACCATTATGGACGTCAATCGCATCATTGAATCCGCTGTAGGTGGTGAAAACATTGCTACCACGATTGAGGGGCGTGAGCGCTACCCAGTGAATGTGCGTTATTTGCGAGAATTGCGTGATGACCCCGACAAACTCAATCGTATTTTAGTCAAAACACCCAGTGGTGCGGAGGTACCCGTTGCGCAATTGGTGACTTTAACCTTTCGTTCAGGACCTGCCATGGTTCGCGATGAGAATGGCATGTTAGCAGGTTACGTCTTCATTGACATCAGTGGCCGAGACATTGGTGGCTATGTGGAGGAATTAAAGCAAGTGGTCAACGCCAAAGTGAAATTGCCTCCAGGCTATACGCTTGCTTGGTCGGGACAATATGAGTTCATGCAACGGGTCTATGAGCGACTTAAAATTTTTGTGCCACTGACCTTGGCCATCATTTTTGTCTTATTTTACTTTACTTTCCGCACCATTACCGAGACCTTGATGGTGATGCTTGGCGTACCCTTCGCTTTATTTGGCGGCTTTTTGCTGCTTTATATATTAGGGTACAACATGAGTATTGCCGTTTGGGTGGGGATGATTGCGCTTGCTGGTGTTGCGGCTGAAACCAGTGCCGTGATGCTCGCTTACCTTGATTCTGATTACAATGAACAAAAGGAAAAAGGGTTGCTCAAAACATTGCCCGATTTAATTCAGCTGGTACAACTTTGTGCGGTCTCCCGCATTCGTCCCATGGCCATGGCGGGTCTTGCTAACATCATTGGCCTATTACCGGTGATGTGGGCTACAGGCATTGGGGCTGATGTGATGAAGCGTCTTGCAGCACCCATGGTCGGTGGGGTTTTTTCTGCCCTTTTATTGACTTTAATTGTGATTCCTGTGGTTTATGTGATGTGGCGTTGGCAAGTGGATTTGAAAAAAACAGCAGACTTAACGGAGGCAAGATGAAATTAACTTTTTTAGGAGCAACTGAGACGGTTACTGGTTCTAAATATCTTTTGACCATTGGTTCTAAAAAAATCCTGATTGATTGCGGTCTTTTTCAAGGCTACAAAGAATTACGATTACGTAACTGGGCGCCCTTGCCAATTGATCCCCATGATATTGATGCGGTGATTATCACTCATGCGCATATTGACCATTCAGGCTATCTTCCCTTGCTCGTCAAAAACGGATTCCAAGGCAAAATTTATACAACACCGGGTACCAAAGCACTGTGTTCCATTTTGTTACCCGACAGTGGTCATCTGCAGGAAGAAGAAGCACGCTTGGCCAATAAGTATGGATTCTCCAAACACCAACCTGCTCTTCCTCTTTATACTGAAAAAGAAGCTCGGACAGCATTGCAGTATTTTGAAACCATTGATTTTGATACCCCGCATCAATTATTCCATGATTTCAGTTTTGAGTATCATCGTGCCGGTCACATTGTGGGTGCGGCCATGGTCAAAATAAAAACCCAAAAGGGTTCCATTGTGTTTACTGGAGACATTGGCCGTCCTTATGATCCCGTTATGAAAGCCCCTGCCTTCATTCAAGAAACGGATTATCTGGTGATGGAGTCCACCTATGGTGACCGATTGCATGATGCCACAGATCCCTTACCCCAAGTGGCTCAGGTGATTAATCAAACCGTTAAACGAGGGGGCTCAGTCATTATTCCTGCGTTTGCAGTAGGGCGTGCGCAAAGTCTTCTTTATTTTATTTATGAACTGAAACGACAAGGGCAAATTCCCAAAGACCTTCCTGTCTTTTTAGACAGCCCCATGGCCATTGATGCCACTCATTTACTCTGCGCTTATAAAGAAGACCACCATTTAACTGCAGAACAATGTCGTGGACTATGCCATGTTGCCACCTATGTGAACACACCTGAGGAGTCCAAGGAGATTGACCGTCATCACATGCCGCAAATCATCATAGCGGCCAGCGGCATGGCGCAAGGCGGCCGCATTCTGCATCATTTAAAAGCCTTTGCGCCTAATCCTAAAAATACTCTACTTTTTACTGGCTTTCAGGCAGGTGGCACTCGTGGTGCTCGAATTGTGAATGGGGAGAAGCAAGTCAAAATTCACGGGAGTTTTATTCCGATACAAGCTAAGGTCGTAGTCATGAGCAGTACATCGGCTCATGCCGACTACCTGGAATTGTTAGAATGGCTAACTCATTTGACTAATCCGCCTAAAAAGGTTTTTATCACCCATGGGGAGCCTCACAGCGCCCAATCGCTAAAACAGAAGATTGAGAAGCAATTAGGTTTTTCTTGCACCATTCCTTCTTATCTGCAAACGGAGGAATTGTGGTGAGTAAGAAAACCTCTCATGGGCTTCGGTTAAAACATTTAGGGATTAAAACTTATCACGAAGCTATTATTTACATGCGCGAGGATTGTCATGTTTGTCATTCGGAAGGATTCGAAGTACAGACGCGTATCCAAGTGACTTTAGGTCAGCACTCTATGATAGCCACTCTTAATGTGGTGACCTCAGAGCTACTTCAGCCTGGTGAGGCTGGTTTGTCGGATTACGCCTGGGAGTCTTTACATGCCAAAGAAGGCGATGAAATTCAGGTCTCCCATCCAAAACCCTTGGAATCCTTAAGCTATGTGCATACCAAGATTTATGGCAAAGAACTGTCTTATGAACAAATGAAGATCATCATTGATGATGTGTTAAGCGGTCGTCTTTCTGATGTACAAATCTCCGCTTTTTTAGCGGCAAGTAGTGCAGGACGTCTAACCCGTACGGAAATCATGAAACTCACCAAAGCCATGATAGACAGTGGTGATCGCTTATCCTGGTCTTCACCTCTGGTCGTCGATAAACATTGCGTGGGAGGATTGCCGGGAAATCGCACAACTCTGATTGTAGTTCCCATTGTGGCCGCTTTTGGATTGATGATTCCAAAAACATCATCGCGTGCCATTACATCACCCGCGGGGACTGCGGATACCATGGAGACTTTAGCTCCAGTCCACTTAAGTCCCCAAAAGATGCGCCAAGTGGTTGAACAAGAAAACGGCTGTATCGTATGGGGTGGGGCTGTGAGTTTAAGTCCTGCTGATGACGTGCTCATCCGTGTGGAACGAGCCATTGATTTAGATAGTGAAGGGCAATTAGTGGCTTCCATTCTTTCTAAAAAAATTGCAACAGGGGCCACACACGCGGTTATTGATATCCCCGTAGGACCTACTGCCAAAGTGAGGAATCAGTCTATGGCGCTCCTTCTGAAACAATTGCTTGAGGAGGTAGGTAACGAGTTAGGGCTTGTTGTCCATACTTTATTTACGGATGGGACGCAGCCGGTAGGCCATGGCATTGGCCCGTCGTTAGAAGCTCGCGATGTATTGGCAGTATTACAAGGGTTGCCTGATGCGCCCAATGATTTGCGTGAACGAGCGTTGACGCTTGCAGGTGCTGCGTTAGAGTGTTCTTCGAAAGTACCAACGGGTTTAGGTAAATCCATTGCGACGCAATTATTGGATAGTGGACAAGCGTTTAAGAAATTTCAGGCCATTTGTGAGGCTCAGGGTGGGATGAGGGAATTGACCAAGGCACGTTTTACTTATCCTGTTGTGGCTGCAAAGGCAGGAAAAGTCTCCCTCATTGACAATCGAAAGCTTGCAAAAATAGCTAAGCTTGCTGGTGCGCCTAAATCGAAATCGGCGGGTATTGACCTCCATTCCCATGTCGGCGAATCCGTTGAAAAAGGCGAACCTTTGTTTACAATTCATTCGGAGTCTTCAGGGGAGCTCCATTACGCCTGTGATTTACTTCGCGATAAACAAGACATCATTATTTTAGGAGAAAATTCTTGAAGCCTCTGTTATGTTCATTATTTGATTCTTCAGAAATTGCCGGACAATTACAAAAGACACTTCAAGTGGAAGTGGGTAAGGTCACATTCCACCGTTTTCCTGATACAGAATGGTACTTAAAAATTGATTCAGAGGTTAAAAGTCGCAGCATTATGGTAGTGGACAGTTTAAACCAGCCGGATGAAAAAATACTGCCTTTGTTGTTTTTTGCCAAAACGGCTAAAGAGTTGGGGGCTAAAAAAATCGGTTTGATTGCTCCTTATCTTTCCTACCTACGGCAAGATAAACGTTTTCACGAAGGAGAAGGAATTACTTCACGTTATTTTGCGGACATTTTATCGACTTCATTCGATTGGCTCATGACGATTGATCCGCACTTGCATCGCTATCACTCTTTAGATGAAATCTACTCAATTCCCACTTTTGTTTTGCATGCCACATCGATGATTGCCACATGGATTAAACATCATGTTCCTAAGCCAATTCTTATTGGTCCTGATATGGAAAGTGAGCAGTGGGTTGCCGATATTGCAGAAAAAGGTCGTTTTCCTTATGCGATTTTGGAAAAGATTCGGCATGGTGATAAAGAGGTGACTATTTCAGTACCCTATATTCCTGAGCTCGAATCTTCGACACTCGTGCTCGTCGATGACATCATTTCCACCGCCAGAACCATGGTAGAGACGGTGAAGCATTTACAACAAGCAGGGAGCAAGTCCATCGTTTGTATTGGTGTGCATGCGCTGTTTGCAGAAGACGCTTATTCTCTATTATCTGCGATGAAAGGGGTGCAAGTCATCACGTGTAATACCATTCATCATGTCACCAATGCGATCGATGTGAGTGGTTTGGCTGTGGACGTTTTAGTCCAAAACAAACTGGCCGCTTTAAAAAGTAAGCGTAAATGAGTTGATTATTAACAAGGAGTATCCATGTTGAAAGCCTTTAGAATGATTGCAGTGCTTATTGGGTTAATCGGAGGACCATTCTTTTTGAGTTCC